>JACCVQ010000128.1 GCA_013698095.1 Chloroflexota bacterium
TCCGGCCACACCTCCCCGAAGCTCTCCTCCACGCGGCCACTCCGGCGCCCGTCGCGCCGGCGGCGTTACTCCTCGTGGCCATGGCGGCCGGTGGCCTCGGTCTCACCGTTCTGGGCCGTCCGCCCACGGCGCCGGAGGCGCCACCTCCGGCGACCGTAACGGAGACCGAGGCCGCCGATCTTCCCCGCGGCGACCTGCCGATCATCGGCGACCCGATCCGAGACCTGACGATCTGGTGGTCGAACCGCCTCACTGACGCCAATCGCGCTGGACTCGACAGCCTGCGCGGTCGGGCGCTGACCCCGATCGACCCGATGGCCGACGACGTCATCAAGGGCCTGTACGGCAAGATCCTGCTCATCACGATCCCGCTCCTGACCCTCGGCGGGATGATCCTCGGCTACATGATCATGACCAGCCGAACGACCGGAGAGTCGGCCTACACCGCCCGGGCGGTCACGCCGCGGTTCGTCGTCGGGGCGACGCTGTCGGTCCTCGGGATCTTCCTCGCCTCGGTCCTCGCCCAGTTCGTCACTGTCACCGACCTGGCGATGGTCGGGGTCTCGATCCCCGGCAACGCGGTCGGCGGATCCGACGCCTGGCCGGCAGCAGGTGGCGTCTTCGAGGTCCTCCAGAAGGCGAGCTTCGATCCCCGGATCGCGGAAGGCCCCAACAATTGGAACGACGGCGCCTGGCTGTCGGCCGGCCTGGCGGCGACCGTGCTGATGACGTTCCTCCAGATGGTCAATGCGGCCCTGTCGGCGGTCGAGCGCCTGCTCATCCTCGTCGGGCCGATCTGTCTCGCCGCCTATGCGCTGCCGGCGACTCAGCGGATCACGAACGGCTGGCTCAAGGTCCTCCTCGCGATCCTCGTCGTCAGGTTCGCCTGGACGATCGTGTTCGTGCTCTTCAGTCTCGAAGCGCTGGGGCACATCGGCCCCGATGGGAACCCGCCGACAGTCGGCGATACGAACGCGCTGCTCGGCCTTGCCACCGGCTGCGCGCTGCTCATGTTCGTGCTGCCCTTCGCCCTGATCCCGGCTGCCATGTCGGGGCCAGGACCGCTCCGGACCGAAACATGAACGAGCGCGGGTTGGTCGAGGTCCCCGAGAACGCCGTCCGCGACGAGCCGATCGCCTTTGGGCTCACGGCGATCCAGCTCGGGATCTGCGCCTTGGCCGTGCTGATGGCCGCGATCCTCAACCTGCTCCCGATCTGGGAGCCGATTCGGCTCGTCCTGGTCCTCTTTGGCGCGGGACCCGTCGCCCTCGCCGCGGCCCTCCCGGTCCGGGGCGAACCCGCCTATCGCTGGATCGTCCGAGGAGTCCGATACCGCCGCGATTCGCGGTGCTGGAACGCAACACTCGAGAGCCCAGATAAGTCGCAGCTAAGCGGCCTGGACGATACTGCGGAAGCAGAGGTCTACCCGCCGATGACTGAATCGACCGTCCCGAAGACCGTCGAGGAGCGAGAGGCGCCGCCGGCACCACCAGTTGCGTCCTCGCCTGGTCCCCGTCTGCGTCTCGTCGGTTCGGAACGACCCGATCTCGAGTCCGATCCGCCACTACCTGTCCCGCACCTCCTCGGCCGGCTTCATGTCGTCTGCCTCCTGTCGTTTGCCGGCGGCGTCGGCAAGACAACGCTCGCCGTCGAGGCCGCGTCGCTTGTCGGCTCGCGCGCCAGGTATCGAACGCTCGATGGCGAGGAGCGCCCAGTCCGGGTGCTGCTCCTTGATGCAGCCCGGACCAACCCGGCGGCCCATCTGCGGCTCGGGCTCGATCCCGCGCAGGTGTCGCGTCTCCTGACCCGCTACGACTGGCCCGACTCGCTCACGTTCGAGAAACGGGCCGTCGAGACGCGCTTCGGGGTGAGCCTGCTGTCGCTGCCGCAGCTGCCGCTGCAGGGACTCGGTCCCGAGCTTCCGTTCGGTCCGATCGAGGCCGCCGGGATCCTCGACGCGGCAGAGCAGGCGGGATTCCAACTCGTCGTCGTCGACCTCGGGACACAGCTCGAGGACGGCCACCGCCATCTGATCGGCCAGGCCGATGTCGTGCTCGGCGTCGTGACCCCGCGGGTCGAGGCGCTGCCCGACGTCCTCCGGATCACCTCCTACGTTCGCGCCCTGGGCGTCGGGCGCAAGCTCGGTCTCGTCGCGAACCAGGCATCCGACGAGGGCTCGCTGCCGACGCTGGCCGACGGAGAACAGGTCCCGATCGTGGCGACCGTGCCTCGCCTCGAGGCGTTCGATGCCGCCGGCGACCGGGGTGTCCCGGCGTGGACGGACGATCCGGACGCGGAGCACGTCCTCCGACCGATCGCGACGGCGGCCTGGCCTCTGTTCCCGGGCATCCCGTCGTCGAGCGATCTCCGCTTCCACGGCGTGGTCTCGACCGTGCGACGGCTGCTCCGGGCGCGAGGCCGACGGTCATGACCGATCTGCCAAGCGAGCTGCGCGATCGACCGCCGGTGAGCGCGCGGACGCTCGGGGCGATCCGTCAGCGCCTCGTCGCTCGGCTGCCGCCCGAGACGCTCAACCCGTTCGATCAGAATCCGGAACGCGAGGCCACGGTCCGGTCGGCGATCGGCGCGATCCTCGAGGATCCGGAACTCGAGCTTTCCGCGACGCCGACGATGGTGGCCGCGGTCGAGGCGGCCATCTGCGGACTGGGACAGTTGCAGCCGCTTGTGGACGATCCCGAGGTCTCCGACATCCTCGTGAACTCACCTGCCGAGATCTTCGCCGAACGGGCTGGCCGCCTGGAAGCGACCGACGTGGTCCTGGGCTCGGCCCGCGAACTCATCGAGATCGCCGAGCGGATCGCCGCCCTCGCCGGGCGGGAGCTCTCGGTCGCCCACCCGATCATCGACGCGCGTATGTCGGACGGGTCGCGGGTCAACGCGGTCATCCCGCCAGTCGGCGGGCCGTATCTCTCGATCCGCAAGTTCAACCGCCTCCGGCTCGACCTCGTGCCCGGAGGTCGGCATGGCCGCGACTGGGTAACGGACGGCGGCATGAATCCCGAGATGGCCGACTTCCTCGGCCGCATGGTCCGCGCGAAGGCGAACGTCCTCGTGGCCGGCGAAACGGGCGCCGGAAAGACGACGCTCCTTCGCTCGTTGACCGATCTATTCGACCCATCCGAACGGGTTGGCGTGGTCGAGGACACAGCCGAGCTTGCGCTCGAAAACCCCAACCGGTTCAACCTCGAGACGATCCACCCTCACGATCTGGCCGCGGGGGAGGCGGAGAGCCGCCTCCTCGACGTCGGCGATCTCGTTGCGAACGCGCTGCGGATGCGCCCCGACCGGCTGATCGTCGGGGAGATCCGCCTTCCGAAAGAAGCGTTCTACACGCTCCAAGCCCTTCACACCGGACACGACGGCTCGGCGACGACGATTCACGCGAGCTCGGCCGAGGATGCCCTGTTCCGGATCGAGCTCCTCGCCCGCCAGTCGATGCGCGACCTGACCGTGACCGACCTGCGCTCGTACATCGCCCGCGTCTTCGACCTCATCCTCGTCCTGCGGCGGCTTCGCTCGGGCCGCCGGCTGGTCCGCCAGATATCCGCCCTCGACGGCGTCGCCAAGGACGGCGGATACCGCCTCGTCGACGTCTTCCGGGGCGAGCGCAGCGATGGCACGGACGAGATCCGCTGGGTCGCGACCGAGGGTTGGCAACCGCCGGACCGGCTGGCGGCACGGATGGAGCTCGAGGGCTAGCAATGGACACCGTCCTGCTGTCGGCGATCCTGACCGGCGCCGCGGTCTTCTTCGGCCTCATGGCACTCTTCCCGGGCCCATCGACCGACGCGCCGCGTTTCGGTGAGCAGATCCGTGCCTGGCGGTCGCGGCGGGTCGCTGATGCGGCGGAGGTTCTCGCCCAAGCACGGCTTGAGCTCTCCCCGCAGACGCTGATCGCGCTCAGCGTGGTTGGCCCGTTTGTCCTGGGGTTGCTCGGGTTGCTGCTGTCGCCGCTCGTCGCGGCCGTTGGGATTGGGCTCGGGCTCCTGCTCCCGCGCGCGTACCTCCGATATCTGGTCGGTGCCGAAGCGCGAGCGGCTGATGACGAGGCGCCCCGTGTACTGCGCGCCATGGTCAACCGCGCGGCCGCGGGCGGGACGTATCCCGATCTCTTCACGGCCGCTTCGGAGGTTGCTCGTCACCGCTGGGTGCGCTCGGACTTCGACGAGGCGACCGCCCGCTATTACGCCAACGAAACTCTCGGCGAGGCCCTGCTCGTGGTCCGTGGCCGTCAGG
This sequence comes from Chloroflexota bacterium, assembly GCA_013698095.1. GTDB lineage: Bacteria > Chloroflexota > Limnocylindria > Limnocylindrales > CSP1-4 > CF-46. The sequence goes on from JACCVQ010000128.1 coordinate 4,258, forward strand.
CCAGCCGGAATCTGCGGCTCATGTACGACGCGCTGATCGTCGCCGCTCGGACCCAGCAGCCGGCGTCGGCGGCCGGCGAGGTCTTCGCCTCGCTGGGCGAGGCCGCCCGGGCGAATCGCGCCATCGCGCGCCAGGCCGCGGCCGAGAGCAAGGGCCTCCGCCTCCAGGCCGCGATCCTGGCGATCGTCATCCCGGCGATGTTCCTGTACCTGATGGCCGTCAACCCCGAGCTCATCGCGCCCGTCACGTCGACCGCGCTGGGGCAATACGTCCTCCTGCCGGCGGCGGTCCTCCTTGAGGTCGCCGGCATCGTCCTCTCGTGGCGCGTGACGCGGTTGGAGGTGTAGCCGATGGACCTTGTCCTCCTCAGCTCGATTGCGACGGGGATCGCGGTGTTCGGCCTGCTCATGGCGATCTTCGATGGGTGGCTATTCCCGCCGCAGCCCAAGCTCGACGCCGTCCGGGCGAGCGTCCTGTCGCGCGAGCGCTACGAGCGCCTTGTCGTCGCCGAGCGACCCTGGTGGGAGCGCGTCATCGCGCCGGTCGCCTCGCGTCTCGCGGCCCGGATGCCGGCGCTCGCCTCGCAGGTGAGCGAGCGCGACATCGTCCGGGCCGGGATCGATCCGGCGACGCTCACGCCGGCCGAGGTCTACGCGGCGAAGCTCGTCCTCGCAATCGCAATCCTCGGCATCGGCCTTGCCCTCAGCCCGTTGTTCGGGTTCGCTCTCATCCTGGCCCTGCCGCTCGCGTTCGTCGGCTACATCTTCCCGACCGAGTACCTGGCCTCGATGGGCCGGCGCCGGAAGGCGCAGCTGTCGCGCGAGCTGCCGGACTTCCTCGCCCTCGTCCGGCCGCTGGCCGAACGGAAGGGGCTGGAGCAGTCGATCGCCGCCGTGGCCGACGAGCTCCATGCGGCGTCGAACGGCGAGAACCTGCTCGCCCGCCAGATTCGCTCGGCCGTCGCCGCCTATGGCACCGGGACCGAGTTCTACCGCGCTCTCGCTGATGTGGCTGCGGCGTCGGACGTCGAAGAGCTCGACGAGTTGGCAAGCGGCCTCGGTCAGGCTCGCCGGACCGGGAAGGGTGTCTCGGACGTACTCACCGAGCATGAGCGCTCGCTCCGAGAAGCCGAGCGCAACCGCCTGCTCGGCGCGGCTTCGACCGTCCAGCCGAAGCTCGCCGCGATCCTGGCCGGTATCTACCTGCCGGAGTTCATCGTCCTCGTTGTTGTGCCCCTCTTCTTGTCGACGTTGGGGCGGATATGAAGGGAGGCCAAACTGTGCTGAGAAACGTCGCGTCGGTTCTCCGTCGAGCCTGGACGGTCATTCATTCCGACCAACGAGGCCTGACGACGCTCGAGTACGTCATCGCCGCGGGGATCATCCTCGTCGTCCTGGCAGCGGCGATCCTCGCCTGGAACAACGGGCTCGCCCAGCGGATCGGCGAACTCGTCGGGCAGCTGTTAGGCAGTTGACAGTGCCGGTACGACCCGGGAGCCGATCCGACCGCCGTCGCGGGCAGCGAGGGGTGGCCACGGTCGAGGCCATCCTCGTCGTGCCGCTCGTCCTCGTTCCCGTCCTGCTTGCGGTCGTCGTCTTCGGCAGGCTCGCCCACACACGGCTCGTGCTGGATGCGGCGGCCGCGGCCGGCGCCCGGCAGGCCGCAGTGGTTGGGGGCGACAGCGCGCTCGTCCGATCGCGGATCGCGACCGAGCTCTCCGACGGAGGTCTCGACCCCAATGACGCTCGAATCGTCGTCGAGCCCGCGGTGGCGGCCTGGGGCGAGCCGGTTCGCGTCCAGATCTCGATCGACGAACGGGCGGCGATTCCGTTCGCGGGCACGTGGGCGGTTCCACTCAAGGCCGAATTCGTGACTCGGAGCGAGGTGACCCGGTGAAGCCGCGGCGCGCGAGCGAGCGCGGTCAGGTCGCGGTCTATGCCGTGCTTCTCTTTCCGATCCTGATGCTGACGCTTGCTCTCGTCCTCGCGGTTGGGACGATCGAAGGGATGCGAACCCGGATCCGGGCGCAGCTCGACATGGCGGCGCTGACTGCCACCCAGGCCCTGGACCCGGCGGCGCTGGCGGCGGGGGAGCCGCCCAGGATTCAGGTCGCCGAGGCGGAGCGGCTGGCCCGGGAGTACCTCGCCCTGAACCTCGCCGCCACCGGCGATGTCCTCACCGCGACGCCGTCCGAGATCGCGGCGGCCGCCGAAGTCGTCATCTCGAATGAGCCAGGGATCGATCCGATCACGGGCGCGACGAACACGGCCCCGACGGTGAGCATTCAGATCTCTGCACCCGCCCGGATCCCGCTGCTCGGCCTCGTGGGGATTTCGCCGGACGTGACACTCACGATCGCCGGGTCCGCGGCGGCGAGAACGTGACGTGAACCGCATCCCGGAGCGAAACCGGCCGCTCGTCATCGTCGCCACAGCATTCATCGTTCTGACCCTGGTTGCCGGCGGGGTGCTGCTTGTCGGGCGGCTCGGCCCGTCGCCGACGCCCTCCCCATCGTTATCGCCCTCGGCGACCGCCTCGGGGTCCCCCGACGCATCGACGCCCGAGGGCGCCACTCGAGCGTTCTTCGACGCGTTCGCAAGCGCGCGGTGTACCGACGATCCGGCCATCGTCAGGCCCTTCGTCACGGGAACCGATTCCTCGGCGTATCTAACGGTCGACGCCTTCCTGAGGGGCCAGAAGGAAGCCGGCAAGGCGTCGGTGATCACAGCCAACGAACTGTCGGGCTTTGAGGTCGATGTCCAAGGTCAGACCGCAACCGTGATGGTCGGGCAACAGCTCGGTGGGTATGACATCGACATTGACACCGGCGAGCCACGCGAGAGCCCGACCCTCCTACCGCCAACGAGCTTCCGTGTCGTCCTCAAGCGAGTGGAGGACACCTGGCTTGTTGATGAGTTCGAGCCTCTGCAGTGAGGTCGACTCGGCCAACTCCGCGGCTCGCGTCCCTAGTCATGGGGGCTGCCCTCGCGCTGCTCATCGCCGGCTCTGCCAGCGCGCTCGACCAGGTCACGCTCAAGGTCGAAACCTGGAGCTCTGAAAACGGACATGGCTACGTCGGGGTCAAGGCGAATGGGGAATGGACGCCGCCGGCGGAGACCAGGACGAGGGTTCGCACCAAGTACTACTCGGTATGGGAGAACCAGGGCGACCCGAGCGCCTATTGCCACGCATGGTGGGTGACAGTCCACCGAACCTCGGACGACACCATCGTCAATTTCGACAGCCTCCTATCGATGATCCTGTGTGGCCCCGAACCGGCCATCGGGATCAGTCCGTCCGGGTTCGGCGATCTCAGCCTCTACCTCTCGGTCGGCGTTGAGCCTGTGACGGCTCCTGCGCGCTCGGAGCGCATCGTGACTGCCGAGCTGACGGCAGGCTGGCGCGATTTCGTCGACGACGCGATCGCCTCCTACGTTCGACCGAACACCGTGCGGGTACAGCGGTGGACCGTCGACTTTGGCGATGGGACTCGCCGGACGTTCCCAGGTGACGGATCCGATCGACTCGTCACGACCCATGCATACGAGGCGGGCGAGTTCGAGGTCATCGTCACCGCCCGGGTCGTTGGTGACGCCTATGGCGCGTTCTTCACGCCGGATGGCACGCCGTTCGAGGAGGTCGTGCCGTTCAGCCTCGACATCAGCAACCGAGCCTCGGGCGTGTCCGCCCTGCCGATCGAATACCTCCCGCCGGTCGTCTCACCGGGTGGGAGCCCCTCGGGGACGCTTCCGGGCGGGCAGGCGATCGCCGCTGACGCGGCCGGACATGCACAGATCTACTGGCCGCGCGGCCTGCCATGTGCGCTCTTCCTGCGCGCGATCGTCGAGGAGGAGGGCTTCATGCGCTCGGGCGGCGTCGTGATCGGAGGGGCCACGACCCGACTTGTCCGCTACCGCTACCTGGGCGGTGAGAACGACGCATCGAATGCTTCGGCAGCGGGCGCCTACAACGCCAGTGACCCGATCCGGATCCAGTGGAACACCCCGCTGCCCAACCGTGGCTCGTACCCCGTTCGGGTCGAGCTGACGGTCGAGACGACCTACGACGACGGGACGGTCCGAACCTTCGAGTTCGCGGGCTCGATCGCGGCCACCGTCGTCTACTCCGCGATCAGTCATTGAGGAGGATGGGATGAGGGCACGCCGGGGCGTCTACGCCGCAGTCTTCCTCGTCGCCGCGCTCGGTGCCAGCGCGCTCGTCTACTTCGCCCAGCCGCGCAACGGGATCGTCCGGGCCAAGGTCGACATCGCCGTCCTCACGTCGATCACCGCCGAGATGGTCGAGGTCGTCAGCGTCAGCCCGGCCGACACGCCGGCGAACGCCGCGCGCAGCCTCGATGCCGTCGTCGGCCGCTACGCGTCCGTTAGGGTCCTGGCGGGTCAGGATGTCGATATCCGCGTCCTCGAAACGAACCCGGGTCAGCGAGAGTTCGGCTTCGGTGCGCCGCTCGTGATCGGCCAGGTCGCCTTCGCCCTGCCGGTCGAGCCCGGTCAGGCGGTCGGCGGCGCGCTCGCGGCGGGCGCTCGGGTCGATGTCGTTGCCGTCCCGAACGCGCTCAAGACCCAGGTGTCGGGCGCCGACTCGCCGTCGGCCGTCGTCCTGGGCCAGGGGCTTGTCGTGCTGACGATCCGCACGCCGGAGGGGCGTCAGCTGACCGACGTGCCGGACTCGGGCCGCGGCGGCGTCGTCATCCCGCCGAAGCTCGGCTCGGTCGTGGTCGCGATCCCGGCGGCCCGGCTCGTGGACTTCGCCGAGGCCGCGCTGAGCTCGACCTTCTACCTTGCGCTCAGCCCGGTGGCCGCGCCGTGAGATCACCCCTCGCCATGGTGCGCGGCAGGTCGCCCGCGGCCGGTGCTCAACCGCTGGCCTGGCCGGCGGCTGCCATCGAGACGGACACCTTCCGGGTGGGGGACCAGCTGTGCGGCGGGTTCGAACTCGCCCCGCTCAACCTCGAGCTTATGGCCGACGCCGAGCGCGAGGCCACCCTGGACAACCTGGCCGCTCTCTACGACGCGATCCCTGGGCCGTTCCAGCTCCTGTCGGTCCCGACGGATCGGACGCCAGCCGAGCACATTGCCGCCCTCAAGCCGGCCGTCGACGGCTCGGGCGAACGGGTCTTCCGGCCGTACGTCGCCACGTACCACGAGATCTCCGCGACTCCGACCCGGCCGCCCCGACGGACGATCCTGGTCGTCGACGCCGCGACCGAGGCTCAGCTTGCCCGCACCAGCGATCTCATCCGGAGAGTCGCCGAGGAACGAGGGTTGATTGCCCAGGCCATCGACGGCGCCGCGATCGCGGCGATCTGGTCAGCGATCGCCCGGACCGGGGCGACGTACACGATCAGGCCCGGACTCGCCGAGGGTCCATCGCTCGTCGCCGCGCTCCATCTCGGGCGCCGCTGGCCGGCCGAGCTCCGGCCGGGCTGGCTCACTGGGCTGCTCGCCATCGACGGCGTCGCCACGGTCTCGATGCGCGTGCGGTCGCTCTCGCGGGCAGAGGCGATGACGTTTATGACGACCCGGTTGCGGGTGGTTCGCGCCGGTGAGCGGCTGGCGGCCGAACGGGGCGAAATCGGTGATGTCGAGCGCGAGCGGCTCGACGCGACCGCCGTCGCCGCCCGGCGTTCGGTCGCCGCCGGCGCCGGCCGGATCTACTTTGTGGACACCGTCCTGCTCTTGGAGGCTCCCGATCGCGCCCCGCTTGCGGAGCGCCTCGAGACCGTCCGGCTCCAGGCACGCAGCCTTGGGGTTGAGGTCGAGACGGCGAGCCTGCGCATCGGCCAGGCATGGGCCTCGGCCCTGCCGGGCCCACGGTCAAGGCCGATCTGCGAGCGGAACCTCGACAGCGCCAGCTTGGCGGCCTCGTTGCTTCACTCGGCATCCGAGCTGTACGAGCCCAGCGGCCACCTCTACGGCCGAGCGCGGACTAGTGGCGCACCGATCGTTCTCGACCGGTTTGCCCATGCCAGCCACAACGCGATCGTTCTTGGCCAGACCGGGACCGGCAAGACGATGTTCACGGGCGCCGAGATGGCCCGTTGCTTCATGCGCGGGATCAGGGTGCTCGGCGTCGACCCGCTCGGCGACTACCGCCGACTCACCGAGACGCTGGGCGGGACGTACGTCGAGCTCGGCGCGGGCGGAGGGCTCAACCCGTTGGCGATGAACGCCGGCGGCAGCGAGGGTGCCTTCGCAGCCAAGCTCGCGCTGGTCGGCCGCCTCGCCGGCGCCATGGCGGGCGGCCTCTCGCGCGACGAGCGACCAGCGCTCGACCGGGCGCTCCGGGCGACGTACGAGGCGGCCGGCATCGGACCCGACCCGGCGACCCACGAACGGCGGCCGCCGACTCTGGCCACCCTTGTCGAGCACCTCGGCGATATGCCCGGAGGGCAAGGCCTGGCCCATCGGCTCGAACGCTGGGCGACCGGCTCGCTGGCGGCGATCTTCTCGGCCGACGCTTCGTTGCCCCGCGATGAGCGGCTTCTCGTCGTCGGGCTGGCGGCGATCGGCGACCCGGAGGTCCGTGACGTCGCCCAGCTCGCCGCGCTGGGCGTCCTGTGGGATGCCGTGCGGTCGGACCTCAAACCCAAGTTGATCGTCGTCGACGAGGCCTGGAAGGTGATGCGCCAGCCATCGGGCGCGGACTTCGTCGAGGAGCTGGCCCGCTCGGCCCGCCACTACCACGCCGGGCTGCAGCTCGCGACCCAGGACATCGCCGAGTTCCTGCGCTCGGATTACGGCGAGGCGATCGTCAAGCAGTGCGACATCCGCGTCCTCCTCGGCCAGACGCCCGAGGGTGTCGAGGCGATCGGGCGGTACTTCGATCTGACCGTGGCCGAGCGCCGCTCCCTTCTCCATGCCCGACCGGGCGAGGGCCTCCTCTTCGTCGGGCGCAGCCACGTCGCGTTCGAGGCACGGGTCAGCAAGCGCGAATACGAATGGCTCACCACCCGTCCAGCCGACCTGGTCGGCCAATCCCACTTGGGTTACGACGCTCCGAATAGTTCGTGAGGCGCCGCGGGTGCGGCTGCGCGGCGATGGGCTGCGCGATCCCCCTCGTCTGTCTGCTCATCATCTTCGGTGCCGTCGGGATCCTGACCGGCAACTGGGCAGCGCTCGCCGCCCCCAAGGTCCCGGCCGCGCCGCCGGCCGTCGCCGACATCCCCACCGACTACCTCGTCCTCTATCAGGAGGCGGCCGCGCGGTTCGGGCTCGACTGGCCGGTCCTCGCCGCCGTCGGGCGGGTCGAGACGAACCACGGCCGCAACCGCAACGGCTGCGATCCGAACTACGCCGGCGCCCGCGGCCCGATGCAGTTCCTCGAGCCGACGTTCGTCCATGCCGCGAAGCTCGCCGGCATCGCGGATCCCGACATCTGCGACCCGGTCGATGCGATCCCGGCCGCGGCGGCCTACCTGAAGTCCAACGGCGCGCCGACCGACTGGCAGCGCGCGCTGTACCGCTACAACCCGGCCGATTGGTATCCGCCACTCGTGCTCGGCTGGGCCGAGCGCTACGGCTACGGCGCGCGGGTCGTGTGGCCGCTCGAGGGCGGCCGAATCAGCCAGCGCTTCGGGCCGACCACCTTCACCGGCGAGCCGCGGCTCTGCTATCAGGGCACCT
>JACCVQ010000132.1 GCA_013698095.1 Chloroflexota bacterium
AGGACGCCGAGATCGAGGCCGCCCGCGAACGGGAGCGCAAGCCGCGCAAGACGCGCGATCCGTTCGCCGGCAAGGACCTTGCGGATTTCGGCCGGCCGCTCGTGGGCGGCTCGATCACCTCGGGCTATGGACAGCGCGAGCGCCCCACGGCCGGCGCGTCCACAAATCACCTCGGCCTAGATTTCTCGGCCCGGTTCGGACAAGCGATCCTCGCCACCATGGACGGCGTCGTGAAGCGCGCGGGAACAGCCGGCGGCTACGGCAATCAGGTTCAGCTAGGCCACGGCTCGGGGACAGAGACTCGCTATTCTCACCTCTCGCGCTTCAATGTTCAGGACGGGCAAGCGGTCAAGAAAGGTGACGTGATCGGCTTCGCCGGCCGCACCGGGACCGCCACCGGGACGCACCTCCATTATGAGGTCCTCGTCAACGGCAAAAAGGTCAACCCGAACGCTGGCAAATTTCCGTTCGATCCGTCCGAGGTTCAAAAGGTGGCGGATGCGGCGGCCGATCGCCTTGAGAATTTCGGCGAGCGGGCCGGCGAGGGGATCGCCCGGATCAATGCTCAGTTTGACGATCAGCCTCGGCTCATTGACGCGGCGGCAAAGGCCACGGCCGATCTCGATAAGCTGATCACGGAACTCGGCGAGAAAAAGCCGCTCGGGTTCGAGGGCCTGATCGCCGACGCCGAGCGCGCGAAAGTGATCGTCCGGGAGGGCATCAACCGGCCCTATAACGATTTCATTCAATCTCAGGCCGAGGCGCTTGAGATACAAAAGTTGATCACGGCGGGGCGGACGGACGAGGCCGAGGCCATGCGGACGATCCTCAGCCTTGAGCGTCAAATGGGGCCGCTCACGCCTGAGCGCCGAGACGCGATCCTAGCGAGCGTTCAGGCATTGCGCGCCGAGGGCCGGCAGCTCGATATCAATCGCGAGAAACAGCAAAAATATCTCGATCAGCTCGACTCGGTTAAGGGCGCGGTCAAGGACGTTTTCAGCGATCCGATCAAGGGCCTCAAGGACCTCCCTAAAAAACTGATCGCGGCGGCCGGTCAATTCAAGGCTGATCAGCTATTCGAGAGCCTGTTCGGCGATACGTTCCGCCAGCTTGAGGATCAAATCACCGGGGCGAACACGGCGAAGGATGCGAGCGAGCGTCTCGGCCGCGCCGTGGACGGCGTGACGGCCTCAGCGCGGCGCGTGGAGGCCGCGTTCAACGGCGTGGCGGGTTCGGCTCAGGGACAGGGCGGCACGGACCCTCTAGCGCCCCTCCCGGACGGCGTGGCGGCGAACGGCGATATCGTGGTGACGGGGAAGCGCCCGACCGGCCTTCCGCAAATCCTCGAAAAGCTGGCGAAGGGCGTCGGGATCAGTGACGCCGGCGCGGCGAAGCTCGGGCAAGTGGCCGGGAAAGGCCTCGCGGGCGCGGCAACCGGCGCGCTCACAAACTCGCTCCTCAAGCCGATCGGCAAGGCGCTAGGTTTCAAGACGAGCGCGGTCGGCGCTCAAATCGGCGGTGCGATCGGCTCATTCATCCCGATCCCCGGCGGCGATATCATCGGCTCGATCATCGGCTCAGTCGTGGGCGGCCTGTTCAAAAAGACGAAAAAGGGTTCGTCCACGATCACGAACGTCTTTGACGATCCCACCGCAAAGGGCAGTTTCAAGGGGCAAACCTCGGCGCTCGCGAGCGGCATTCAGGACACGCTCCTCAATATCGCTGACACGCTCGGCGGCGGCCTCGGCTCGTTCAACGTCTCGATCGGCAAGCGCAAGGACAAATTCGTCGTCGACCCGAGCGGGGGCGGAAAGACGAAGGGTGGCGGCACGAGGAAATTCAAGGACGAGGAGGACGCGATCAAATTCGCGATCCTTGACGCGATCAAGGACGGCGCGGTGACTGGCCTCTCGGACGCGGTGAAAAAGGCGCTCCAATCATCGGACGATCTTGAGCGATCGCTAAGGGAAGCGCTCAAGGTCCGGGATCTTGAGGACTTGATCGGCGGCCTCGGAAATACCCTCTCGCGCTATTTTAAGGATTTCGATCGCCAAGCCGCCGAGCGCGTCCGCATTGCCACGAAATACGGCCTCGATCTCGTGGCCGTGGAGCGCATCAATGCCGAGGAGCGCGCCAAGCTGGTCGAGTCGATCATCACCTCGCGGATCGGGAGCCTCACGAAGTTTCAGAATGATATGAAATTCGGCGATCTATTCGAGGGAGACGCATCGACCAGGCGCGGCGCTTTGCTTGAGGAGATCAACAAGGTTCAGGCTCAGGCCGAGGCCGGGAGCGACGGCGCGGCCGACAAGCTCGCGGACCTCTATCGCCAGCTCATTGACACGAGCAAGGAAGCGTTCGGCACGGCGGGGCCTGAGCTGTCCTCGGATCGCGCGCTCGCGGCGTCCGGCGTGGAGCGCGTCATCGAAATGGAGAACGCCCGGATCGCCGAGGCTCAGGCGTGGAATGAGGCCTCGCTCGCGGCGGCGAACGAGAACAACACCCTCACGAACGAGACGAATGATCTCCTCGCGCGCAACAATGCTCTCCTCGATCGAATGCTCGGCGTGTTCGGCGTTTCGTCCTCGGGCGTGGCGACCGGCGGGGGCAGCGATCTCACCATGATTGGGAGCGGCGGCGGGTTCTCGGGCGGCGGCGGTGGCGGACGCTTTACGAATCAAAGCGTTCAGCTACTCTAGGGCGTGGCAAGGTTCATCCTGATCGAGGCGTCCCCGTGGCGCTTGGCGGACGGCACGGTGGAGGCGATCCGCCTCGCCGGCGGTGGAGCGCGCCCCTATAATCATCGCGGGTTCAACGATTGGCGCGCCGGCGTGGCGACCGATCCGCTGTTCGTGGCCGCGCTCGGCTTTACCGTGGGAGGGTGGACCGGCGGCGCGGTCCCGCAAATCGCTCAGCTCGTCTTTTCCCCGGCCGACTCCGCTTACCTCGCTCAGCTCGCCGACGACTTCCTATGGATCGGGGCCTCGATCGAAATTCGCTCGGGCGAGGACGATCTCGCAACGCCCGTCTATCTTATGGAAATGGTCGGCACGGTGGCGGCCGTAGCGATCAAGGACGGCTCGCTCGCGATCACTGTCACCGACCTCAGCAAGAAACTAGACGACCCGGTGATCAAGGCCACGTTCGCCGGCACGGGCGGGATCGAGGGCGTGGCCGAGGCCGAGGGGCGCGCCAAGCGCCGGACTTTCGGGATCGTCCGCAACGTGGAGGGATTCGTTCTCGACAAGGCCGCCAACGTCTATGAATTCGGCGATCCGGCGGTTGCGCTCACCTCTTTCTTGAC
>JACCVQ010000142.1 GCA_013698095.1 Chloroflexota bacterium
AATCGGACATCGATGTCGTGTACGTCGCCGTTCGACACGATCTCCATGAGCAGATCTACACAGACGTCATCAACGCCGGCATTGACCTTCTCGCGGAGAAGCCGTTCGGGATCGACCTCGCTGCGGCGGAACGGATCGTCAGCCTGATCAATGCACACGGCGACCTCTTCGTCCGCTGCTCGAGCGAATTTCCGTTCTTCCCAGGTGCGCAGGCGGTCATCGGGCTCGCCCAGGCGGGCGTGCTCGGACCGATCGTGGAGGCGTCCAGCGGTTTCTCGCACTCGAGCGACCTCGACGCAAGCAAGCCACTCAATTGGAAACGCGAACGTCGGTACTGCGGCGAGGCCGGGGTCATGAACGACCTCGGGCTTCATGCGCTGCATGTCCCGCTCAGGCTTGGCTGGTGGCCCCAGCGGGTGTTCGCGGTCCTTCAGGACCTGGTCCCCTACCGTCCTCTGCCTGATGGAACGACCGGCCGATGCGACACGTTCGAGAACGCCACGCTTCTCTGCCCCGTCGAGGGCCCGGATGATCCGTTTCCGCTCTCGCTCAGCATGAAGCGGATCGACCCGGGCCAGATGAACACGTGGACCCTCGGGGTGATGGGCATGGCTGGGGGCGCGCACTTCTCGACCCGCTACCCCAAGACGGTGCGTCGGATGCGGATCGAGGGGAAGGATCAGGTCTGGCAGGAGGTCGAGATGGGCAGCCAATCGGTCTTCCCGACGGTCACGGGGGCGATCTTCGAGAGTGGGTTCTCGGACGCGGTGCAGCAGATGTGGGCGGCGTATCTTGCTGAGCGGGCCGGAGCTCTCGGCGGGCGGTTCGGCTGCGCGACCCCGGCGGAAGCACTCGACGCTCACCGAGTCGTCGCGGCGGCGATGGAGTCGTACCGACGAATGGCCGCGATCGAGCTGCTGCCGCGCGTCAGTCATTCGGAAGGGAACGACGCTCCGGGCAGCCGACTGGCTCGGCGGCAGGAACCCGGCCAACCGAGGTAGCGCGTGCCTCACGTCCTCGTCGCCGGCCATATCTGTGTCGATGTCGTCCCGGGGTTACCGCGCCGTCCAGATCCGTCGCCGGGGTCGCTGACCGAGATCGGTCCGCTCAGGCTCGTCCCTGGAGGCTGCGTCGCGAACACCGGATCGATGCTGGCCAGCCTGGGCGAATTCGTCCGGATCGCCGCCAACGTTGGTGACGACGAGCTCGGCCGCCTCCTGCGGACCGGGTTGGCCGACAGCGGTCTCGATCCATCGACCCTCGCGACTGTGCCGGACCTGGACACCTCCTACTCGATCGTGCTGGAGCCGGCGTCGTCGGACCGGTCGATCTGGCATCACCTCGGCGCCAACGCCACGTTTAATGGCGCCGGCCTCGATCTTGCGGACATTGCCCTGCTCCACCTCGGCTACCCTGCCCTCTTGCCGACCCTCCTCGATTCGGGAGGGAGTGCCCTGATCCGGCTGCTCGGCCGTGCCCGTCAGCGGGGCGCGACAACCTCGCTTGACCTCTCCGTGGTCGCGCGGGGGACTCGGCTCGACGGCTACGACTGGCCCGCGTTTCTCCGCCGCACGCTGCCGTACGTCGATGTGCTTTCGCCGAGCGCCGATGACCTTGGTTCTATGCTCGGCACAGCCGCGGTCGGCTCCATTGATCACCTTCGGGCGCTCGCGTCGTCCTTGGTCGGGTGGGGCGCAGGGGTCGTGATGATCACGGCGGGCCACGACGGACTGGTCGTCGAGAGTGCCCCCCAGGCTCGGCTCGAACGTGGCGGAGCCGTCTTGGCAGGGCTTGCCGCCTCGTGGGCGGACGCGTCGTTGTGGGTACCTGCCCCGAAGGTAGCGGTGACATCCACGACTGGCGCCGGCGACGCCGCCTCAGCCGCCATCATCCACGCTCTGCTTCGCGCCCAGGATCCCCTGGCTGCCGCGCACACCACGGTGGCGATCGCGTCCGCGAGGGTCGGCGGGAAGCCGGTGTCCGGCGCCGCCCGCCCGGCAAATCATCGTGCCTGACATGATGACGACGCGCTGTTGCGAATGGCCGGCCCATACCCGATCAGGAGCGGACTCATGGGCAGGCTGACCACCGCGGTCGAGGCGACGCGCAGACCGACCATGAACGACGTGGCCAAGGCGGCTGGGGTCAGCCTGAAGACCGTATCGCGGGTCATCAATGCTGACCCGACCGTGCAACGCGAGTACGTCGAGTCGGTGCATGCCGCAGTTTCGATCCTCGGGTTTCGGCGCAACGAGATTGCGCGCACACTTCGCTCAGGTCAGACCTCGTCCACCATCGGACTCGTCATCGAAGACCTCGCGAACCCGTTCTACTCCGCGATTGCGAGTGCGGTCGAGCGGGTGGCCGCCGAGCATCGCACCCTGCTGATCACCGCAAGTTCGGAAGAGAACCCCGACCGAGAGCGAGAGGTGCTCCAGGAGCTGTTGCAGCGCCGCGTCGACGGACTCCTGATCGTGCCGGCCGGCGTGGATCATGGCTTCTTGCGGGCGGAGATGGCGCGCGGTGTTCCGGTCGTCTTCCTCGATCGTCCACCGACCGGACTCGACGCGGATACGGTCCTCCTCGATAACGTCGGCGGCGCCCGCTCGGGGGTGGAATACATGCTGGCCCGTGGCCACAGGCGGATCGGCATGCTCCTCGACTCTCTCACCATCTTCACGATGCGCGAACGATTGGCTGGTGCCCGGGCCGCACTGATGCAATGCGGGGTCGGCTTTGATGACGCCCTGCTGCGCGACGATGTCCACGATCCCGGCCAGGCGTCCAGCGCCGTCGCCGCCATGCTCGACGGACACGCGCCTCCGACAGCGTTCTTCTGTGGCAACAACAGAATCGCGATCGGCGCCGCGCTCGAGCTGGCCCGGCGCGACCACCCGGCTGCTCTGGTGGCCTTCGACGACTTCGAGGCTTCGGGCCTCGTTCACAATCTCCTGACGATCATCGGCTACGACAATCAGGAGCTTGGCCGTCGTGCCGCCGAGGTCCTGTTTCGACGCGTCGCTGGGGACAGGTCCTCGCCCGAGCGGATCATGCTCTCCACCGATTTGCGCCATGTCCGTGTCACGTCCTGATCGCCTCGTCGTCCCGTCGCAGTGGGAGGTGATGAGTCAACCGAGCCCAGCAACGTCGATGGCCAGTCCGGTGACCCGCCGCTCCCCGACCTCGAGGACGGGCAGGCGACCCGCGGCACGATCGTGGGCCCGACCTTGAACGGAGCAATTCGCGGGCTCAAGGCCGAGAACGTACCAACCCGGCGAGCGACGGATCCACTGGTGGAAGCGCGGAAGCGTAGCGATGGGCCAGGACAGGTGACATGCCAACCGGGCCCCGGGGTTGGTGACCCGCGCATGAGCGGTGCCTCGCTCATCAGCCTGGAGCTCATGCTCGAACACGGCCTCTGGGGCGAGGGCGTCGGGAGGCCCGAACTGCGACACGTGCTCGAGTTGGGCGGCACTCGCCTGATCGCGAGGCTCCACCAGCCCGGCGCCAACTGTGACGTTCGCTCCCGGCGAGATGAGCGGAGCGCCCAGGTTCACGTGGTACAGGATGGGCGCAGCCTCGACCATCGGACCCAGGTTCGTGGTCACGTCATCGACCGTGAGGACACCGCTGCCGGAGGACGCCGCGATCGTCCGCTCGAGGCGCAGGTGCCCGCGGGAGGTCAGCACCTCATCTACCCGAGTTCGTATCGACACGTGGCGAGCGTCCCCAATGACGCGCTCCTCGATGCCGATCAGGGTCGCGCTCTGGTGCGAGTAGGCGCCGTGCAGCGGATAACCCTCAGAGGGCGAGCCGACATTCCGAAGGCCACAGGTCGTCACCAGACCGCCGCCAAAGGCGCCCAACCATGCGTCTCCACGGAGGGACTGAAGCGGGGCCTCTCACCGACGGGGCTCGTCCACGCGATCGGCGAGCCACGGAACCACGCGCTCCCGATGTCAGCACCACGATCGAGCAGGACTCGAAAGACCCAGGAGTCCGCCAGTTGGACGGTGATGACGCGCGTGCCCGCGGCGGGCCCGTCGGCCACGACGCCAACGTGAATCTCACTTCGTGGGTGGGCCGGATCCGACGGCGAGCGACCACGGGTCACCGGGCTCCCCTCGACGCCGCCAGGCGGGCAGGACGCCCCGACCTTCGTGGCGTCGATCGCCGAAGCCATCGAGCGTTCACATGAACCCCTTGAACTCGCGCTTCACGACGCCCTCGTAGATCCAGTCGATCAAGGTGACGAAGTCCCAGACCGGCAGGCCGGTTGCATCTTGAACGGACTTCGCATAGGGCGGCATGTCGCTGCACTCGAGCAAAAGGGCTCGAACGCGCGGATTCTCGCGCGCCAGGCGGACGGCCGTGCCAACGACCTCGGCCTCGACCTTTGCATTGTCCATCCAGCCTTTGCCCTCGAGGATCGACGTTCGAAATTCCTCCGATTCCTCCAGGCCATACACAACAAGCGGACTATCGGGCGCGACACCTGCTGCGGCGAGCGTGGCGGCGTCGAGCGATGGCTTCGAAGCGCACACGATCCCAAGCTGCTCGGACGGGCGCAGCGATCCCAGGATCATGGGCACCT
>JACCVQ010000169.1 GCA_013698095.1 Chloroflexota bacterium
CCCCCGGTCGCCGGCAGCCCGGCACCGTCCGGCGTCGCGAGCGCGGCACCCTCCGGAGTCGCAAGCGCCGTTCCGTCCGGCGCCGCCAGCCCCGCTTCATCGGGCGGCACCGCGGCCCTCACCGTGAGCGCGACCGTCACCTCAGCGACCAGCGGCTGGGTCCCGCCGACACTCGAGACTTCCGCCGGAACACCTTTCACCCTGGTCTTCGACAACCAGGACAACACCGTGCAGCACAACCTGGTCCTCCAGAACCCCGACAAGACGGCGGTCGCGGTGGAGGGGGACACGGCGTTCTTCATGGGGCCAGGCCAGCGGACGTACCAGGTGCCGGCGCTGACCGCTGGCGCCTACACGTACATCTGTCAGATCCACCCGGCGACGATGGTCGGGACGCTCACGGTCAAGTAACCCACCGTGGTTCGCAGCCTGCAGGGGAGCCGATGGACGCTCGCGAGCAGCTCGCCTACTCCGACGCGTATGCCCGGACGGTCGAGTCGCGGGTCGCGTCTGTCGATGACAGCGGCGAGGCACCCCTCGTCGTCCTTGACCGGACGGTCTTCTACCCCGGCGGCGGCGGTCAGCCCTCGGACCGCGGTCTGCTCCTGCGGCCGGCGGACGGTCGGTCGTGGACAGTCCGCTCCGCCCGCAAGTCCGGCGCCGACATCGTCCACGAGATCGAGCCTACGCCCGACGGTCCGCCGGCCGTCGGCGACACCCTGACCGTCGATCTGGACTGGGCCCGGCGCTATGCGTTGATGCGAACCCACACGGCGCTCCACGCCCTGTGCGGCGTCGTCTGGCGCGACTACCGCGCGCTCGTGACCGGCGGCAACATGGAGCCCGGTGGTGGCCGGATGGACTTCGAGTTCGAGCGGATGAGCGGTGATCTGGTCGACGAGATCGAGGCGACGGTCAACGCCGAGCTGGCCCACAAGCGCGACGTCCGGGTCAACGTCCTGCCACGCGCCCAGGCGTTCGCGATCCCGGACCTGATCCGGACCAAGATCAACCTCCTGCCCGCAGGGATCGAGGAGATCCGGACGATCGAGATCGTCGGGCTGGACCTCCAGGCCGACGGCGGGACCCACGTCTCGAACACGAGTGAGGTCGGCTCCATCAAGGTCACGGGCTACGAGTCGAAGGGCCGGATCAACAAGCGGATCCGGCTCGAGCTGGTCGACCCAGTCGCGGGCTAGCGCTCCGGGCACACTTCGGTCATGCGCGAGAGATGTCCGTGACCGAGCCGTCGCCCGTTGCCGACGCCGCCGCTCCCGAGGCGGACGCGCCGCCGTCGATCTGGCAGGACAGCGCCTTCGTCCGGGTCTGGGCGGCCGCCTCGATCTCGTACGTCGGCTCGTTCGTCACCCGGAGCGCGCTGCCCCTGGCCGCGATCTATGGCCTGTCAGCCGGTCCGCTCGAGCTGTCGGCGATCCGGAGCGTCGAGTTTGTCGGCTGGCTCCTGATGGGTCTGGTGGCCGGCGCGTGGGTCGACCGGCTGCGCCGCCGGCCGGTCATGATCGCCGCCGATCTCGGGCGGGCGGTCGTTCTGGGCTCGATCCCGATCGCGGCCATCTTCGGCGTTCTCACCCTGCCGCACCTGATCGTGGCGGCGTTTCTGGCGGCGATCCTGTCGGTCTACTTCGACGCGGCGAGCAGCGCGTATCTCCCGGCGATCGTCGCGCGAGCCCGGCTCGTCGCGGCCAACAGTGCGCTCTCGGCGAGCGGCTCGGTGGCCGAGTTCACCGGTTTCGCCCTCGGTGGCGTCCTCGTCCAGATCTTCACCGCGCCGATCGCGATCGCCCTCGACGCGCTGTCCTTCCTCGCCTCGGGAGCCCTTCTTGCGTCGATCCGACGGCCGGAGCCGGCCCGGCCGCCTGCCGCGGACCGCGAGCCCGTCCTGCGCGAGATCCGGGAGGGGATCGACGTCGTCGCCCGCAGCCCGATCCTTCGGGCCCTGGCGTTCGCCCACGCCGGCACGCACCTGCTCTGGGGCGTCTTCGGGGCGACCTACCTCCTTTATGCGACGAACGACATCGGTCTCGGACCGGCCGCGATCGGGCTGATCACCGGGATCGGGGGGCTTGGGGCGTTCGTCGGCGCAGCATTCGCCGGGCGGATGGTCGCCCGCCTCGGGGCCGGACGGACGATGGCGCTCGGGCTCGCGGGGTCGGCATTCGGCAGCGCCCTGATCCCGCTCGCCCCGTCCGGCGCGGTCATGGTCGGGGCGGCCCTGCTCATCGCCCAGCAGTTGATCAGCGACGCGTTCGGCGTGGCGTACGAGGTCGTCGAGGAGTCTGTGACGCAGGCGATGGTCGACGACCGGTTGCTCGGGCGCGTGAAGGCGACCATTCAATTCGTGACGACGGTCACCGCCCTTGCCGGCGCAATCATCGGCGGGATCGTCGGCGAGCTGGTCGGGCTTCGCGCGGCATTCCTCGTCGGGCTCGTGGGATCGGTCGCGGCGGTCGTCGTCGTGTGGCGGTCGCCGGTCCGCCAGCTTCGGACGATCGAGGAGGCCGGGCGGATCAGGATCGCCTGACTCCCCGCTCGGGCTCAGCCGATCCGAACGGCGAAGACGTGGGAAATCCTCGACGCCGTTCCGCCTTCCTGATTGTCGATCGCTCCTCGGCGGGCTCGTCAGCCCGGCGGCGGTCGTCGTCGGGCGGTGGTCAGCGGTGCGCCATCTCCGGACCCTCGAGCAGGCGGCGCGGCTCAGGTCCGCGTCGCGTCGTTGCGGCCTGATCGGCGGTGTTGATCAAATCCGGCGCCGTTGAGCGTGGCCGACATCGCGTTCGGCCCGTGGCTGCGTTCACGGCCAGGGCCGCCACGTCCATTCGACGTGGATTCGATCAGCCCGAGTGATCAGCGCCGCGGCCCAACGCCGCCGCTCCGCTGCTCAGCGGCAATGCCAGCCGCCGTCGAGGATCAGGTCCACGCCGTTGACCCCCGTGTTCTCGAGGAGGAACACGGTCGCGCCGACGATCTCGGCCATCGTGACGAGCCGGCCGATCGGCGACTGGGAGGCGTACTTCTCGATCGCAGCCGGCTTCTCGGACCAGTACGGGCTGTCGCCGACGACACCCGGGTGGATCGAGTTGACGCGAATCGGCCGGAGCTCCTCCACGAGCGTCCGCGTCAGGCCGACGATGCCGCCGTTGACGGTCGTGACCGTCGTCGACCCGGGATACGGCCGCTCCTTGGCCATTCCGCCGAAGAGCACGACCGAGGCGTCCGTCGCCAGTCGCGAGCGGAGCTTGGCCACGACGGTGGTATAGCCGACGAGCTTCAGGGTGACGAGCCGGATCGCGCGCTCGATGTCGTAGGTCGCGACTGCATTCTGGTCGCGATCGATCGCGGCCAGCACGAGGCGGTCCACGGGGCCGACGTCGGCGAGGGCGGCCTCGATCGTCTGTGGCGCGGAGAGATCGAACGTGATGCCTCGAACCGAGCCGCCAATCTCGGCTGCGGCGGCGGCGACGTTGTCCGGCGACTGACCGGAGAGGACGACGTCCCGCCCGGCGCCCGCGTAGTGGCGGACGATCTCCAGCCCGATTGCCCGCGTTCCGCCCACGACTACCACGGCGCCATCCGTCATCGCGTCTCCTCCTCGGCCCGACGGGCCTCCTCGTAGCGTTCCCAGTCCCGCACCCAGCGGTAGGAGTGGCGCGCCGGCGGCTGGGGCGCCTGTGTCTCGATCCAGCGGACTCGCTCGCTGCCGGTGTTGTAGAACCCGTGAACCGAGCCGACGCCCGCGAATGCCACGTCTCCCGGCCGGAAGGTGTAGTGGGTTCCGTCGATCTCGCCCTCGATCTCGCCGGCGAGGAACACGTACGCCTCCTCGAACGGGTGGTCGTGGGCCTGGGCAGCCCCACCGATCTCGTAGTCGACGGTGAACATCGTGACGTGATCCGCCCCGAAGGCGTGATCGACGAGCATCTTCACCGAGATCCCGCTGTAGACGACGAGCGCCGTATCGCGCCCGGCCGAGGCGCGGCCCCGGGCGGCGTCCTTGATCCGGAGCGTCTCGAGCTGGGGACCGCTGCCGTCGTAGTGCCCGACGAGGCGCAGGGTCGGGTCCTCGAACAGCGGCCGGACGGCGGCCGCGTCCATCGCGGCGAGGTTCTGCGCCGGCTCGAAGAACGTGTCCCGGCGCGGCCCGCCAGGCGCCATTCGCTGGGGCGAGGCCAGCGAGAGCAACCGGGTCGTCGTTGCGCCGGTGTTGCCCAGCGCGTGGCGCAGCCCGGTCGGGAACAGCGCGTAGTCGCCGGCGGCGAGGCGGTGGACGAGCCCGCCGAGCTCGAGAAGCAGCTCGCCCTCGAGGACGTACAGGGCTTCCTCGAAGGCGTGGACGTGGGGCGCCAGCCAGCCGCCCGGGAGCAGGGCCACCGCGGCGAGGTCGGTGTGGACCGCCCCCTGGGCCGGGCCGACGAGGGGCAGCCGGGCAAGGCCCGACGCGGTCGTGGTCGACGGCCCGGGCCTCTCGGCGAACGACCAGTCGATGTGTCCGACGTGATGGACCACTGCTGACCTCGTGCTGTCGGGCGGGCTGCGGCTGGTCAGGCGAGGCGACGCGACCACGCGTCCGTCCCGACCGCCAGCAACAGGATGACGCCCAGCGTCACCTGCTGGTAGAACGGATCGAGCCCGAGGAGGTTGAACCCGTTGGCGACCAACGCGACGAAGAGGCAGCCGATGACCGTCCGCTGGACCGAACCCTCGCCGCCGGCGATGCTCGTGCCGCCGACGATGATCCCTGTGAGGACAGTGAACGTGAGGAACTGCCCGGCGGACGCCTGCGCGCTCAAGACCCGCGACGCGTCGATGCTCCCTGCGAGCGCCGCGGCCGCGCCGCTCAGGGCGAATGTCGCGATCCGGATCGTATTGATCCGGACGCCGCCCAGCCGGGCCGCCTCGGCGTTCCCGCCGGTCGCATAGACGTAGCGCCCGAACGTCGTCCGGCTGAGGACGATCGTGGCCACGATCGCGACGACGATCATCATTCAGGCGGCACTCGTCAGGCCGAGGATCCGGGTCGCGGCGAACATCTGGAACTCCGGGTGGTCGAACACCACGATCAGATTGCCCTTGGTGACGATCGCCCCGATGCCGCTCACCACGAACGACATCGCCAGCGTCCCGATCAACGGGTTGATCCGGAAGCGGGTGACGATCACGCCGTTTGCGAGCCCGACGAGGAGCCCGACGGCGATCCCGGCCGCGATACCGGCAGGAACGGACACCGACGCCGAGACCTGCGCCGCCGTCGCGCCGGCGAGGCCGTAGATCGCGCCGATGCTCAGGTCGATCCCGCCCGCGATGAGGACGAGGGTTCCGGCGGCCGCCACGATGATGATCCCGGCCTGCTGGTCGAGGATGTTGGCGAGATTCTGGAAGCGCAGGAATGACGGACTGATCAGGCTCAGGGCGATGAGCGTGATGATGAACGGGATGACGATCCCGCCGCGCCGGAGCGCGTCGCGGGCGCGGGCGATCGGCGTGGGTCCGGTCGGGGCCGCCACGACCGCCTCGGTCACGACGCCACGGCCACGGCTCGGCCGAACGAAGCGGCGAGGATGGCCTGCTCCGTGACCGCGTCGCCGTCGAGCTCGGCAACGATCCGGCCGGCTCGCAGGACGAGGACCCGGTGGGCCAGCCCCAGGATCTCCTCGATCTCGTTCGAGATCAGGAGGATCGCGACGCCGCGGGCGGCCATCGCGACAAGCAGCTCGTAGAGGTCGCGCTTGGCCCCGACGTCGACGCCCCGGGTCGGCTCGTCGGCGATCAGGACGCGCGGCTCGGCGAGCAGGGCGCGAGCGAACAGGAGCTTCTGTTGATTGCCGCCCGACAGCGCCATCGGCGTCGCATCGAGGACTGGGACCGCCGTCGCTCGCTCGAGTGCCTCACGGACACCGGCCGTCTCGGCCCGGCGTCGAACGAAGCCGAGGCGGCCGAGGCGCGGCAGGCTCGCGAGGCTGACGTTCTCGCGAACTGAACGGGTGAGGAGCAGCCCGTCGTCCTTGCGCGACTCGGGGATCAGCGCGACGCCGGCGCGGATCGACCCGACGGGCCGGCCGGGCAGGCGCAGCCCGGCCGCCGTCAGCTCCGCGGCCGTGGCCGGGACCGCGCCGTAGATCGCCCGGGCCAGCTCGGATCGGCCGGCCCCGACGAGCCCGGCCAGGGCGACGATCTCACCCGCCCGGACGTTGAGCGATGCCCCGGCGACGCCCGCCGCATGGAGATCGCGAACGGACAGGGCGATCGGCGCGTCGGCGGCGGCGCGCTGCTTCGGCGGATAGGTCCGGCCCACCGAGCGACCCAGCATCGCTGCGACGAGGGTGTCCTCGGTCTCCTCTGCTGCCGGTCCGGTCCGGACGACGCGCCCGTCGCGGAGGACGGTGATCGTGTCGGCCAGCGTCAGCACCTCGGTCAGGAAGTGCGACACGAGGATCACCGTCCGGCCGTTGCGCGCCAGGCTCCGGACGATCTCGTGGAAGCGCTCGACCTCCGTCGCTGACAGGGAGGCGGTCGGCTCGTCGAACACGATCAGCTCGGCCTCGCGGGCGAGAGCCCGCAGGATCTCGACCTGCTGCTGCTTGGCGATCGGGAGGGTGCCGACGACCGCGTTGGCCGGGACCTCGAAGCCGGCGTCGCGGACGAGCTGCTCGAAGCGCCCGGCAAGGCGTCGGCGCTGGACGAAGCCGAAGCGGCGCGGCTCGGTGCCGAGGAAGACGTTCTCGGCCACGGTCCGCTGCGGGACGACGGCTACCTCCTGGGCGACCAGCGCGATCCCGCGCGCAAGCGCCTCGCGTGGAGACCCGAAAGCGACGGGCTCACCGGCAACGGTGACCTGGCCCTGGTCGGGCTGGATCACGCCCGCCACGATCTTGCCGAGGGTGGACTTGCCGGCTCCGTTCTCGCCGACGAATGCATGAACAGCGCCGGACACGACCTCGAGCGTCACGTCGTCGAGGGCGCGCGTCCCGCCGAACGACTTGCCGACGCCGTGGATCGCCAAATGGATCGCACCCGGAGTCATCGCGCGACCCGTCGACGGGATCAGCCCGGCCACTCCGCGAGCGGGAGGAACGTCTGGACGTTGTCCTTGGTGGCGACCCCGCCGTCGGGCAGGTCCTTCAGGACGTCAACGCCCGGCGCGGGCGTGCCGGAGCGCATCGCCTCGATCAGCTGCTGGACGCCGAGCCGGCCCTCGGTCGCTGGCGCCTGCATGACTGTCCCGTAGCGATCGCCGGCGGCGATGCCCTGGAACGCGATCGCGCCGCCGCCATAGCCGACGAGCTGGACCTTGCCCTTCAGGCCGGCATCGGCGACGGCTTGGACCGCGCCGGTGATCGCCTGGTCGGCGCCGGTGATGACGGTCAGGTCGGGATGCGCGGTGAGCATGTCCTGCGACGCCTTGAGCCCGAGCGCCGTCGTATAGAACGACTCGCCCTCGGCGACGACCTTGATCGCCGGATTGGATGCCGTCGCCTTGTTGAACGCGTCGCGGAGCGAGGTGTCGAGGGCGGCCGCCTTGACCGAGTAGATGTAGCCGACGTTGCACGGGTTGGCGGTCCCGCACGCCTTGACGACGAGCTCGCCGATCTTCCGCCCGAGCTCGCTCGGGACGAACACGACGTTCGCCATCTGTCCTTCGATCTGGGACTCGGCCGTCGTGTTGTCGGTGCCGAGGATCTGGTCGATATTGCCGATCGCGATGCCGGCCTTGATCGCGTCCTGGGCGCCTGTGACGAGGCCCGCTCCGTACAGTGGCTGGAGCACGATCCCGTCGAACTTGCCCGACGCGACTGCGTCCTGGAGCTGCTTCGCCTGCGCCGCCGGGTCGAGGTTCGCGTCGAAGACCGTCAGCTTCGCGTTGCCCGCGGCGGCGGCACCCTGGGCCGCGGCGAGCATCGGGGCGTCATAGCTGTTCGCGACCGCGAAGGAGAGATAGGCCAGCTCGAGCGTCTTCGCGACGGCCGACGGGCTCGCGCCGCCGGGCGACGCGGCGCTCGAGCCGGCCGGGGCAGCCGTGCTGGGCGACGGCGATGCGGCCGTGCCGCACGCAGCCAGGATCAGTGCAGCCAACGCTGCGAGTCCGACGATCCGGTGAGTCCTGGATCGCGAGTGCTGACCAGCACGCATCTTTGCCTCCTCCACGCATTCCCGCCGCAATGGTTCGGAGTGTGCAAAGCCAATGAACACATGTCAAGGCGGATTGCAGGATGCGCCGCCCTGTTGAACAGATACGGTGACGGTCGGTGACCGGCGCGGCGCCTCAGCGGCGGGCGACGTTGGGCGAACCGCGCCCGAGGACGAACCATACGGCGTTGGCGGGTGTATCGCCGGCGTTGAACAGCCGATGGGGCGTGGCCGAGTCGAAGCTGATCGCGTCGCCCGGCCGGAGGAGGAACTCCTCGAACCCGATCCGGACCATCAATGTGCCGCTCAGGACGTAGCCCCACTCCTGGCCCGTGTGGCGCTGGAAGGCATCGGCCGGGCTCGACTCACCACCCACCTCGTAGGTCACGTGGAGGAAGTCGACGTTCCGGATCGACTCCGTCGTCAGTCGCTCCCAGACCACGCCGGAGCCGAGGCGGATCGCGGTCCGCGAGGCTGCGCGCTGCACAGGATCGTGGGGAACCGCCACCTCGGCGGGCTCGCCGACCTCGCCCGAGTCACCGTCGGCGGCACGCTGCGCCGGCGGCATCGTGTCCATGAACAGGAGGACGTCGAGCGAGATCCCGAGCTCGTTGGCCAAGGCGTAGAGCGTATTGACCGAGGGCTTCGCGCGGCCGGTCTCGACCTGTGAGATGAGGCTCGGCGAGACACCCAGCACCTCGGCCAGCCCGCGCAGGCTCAGGCCCCGCGCCTGTCGCGCCTGTCGGAGACGATCGCCCATCGAGGCGTACTCGGGCTCCGCCGATCCATTCCGCCGCTCACGGCCCACCGGCCCCTCCCACGTTTCGTTTCGGTCATGCTACTCGGCAGGGACACGGGAGTTGCATGGGCCGCCATGCTGTGTAGCATTGGTGAACGGTCGCGATCAGCCTGATCGCCCCGTCGAGGACGAGGGATCCAAACCGGATGAGGACGTCGTTCGCTTCCCCGGGCTCGATGAACGTCGACTGGGAAGAGCGCTGGAACGTCGATCGCCTGCGGACGTACCGCGCCGATCGATCGCGCGCCGCGCTGGCCGCCTCGAATCTGGGTGCCCTCCTCCTGTTCGACTTCAACAACATCCGCTACGTCACGAGCACCCACATCGGCGAGTGGGCCCGCGACAAGATGACCCGCTACGCCCTCCTGACCCGCGGTGGCACGCCCCACATCTGGGACTTCGGCAGCGCGGCCAAGCATCACCGCCTCAACTGTCCGTGGCTCGCCCAGGAAAACATCCACGCCGGGATGGTCGGGCTGCGCGGGGCCGTCGCTCCGGACGCCGGGCTCTTCCGGGCGGCCGCGCGCGAGATCCGCGACCTCCTCAAGGCCGAGGGCGTCCATGACATGCCGCTCGGGGTCGACATCGCCGAGCCGCCGATGCTGGCCGCCCTCGAGGCCGAGGGGATCACCGTCGTCGACGGCCAGCAGGTGATGCTCGACGCCCGCGAGGTGAAGTCGATCGACGAGATCATCCTGCTGAACACGGCGTGCGCGATGGTCGACGGGGCGTACCAGCGGATCGCCGAGCAGCTCAAGCCCGGCGTCCGCGAGAACGAACTGGTCGCCGATGTGACGAAGTTTCTGTTCGACCTGGGCTCCGAGCACGTCGACAACATCAACGCCGTCTCGGGCGAGCGCTGCAGCCCGCACCCGCACGTCTTCAGCGACCGGATCATTCGGCCCGGAGACCAGGCCTTCTTCGACATCATCCACACGTTCCTCGGCTACAAGACGTGCTACTACCGGACGTTCAACGTCGGCTCCGCGAGCGACGCCCAGCGCGATGCCTACAAGCAGGCTCGCGAGTGGATCGACGCATCGATCGAGCTGATGAAGCCCGGGGTCACGACCGATCAGGTGGCCAAGGTCTGGCCGAAGGCCGAGGCGTTCGGGTTCAGCAGCGAGATGGAGTGCTTCGGCCTCCAGTTCGGGCACAGCGTCGGGCTGTTCCTTCACGAGCGGCCGATCATCAGCCGCCTGAACTCGCTCGATCACCCGGTCGAGCTGAAGGAAGGGATGGTCATCGCCCTCGAGACGTACTGCCCGGCCAAGGACGGCTACTCCGCGGCCCGGATCGAGGAGGAGGTCGTCGTGACCGCCGAGGGCCCGGTCGTGATCACAAAGTTCCCGTCGGACGAGCTCTTCGTCGCGAACGCGTACTGATCGCATGACGAACGCCTCCGAAGCCGCGTCCCCGGCGCCTCCCGCCCGCGTCGAGCGCGCGCTCGGCCTGTCCCTCTATCGGGTCATGCAGCAGTGCCGTCTTCTCGAGACGCGTGCCCAGGAGCTCTTCTTCGAGGGTCTCGTCCGGGGCACCACCCATCTCGGGATCGGTCAGGAAGCCGTGGCGGCGGGATTCGCTGGCGCGATGCGGGCCGACGACTACACGTTTTGTACCTACCGCGGCCACAACCACACGATCGCCCGCGGGGTGCCGATGGCTCCGATCCTGGCCGAGCTGTTCGGGCGGGCGACAGGACTGCTCGGGGGCAAGGGCGGCTCGATGCATCTCACCAGCGTCGAGCACGGGGCGATGGGCTCGTACGCGATCGTCGGGGCGCACCTGCCGATCGCGCTGGGCGCCGCGTGGTCGGCTCAGTACCGGAAGTCCGGCCAGGTGGCGGTCTGCTTCTTCGGCGATGGGACGACGAATATCGGGGCATTCCACGAGGCCCTGAACATGGCAGCGGTCTGGAAGGCGCCGGTCGTGTTCGTCTGTGAGAACAACCAGTACATGGAGTACACGCCGATCGGCGCTGTGACGTCGGTCGCCCGGCCGGCGGCGGATCGGGCCGCGGCCTACGGACTCGAGCCGATCGTCGTCGATGGCAACGATGTCGAAGCGGTCCATGCCGTCGCCACGACCGCGATCGACCGGGCACGGGCGGGGGATGGGCCATCACTGATCGAGGCGCTGACGTACCGCCATGGCGGCCATTCGCGCGCGGATCCGGGCAAGTACCGCCCGGACGACGAGGTTGCATCGTGGAAGGCGCGCGACCCGATCCCGGCCTTCCGGTCCCGGCTCGAGGCGGCCGGGGTGACGGCCGCGGATCTGGACGCGATCGACGAGGCCATTCGAGCGGACGTGGCCGCGGCTGAGGCCGAGGCCCGCGCCGCCCCCGAGCCGGGTCCCGAGGTTCTCGAGACCCAGGTCTGGGCCGACGGAGGCTCGTCATGGCGGAACTGAATCCTCGGGCCGATGGGGTCGCGGAGCTCCCCCTCGAACCTCGGAGAGCGGGCAATGAGTCGAAGCTGAGGGTGCCCGCTCATGGCTGAGATGACCTACCGCGGAGCCATCGCCGCCGCGATCGCCCAGGAGATGGACCGCGATCCTTCCGTTGTCCTGATCGGCGAGGACATCGGAGCTGCGGGCGGCGTCTTCAAGCTGACCGAGGGGCTGTTCGACCGGTTCGGGCCGGAGCGTGTCCGCGACACCCCGATCAGCGAGCAGGCGATCGTGGGGGCAGTGATGGGCGCGGCGATGACCGGCCTCCGCCCGATCGGCGAGCTGATGTTCAGCGACTTCTTCGCCGTGACCTGGGACATGGTCGTCAACCAGATCGCCAAGACTCGCTACATGACCGACGGCCAGGTCGCCCTGCCCCTCGTTCTGCGGACGGCCAATGGCGCCGGCCTCCGCTTCGGCGCGCAGCACAGCCAGAGCATTGAGAACTGGGCGATGGCGATCCCCGGATTGAAGGTCGTCGCGCCGTCCAACCCGGCCGACATGCACGGACTCCTGGCTGCCGCGATCCGCGATCCGGATCCGGTGATCGTGTGCGAGCACAAGGCGCTGTTCGCGCTGAAGGGCGAGGTTCCCGATGGCGAACATGTCACCCCGCTCGGCGAGGCCGCGATCGTCCGAGCCGGTGGCGACGCGACGATCGTCGCGCTGGCGGCGATGGTTCCGCGAGCCGTCGAGGCCGCCGCAGCGCTGGCGGCGGAGCACGGCATCGACGCCGAGGTGATCGACCTCCGGACGCTGATCCCGCTCGACGCCCAGGCGATCCTGCGCTCGGTCGCGAAGACCAGCCGGCTGTTCACGGTCGAAGAGAACCCGCGCGTCGGTGGCTGGGGCGCGGAGATCGTGTCGCTCGTGGCCGAGGAAGGGTTCTACAGTCTCGACGCGCCGATCGTCCGGATCACGACTCCGCACATTCCGCTTCCCTCGGCGTCGGTCCTGGAGGATCTCGCCATCCCGACGGTCGAGCGGATCGTGAGCACGGTCAAACGGACCCTGGACGAGGCGAAGTAGAGATGGCCACGGTCGGCGTCTTGGGGATCGGCCGGATGGGCTCGGCGATGGCCCGCGCCCTGGCTGAGGCCGGCCACGACCTCGTCCTCTGGAATCGATCGTCGGACGCAGCCACGAGCCTCGCCGCCGAGCTCGGCGTCCGCACGGCAACGAACCCGCGCGAGCTCGCCGCGACCGCAGGCATCACGATCTCCATGCTTGCCGACGGACCCGCGGTCGACGCGGTCTACGGCGGGCCCGACGGACTCATCGCCGGAGCCCGATCCGGGACCGTCCTCATCGACGCCTCGACCGTGCCGCCGTCGACCCTCCGAGCGCACGACACCGCGGCCCGAGCCGCCGGCGCCGGCCTCCTCGATGCCCCGGTGTCCGGGAGCGTCGCCCTGGCCGAGGCCGGCAAGCTGACCCTGATGATCGGCGGCGACGCGGCCGACCTCGAGCGAGCCCGGCCGGTCCTTGACGCCCTCGCCGCCACGATCTTCCACCTCGGACCACTTGGCAGCGGGGCGGCGATGAAGCTCGCAGTCAACACCGTGATCTTCGGCCTGAACGAGGCCGTCGCCGAGGCCCTCGTCCTCGCCGAGGCGGCCGGCGTCCCGCGCGAGCTGGCCTACGACGTGCTCGCAGCGAGCGCCGTCGGAGCGCCGTTCGTCGGCTACAAGCGCGGCGCGTTCCTCGATCCGGAGGGGACGCCGGTCGCCTTCGCCCTCGATCTCGCGGCCAAGGATCTCGGGCTGATCGCCGATCTTGCCGCCGCCTGCGGCGTCCGCCTGCCGCAGGCGGAGATCGACCTCGACGTGATCCAGGCCGCCTCGCTGGGCGGTCGCGGCGGGCGCGACTTCTCGACCGTTGCCGACGAGCTCCGAGGGTCGCGACAGCAGGAGGAGGGATCGAGGGGCTGATCCGTCCCGGTCGGCGCGACGCCGGCCGTGCATCCATCCATGACACCACGCAGGAACTGTCAGGCACAGAGGAGGATCTCGTGAGCGAGCGGACACTGATCAAGGGTGCGATCGTCCTGACCCAGGATCCCGCGCTGGGAGAGCTGCCCGAGGCCGACATCCTGATCGATGGCGACACGATCGCCGCGGTCGGCCCGAACCTCGACGCCGGCGACGCGAAGGTGATCGATGCGACCGGGGACATCGTGATCCCGGGCTTCGTCGACACGCACCGCCACACGTGGGAGACATCGATCCGGACGAGCGCCCCTGACTTCGCGCTGATCACGTACTTCGGCTCGATCCTCGACAAGTTCGCGCCCCTCTACCGGCCCGAGGACGTCCTCGCGGCCAATCGCTGGGGCGCGCTCGACTGCCTGAACGCGGGCATCACGACCCTTGTCGACTGGTCGCACATCATGAATACGCCGGCCCACGCCGACGCGGCGATCCAGGGCCTCCAGGACAGCGGGATCCGGTCGGTCTTCGCGTTCGGCTTTCCGAACACGTCGCTCCAGGTGTGGTGGTTCGGGCTGGACTGGGGCGGCAGCGTCGAGCGGATCGACGGCGACCTCGCCCGCCGGATCCGGTCGCAGCTCAGCGACGACCGCGGCCTGATCACGATGGGCCTCGCGACGCGCGGCCCCAACTTCTGCAAGCCCGACGTCGTGCAGTACGAGTGGGAGCTCGCGAAGGAGCTCGGGATCAACGTCACCGTCCACGTCGCGATGGATCGCTTCGGCTACACGAAGGGCCAGGTCAAAGGCCTCAAGGACATGGGCCTGCTTTACCCGAACACGACCTACATCCATTCCTCGCACCTGACCGACGACGAATGGCTGATGGTCCGTGACTCGGGCGGGAACGTGTCTCTGTCACCCCAGATCGAGCTCCAGATGGGCCACGGCTGGGCGCCCGCCCAGAAGGCCGACCAGCTCGGAATCCCGGTCGGGCTCAGCTCCGACGTGGCGACGACGGCATCGACGGACCAGTTCACCCAGATGCACGCGATCCTCTCGTCGGAGCGCGGGCGGCGGCACCAGGCTGCCTGGGACGAGGACCTCGACGGCAACGAGCCGACGCCGGATCTCATCACCTCTCGTGATGCGCTGCGCTGGGCGACGATCGACGGCGCCAAGGTCGCCGGGATCGCCGACTACACCGGGTCGATCACCCCCGGCAAGAAGGCCGACCTGGTGATCATCGACGGCTCGGCGGTCAACGTGGCGCCGATCATCGACCCCGTTGCCGCCGTCGTCTGCGCGGCAGACATCTCGAACGTCGACACCGTCTTCGTCGACGGCCGGATCGTCAAGCAGGGCGGCAAGCTCGTCGCCGCGCTCGACGGCCCGCGCCGCGACATCCTCGCGTCGCGCGACCATCTCCTGTCGAAGTTCGGCGACCCCGAGCCGGGCTGGCTGCCTGTCGCCGCTCGCGCCCGCGCCTGACCCAGCTCATCGACCAAGGCGGCGGACGTGCCCCAGGCGTCCGCCGCCGATCCGATCAGCCGCGCTGATCAGATCCGGGACGAGTCAGCGTGGCCGATAGGCGCGGACGGTCCGAAGCTGCGTTCACGGCGTGGGCGCCACGCTCGTCTGTCTCGAATCCGATCAGCCAGAGCGATCAGGGCCGGTTTCGCGTCAGTCGCCCCGGGTTGCCGTGATCGAGAAGGACAGCGGGACGCGGCCGCGGAGCTCCGGACGGATGTCGCGGTGGCCGGCCCACCAGTCGACGGGGTGTTCCGCGACCGTCTCGAGGCGGAGGCCCGCGCCGAGGAGGGCGGTCACGATCTCGCCAAGCGTCCAGGCCCGGGCGAACTTCCAACTCTGGTCGTCCTCGGCGACCGACAGATGATCGATGTACTCGGGCGCCCAGCCCCTCGAGGCCTCGGCGCCGCCGAAATAGTCGTAATCGGTCGCGATCCAGCGGCCCTCCTCGTCCGCGT
Source organism: Chloroflexota bacterium (assembly GCA_013698095.1). Lineage (GTDB taxonomy): Bacteria > Chloroflexota > Limnocylindria > Limnocylindrales > CSP1-4 > CF-46. The sequence continues at coordinate 15,308 of JACCVQ010000169.1, forward strand.
CGAACAGCCACTCGGCCGGGTGGCCGTCGAAGATCACCAGCCGGCCCATCGGGGAGAGGAGGCGGCGCAGGACGGCGGCCCAGGCGTCGAGGTCCTGGAGCCAGATGATCGCGCCGCGTCCGGTGTAGACGAGATCGCCCGTGCCATCGAGCTCGCCCGTGCCATCGAGCTCGTGCGGCGTGTCGAGGACGTCCGCCTCGATCCAGGTGGCCGGCGCGCCGGTCGCGTCGGTCAGGCGTGCCGCGAGCTCGAGCATCCGGGGGCTGATGTCGATCCCGACGACCTCTCTGGCACCGAGATTCCAGAGCGACAGCGTGTCGCGCCCGGCGGCGCACTGGAGGTGGATCGCGCGGCCCGTGCCCGCTCCGCCGTTCGCCGCGCGGAGGTCGCCGATGAGGTCGTGCTCGACCGGGAAGAGATTCGAGCCACCCGCCCGGATCAGCGCGACCGCCTCGTCGAACCAACCCTCGTACCGTTCCGCGGCCTGATCCCAGGCGGCCCGATTGGCCGCGTGCATGGCCCGCGGATCGGAGCGCTCGACGTCGGTCGCGGGCCGGACGTTCCGGGTCTCGGACTCGTCAGTCATCGCCGCGGAGTCTAGCGCTGGCTACCATCGCGCAATGACCGAACCTTCCACTCCCGCCCTCGATGCGATCGCCAGCGCCGGAATCACCCACCGTGTGGTCCGAACCGAACGAGCCTCCAGCGCCGAGGAGGCCGCCGCGTTCCAGGGGATCGAGACCCGCCAGCTCCTGCGGACGATCGTCGTCCGGCGCGACGACGACGACTACCTCTTCGTCCTCGTGCCGGCCGGTCGCCGCTTCGATTGGCCGAAGCTCCGCGAGCTGCTCGGGGTCCGGCGGATGACATTGCCGGACGCGGATGAGGCTCGCTCGGTGACGGGGTACGAGCGCTACACGATCACCCCGTTCGGCTCGAGCCGTGCCTGGCCGGTGATCGCCGACGCGGCGATCACCGCTGAGCCGGTCGTGTCGATCGGCGGCGGCGGCTTCGGGATCAACCTCCATCTCGCGCCGGCGGACCTGATCGCGGCCCTCGACGCGCAGGTCGCCGATGTGAGCCAGCTGGAGCCGCCGCCGACATGATCAATCGGCGAACATCTCGTCGAGCTTAACCAGCTCGTAGCCGGCGGAACCCAGGCCGGCGACGATCCGCGGCAGTGCGGCCAATGTCTCGAAGCCGCCCAGGTGCATCAGGACGATCGAGCCGTTCTGGGCCTTGCTGAGCACTTTGTCGACGATCTGGTCGGCGGTGGGCCCGGGCGGGTCGTTGGCGATCGGCCGCCAGTCGATCGTGTCGATGTCCCACATGACCGTCCTGCCGTAGCCGGCCGCGCCGACAGCTGCCAGGACGTCGGCGTCGGACCCGCCGTACGGCGGCCGGAACCAGGGCCGCATGCTCTGGTCACAGAACGGGGCAACGGCGGCCTCGGTTCGGCGCAGCTCGGTGCGGATCTGGGTCGCGGTCAGGTTCCGGAAGTCGGGGTGGGTGTAGGAGTGGTTGCCGAGCGTGAAGAGTTCGGGGTGCGCGTCGACGATCGCAAGGACGCGCCGGCCGGCGTCGGTGTTGACGTTCTCGGCCATGGCGCCGGTGATGAACACGCTGACGTGGACGTCGTTGTCCACGAGCCAATCCATGATCGCGATCGCGTCACCGACACGGCCGCCCATGTCGAGCGTCAGGGCAACCTGCGGACGGTTGCGAGAGCCGTGCGCGGTCAGGATGC
>JACCVQ010000173.1 GCA_013698095.1 Chloroflexota bacterium
GCGCTGCCTGGTCGCGCCCGCGCGCCGGCCCGCTGCCGCCCAGGCGCGCCACCGCGCGCCGGACAGACAGATGCGGCGCTGTCGACGTTCCCGTCACGGCCAGCGCCGCATTGTCTGACTTGCCGCCCGCGTCCCGGCCATGCCGGTCGCGAGCGTGGCGATCCCCGATGCCGCGTCGCTCGAAGAGTCAACCTCGTGACGAACGTCGGAGCCGATGCGCAGCATCCGCGTGACCCCGTTGCAGACAGTCGTGGTCCAGGCTTGGTCGCATGTCAGCGGCATTGCACGAAGCGACGGGCCGCGCACTGATCAATGGGCGACACGCGGCAAGGATCACCGCTGGGCAAGGCCGAGGCGCTGTGGCTCGCGCGGACATGGAAACGCCCCCGGATCCGTTGGATCCGGGGGCGCAGTTCTGGCCGAGGTCAGGAGGCGCTTGGCGAGGCCATCATTTCGGAGGCCGCCGGGCTGGCGTCACTGGCGGCCGGCGCGCTGACGGCCGGCTGACTCGGGGTGACCGACGTCGGGTTCGACGTCCCGGCCGGGGTATTGCAGGCCACGACTGCGCCGCCGAGGGAGGCGGCCAGGGCGAGGGCGAGCAGAATTCGCTTGATCATTGGTGGGAGTCCTCCGTTGTCAGGATGCCGGCGGTTCCGACATCTCGCGTGTGGCTCGCGGGCCACGACGACGGACCTTACGGACCACCACCGAACGGCAGCCAGTCAAGCGGCCCTTGATCCCTTGCAGCCGCCTCGCAGCGGTTGGATTCGCCCGTCCAGCCGCGCGGACGCGTGCAATGACCGTGATACGAGGCTGTGCGGCGCTCGCCTGCGTCTGGCACCGCCGGCCTGCGACTGTCCGCTTGGGAACCACGACATCGATCAACCCGTGGCCGCCGCCACCAGAAGCTCACAGCCCCGCAGGACGCCCGGCGCGGTCTGCCGCACCGGCTCCGACCACCTCAGAACAGGAGCCATATCGATGATCCGGCAGACGGCACTCCCGACCACGGAGTCCGACGTCGAAGACCGCTCGATGCGTGTCATGGAATACGCCATGGCACTCATCGCTGCCCTCACCGCGGGGATCCTCGCCTTCCTCCGTTGACGATCCAGGCCGTCCTGTACGACGCCAAGGGCGACGACCGCGAGATCGACCTGGCCGACGGCGACTCCGTTCGGGTCGACAAGGATCGCCTCCTCTGGATCGACCTCGACAATCGCGACCCGGAGGATCTCGCCAGGGCCGGAGCGGCCATCGGGCTCGAGGCGAAGGCACTCGATCGGCTCGGTCGGGTGGATCAACGGGCCCGGCTTCTGAGGCTTCCCGACCGGATGGTCCTGACGCTCGGGGTCGTCGAGCCCGACGATCCGGACGCCGCTCGGCGTGAGCTGGACATCGTCGTCGGCGCGAATCACATCGTGACCGTCCACGACGGATCGCTGACATCGATTGACGAGTTCCGGGCGGAGATCGATCGCGAGGAGCTTGTCGGAACGCTCGACGCGGCCTCGTTCATCGCGGGCCTGATCGACTCGGTGTTCACTGCATACTTCCGCCAGTTGGACGGGATCGAGCGTGACATCGACGCCCTCGATGAGATCGCCATCCGCGCCCGGGACGACGCCGACTTCCTCCACCGGGTCCTCGTGTTGCGCCGCCGGATCGCCCGGTTGCGGCGAGCCCTGGCGCCAAATCGCGAGGCCCTCCTGCCGCTCGACCGACCGGACGTCGCGCTGACCTCGGACCTCGGGGCGACGTGGCCCGGCATGGCCAAGCGGCTGGAGCGTGCGATCGAGGGCGTCGAGAACGCCCGCGAACTCCTCGTCGGCTCGTTCGACCTGTACCTCGGTCGATCCTCGCAGCGGACGAATGACGTCATGAAGATCCTGACCCTCGTGTCCGCAATCGCCCTGCCCGGGATCGTCCTCGCCGGCGTGATGGGCATGAACTTCGAGATGACCTTCTTCGACAACCCGAACAACTTCTTCATCGTGATCGGGGTCATGCTCGGGTTCGCCGCCGTCATCCTCGGCGTCGCGCGCTGGCGGCATTGGGTCTGAGGTAGCGCCGAACCAGCTGATCACGCGACCCGCTCCGCCGCGCGCCTCCGTCCCTCGGCGGTCCCCGATGGTCCACAGCCGATTGGACCCTCGGGGGGACGACGAGCCACCGGGTCCGTGCACGATCCAGGATGAACGAGGTGCTCCGGCCGTCGCGGAGGCGGAGAGAGGCGCCGGATGAGTCCGGGGAAGACCACCTGACGAGTCGTGAGCGGCGATCTGTTCCGGAGCCAGCGTTCCGAGCTGAGTCGCCACGCCCGCCCAGGCCCCGGGCTCCGTCCCTCAGTCGTCCTCGTCCATCACCCGCAGGGCGAACCCGAACTCGGCGCCTCCCGCCGGCCGGTTGCTGGCCCAGATCCGTCCGCCCATCGCCCGGATGAGCCGGGCGCAGACGAACAGTCCGATCCCGGCGCCGGGGGCCGAGCGGGACGTCCCCGCCGATCGGAAGAACAGGTCGAACAGGCGATCCGCTTCGTCGGCCGGAAAGCCCGGCCCGTCGTCGAGGATCCGGACCTGCACCTCGGAGCCCACCGGCGTGGCCTCGGCCGTCACAAGGGATCCCGCGCCGCTGTACTTGGCGGCGTTGGACAGCAGGTTCCGGACCACCTGCTCCACGTAGGTCGGGTCGGCCGTCACGGTCGGCAGGCCCTGGGCCACGGTGGCCTCGAACGTCACGCCCGGCCAGCGCGCCTGCTCCGACGCGACCATGAGCGGGAGGAGCCGCTGGAGCAGGACCGGCTCCGCCCCGACATCGCCGTCTTCGTCGCCGAAGCGGGTCATCGCGACGACGTCCTCGACGAGGCGGTGGAGCCGCTCGGACTCGACGACGATGTCGTCGAAGATCTCGCGTCGCGTGTCCTCGCCGAGGTCGTTGGGCCGGGCGAGGACCTTGGCCCCGGCGTAGATCGTGGTGACCGGCGTGCGGAGCTCATGGGACAGGACGCCGATGAAGGTGTCGCGGACGATCTGACGTTGACGCTGGTTCGTGACATCGCGGAGAACGACGATCGTCTCGTCGTGCTCCCCATCGTCGGTCCGGTTCGCCCCGACCGGCCACGTGCTCAGCTCGACCCAGCGTTCGTCGGTGCCGCGGACGCGCAGCTCGACCGGTCCGCCGCGCCGGCCGAGGACCGGGGCCTCGTCGTCGGGATCCTCGAGCTCGGCCAGGATCTCCGCGTACGACTGTTCCTCGACGTCGGGGAAGACAGCCTCGGCGGCCGGGTTGGCAAGGATGATCTGGCCGTCGCGATCGCACATGACGACGCCGTCGCCCATGGCGGTGATCACGCCATTGAGCTCTGCTGCCCGGGCATGCTCAGCGGCAGCGAGCTCGCGGAGGCTCTCCTGGGCACGGATGCGGTCGCGGATGTCGCGGGCAATCGCAAGAATCCGGGCCGGCGCGCCGTCGAGTGCGACCGACTCGAGACGGACCTCGACGGGCAGGGGTACGCCGTCCGGCCGGCGGATCGAGACGGTTTCGGTCCGGGCATCGGCGCCGCTCCGGGCCATCGCCGCGATCGTCGCCGTGAGAGCAGCGCCGTCGCTGCCGGCCACGTGCTCGCCGATCGGCGACCCGCCCAATTCGGCGAGCGGGCGGCCGAACTGCTCGGTCGCCCCGCGGTTGGCATAGAGGATCCGGCCATCGGCTGGATCGAGCATCAGGACGGCGTCGCCGATGGCGTCGAGGAGACGTTTGAAGCGAACCCCCTCGCGGAAGAGACGGGCGTTCTCGATGGCCGCCGCGGCACGGCTCGCAAGGCTCTCGGCGAACGCCAGGTCCGTGGCCTCGAAGCGATGACCGGGCTCGCTCCCGACGAGGGTCAGGACCCCGCTGATCCGGCCCGATGCGATCAACGGCACCGCGACGTACGAGCGCAGCGACAGGGATCGGAGGATGTCGCGATGAGCATCGTTCCGGGCGGCGGCATCGACGATCTCGGGCGGGATGTCGGCCATGAACTCGGGCTTGCCTGTCCGCATGACCGCGGCGGTCCCGGTCGTCGCGTCGGGGTCGGGCGGGTACTCATTCTGGAGCCGGACCGCGAGAGCGACCATCGCCGGGTCGCGATGAGCCACGGCAATGCGCTGTGACAGGCCCTCCTCGCCCGCGACGTGGACCACGCACCAGTCCGCAAAGCTCGGAACGACCAGGTCGGCAACGGCCTGAACCGTCTTCTCGTAGTCGAGGGACGACGCCAGGACCTCGGACGCCCTGGCCAGGAATGTCTCCCGCGCCCGCGCCCGGATCTGATCGGTGACGTTTGAGAACGTCAGGACTGCGCTCCGGACGTCACCGGCAGGCGACGGGATCGGCGCCGCGCTCATCGCGAAGGACTGACGCGTCCCGTCGTCGTGGGCAACCTCGACGACCTCGTTCTTGACGGTCTCGCCGGCCATTGCGCGCCGCATCGGCCATGCATCGTCGGCGAGCCTCGAGCCATCGGCGGCAAAGCCTGCGGTCCGTCCGTAGGCCGGCTGTCGTCCGACCTCGATGGGCATCGGCGACTGCCGCTGGGCGGCCTCGTTGGCATACAGGACGCGGCCATCCGGCGCGGCGGCGAGGATGACCCCGACGGGCATCTGGCGGAGGACCGACTCGAGCCGCGCGCGTTCCGCCTCGTTGGCCGCGAGGAGCTGCCGGCGGAGCGTGCCGAGCCGAAGCCGGGCGATCGCGCCGGCTCCGAGGTCGGCGTACGCCCGGACCAGCCGCTCGTCCTCGGGCCGAAGGACGCGCGGCTCCCCGAACCGAAGGGCGAGTGCCCCGAGTGGGGCCTGGTCGGCGACGAGCGGAACGGCCCACTCGGACGCCGACTCGTCTGAAGCCGCGCCGTCTGCCACCGCAGTCTCCGAGACCGCCGGCCAGATCGGTCGGTTCTCGCGGACGGCACTCGCGATCGGCAGGTCGGAGGCCAGCGCGACCCGTCCGCCGGCGGTCGCGACGACGGAGTCACCGGCCTGCTCCACGACAACGAGCCCGGTCGCGGTCTCGTCCAGCAAGGCGACGGCCGCACCATCTGCCCCGAATGCCCGGCGCGCCTCGTCGATGATGATCGCGATGACGTCGTCAACGGTGGCGACTTCGGCCAGGATCCGGGTCACGGCCTGGAGCCGCTCCATCCGCTCGGCCAGCATTTCGGCTGCGTGGCGGGCGCGGAGCTCCGCCACGTACGAGACGGTGTTCGCGATCGCAATGCCGATCCGGCTGGCCATCTCGGCGGTGGCCGCGCCGGCAAGCTGGTCGTGAGTCCGCTCGCCAACGGTTGCGAACACGATCGTGCCGATGACCTCGCCGCGCGCGATCAGCGGCTCGGCGATGACCGATCGCAGGCCGGTCGCGCGGAGGATCCGACGAAGGTCGTGGTCCGGCTCGGCGTCGGCCGCCCAGAATGCCTCCACGTCGGGAACCACGATCGAGCTCCGGTCGCTGACCGCCCGGCGGCTGACCCGGTTGGGGCTCTGCACCGACGGGTGATTCCGGAGCGGCTCGACGAGGGCCCGGAGCTCGTCGCCGCGGGCGGCCAGGCCGACCCGCCGCAGCGATCCGTCCGACTCGAGGAGGTCGACCACGCACCAGTCGGCCAGGATCGGGATCGACGCATCGGCGGCGAGCTGGACGACCGTCGCGATGTCTCGCGCCTCGTCGAGCCGGAGCGAGGTGTCGGCGAGGTGCCGGGCGAGTTCCTCGTCCCGGCGGCGGGCTTCGGCCAGGCTGCGGGTCCGCAGCTCGCTTGCCCGGATCCGGCGCTCCGTCTCGATCCGGGGCGTGACGTCGTGGAACGTATTGATCGCGACCCGCCGGCCGTCGGCGAGGAGAGCCAGGCGGGCACGGACCATCGACCACCGCTCCGCGCCGTCGGCTCGCAGGCGGAATCCGATCAGGACCGGCTCGGCCGTGTCGTCGGCCAGCACCCGGCGGCCCGGCAGACGCTCGAAGGGGAACGGCCCGCCTTCCTCGTCGACGAGCTCGAATCTGGCCAGGAGCTCGCCCGGCGACGCTGCGAGCATCTCGTCCGGCGACCGAAAGCCGCTGAGCTGTGCGGCGTCGACATTCACGAACAGGAGCTGGCCGCGCTCGTCCTGGACGGTCACCCCCGCGGCGATCCCCTCGAGGATTGAGCGCAGGTCGGCCGACAGGTCGATGTTCGAAGCGCCAACGGGCGGGATGGACCCGCGGCCATCGGATGCCCCGTCGAGAGCGCCGTCAGGTTCAGTGGAATCATCGCCCTGGGCATCGCGGACGCCCTCGTCCCGCCTCGGTTGCCGCCCGGGACTCGCGATCCCGTCCACGATCCGTGACCCGACTCGGTCCTGCCTCACCCACACCCTCAGAGCGACGTGCTTCCTCGACCCGCGCGACCCCGCTGCAGTAGCGCAGGCATGGGGTCGCAGGGCGATGGTCCGCTCCCTAGGCCAGATCTCAATGACGTTGCAATCCGACTTGGCGTCGTCGTTGGTCAGGCGGTCGCTTCGGGGATCGTCCTGTGCGGGTCGTTGACCGCGAGTCCTTCATCGGGCGTATCGGCCGCGTTCGCCTCGTCCTCGGTCGAGTCGCCCGACGTCGGATCCTGGGCGATCGGGGTCTCGCGAGCCTGGAGCCCCTCGATCAGGACTTCCCCGGCGGCCGCGACCGGGACGGCCAGGAGCGCGCCCACAAAGCCGCCTGCCGCGCCACCGATCAGGACGCTGAGGATCACGAGGAACGGCGAGATACCGGTCGTGTTGCGCATCACCAGCGGGACGAGGACGTTGCCCTCGACGAGCTGGAGGACGAGATAGACCCCGGCGACGACGAGGGCGAGCTCGGGCGAGACCGTCGCCGCGACGAGGATCGCCGGGATCGCCCCGAGGAGCGGTCCGACGATCGGGATCGCCTCGGCGATTGCCGCGATCAGGGCCAGGAGGAGGGCCGCCGGGACGCCGAGCAGGGTGTAGGCGATCCCGGTCGCCAGCCCGATCGCCGCCATCAGGATCAGTTGGCCGCGGACCCACATCCCGAGCCGCGTCTCGGCCGCATTCCACACGTCGCGGGCGCGCTTGCGCCGGTCGGTCGGGACGAAGGCGAGGACATAGCGCTGGAGCCGGGCATGCTCGGTCAGCCAGAAGTAGACGACCGTCAGGAGGGTCAGAACCGATGTCAGGGCCTCGGCCACGGTCAGACCGACCTGGACCACCTGCCCGGGGGCCGGGGTCGACGGTACGACTGCCTTCGAAGCAGCGTCGATCAAGGATGTGACGCCGCGAGCCAGCCCGCTCGGCCGGATCGTCGCCGCCCAGTCCCGGGCCCGGTCCAGGAAGGGTGGCAGGGACGCCACCGTTCGCTCGAGCTGGGCGAGCGCCGCGGGCACGACGAACAGGGCCATGGCGACCACGACCCCCAGGAACATGCCGTACACGAGGAGGATCGTTGGGCCGCGCCCGATCGGCAGGTGACCGCGGATCCAGGCCACGAACGGTTGGAGGCCCGACGCCAGGATGATCGCGACCAGGACCAGGACCAAGACGTGGGCAGCCGCTGCGGCGAGCAGGACGAGTGCGGCGACGAGGCAGACACCGATCGCGAGGCCCGCCCCCCGGACGACGGACCGACCGATCCCGTCGTCGAGGATCACGGGGCGGGCGTCGGCGCCGGCGGCGGTGTCGGCTTGGGGGGCTTGCCTCCGCCGCCACCCGGATCCACGGGGCCCGGATCCTTGGGCGGCTTCTCCGGCTGGGGTTTCGGCTTGGGAGCACACGTCCCGAGCAACGGCCCGCCCCAGCCGGTCCTCTGCCAGAAGTAGGCGGTTTTCGATTCGTACGGTCCCTCGACGCCCACACCGCGCCTGGCCCGACCGAGCCAGTTCGCGACGTCCTTGTCCCAGGCCCGCGGCCCGAGCTCGGCCTTCACCGGATCAACCCGCCAGCCGCCGCATGAGCGGCTGTAGAGCAAGCCGGCCGGATCGATCGCCTTGGCCGCCCCGGGTTGCGTTCCGGCAATGAACCACTCGCTGACGGTGTCGCGGGTCCACGAGCCGGGCCGGCCGCCGGTCCAGGCGTCGATCGTCGTCTTGATGAGGCCCTTGGGCCGGTTGAAGGTGGCGATCGGCTGCTTGGCCGTCAGGTCCCGGACGAAGGCCCGCCAGAGCGGTGCGGCGGCCGTCAGCGAGGTCGCAGGCTTCGCCGACTTCGGGTTCGAGTGGTCGCTGTTACCCATCCAGATCCCGACCGAATAGGCGGGGGCGTCGGCGTTCTTGGGCGGCGCGAGGTAGCCATACGTGGCGAGGTCGCGGGCGTCGTTGGCGGTGCCGGTCTTGACCGCCGCCGGCCGATGCTGGCCCTTCGGTCCATTGCGCAGCTCGAGCTTCTCGGCCCAGATCGGGTTCTGCTTGGGCTGGGTGTTGCCCTCGAGGATGTCTGTGACGAGGAACGCCGCCTGGGCGCTGACCGCCCGGACGCCCTTCGGCTTCGGCGCGCTGTAGACGATCTTGCCGCTCGCGTCCCGGACCTCGAGGATCATCCGGGCCGGCATCCGGACCCCGCTGTTGGCCAGCGCACCGAAGGCCGACGTCAGGTCGATCGGGCGGACCTCGACGGTCCCGATCGCCCCGGCCAGCCCGGCCTGCAGGAAGCCCTTCTTGCCGCCCGTGAAGCGGATCCCGAACTTCTCCGCCCGGACCGCGACCGCCTCATTGCCGACTCGGCCGAGCGCCCGGATCGCCGGCACGTTGAGCGAGTACTGGAGCGCCTTCCGGACGAGAACCGGGCCACGGTCGAGCTGATCCGCATCGCGCGGCGTCCAGCCCTTCCCGAACTCGGTGGTGATGTCGAGGAGGAGGCTGCCCGGGGACAGCCGCTTCGCGTCGAAGGCGCTGGCGTACACGATCGGCTTGAATGCCGAGCCCGGCTGGCGGGCGCCGTCGCCCGCGGCGTCGTACTTCGGCTCGAACTCCCGGCTGGCGATCTTGTCCTCGTAGTAGCCCGCGCTCCCGACGTAGGCCAGGACGTCGCCAGTCCGGTAATCGATCGCGACGAGCGAGGCATTGTGAAGATCCTTGCCCCGCAGGGCGTTGATCCATTTCTTGTCGGCCGAGCCGATCTTCAGGCGCTTCAGGAGTGCTGCCGACGCCGTCGACTTGAGGTTCGGCGCGATCGCCGCAGCGGCCAGCCACTTCTCGGCGAGGGACTCGGCCTTCCAGTCGAGCGTCGTGATCACGGTGTAACCGCCGGTCTCGATCGAGACCTCGGGCCCGAGGATCGCCTGGAGTTGGCGGCGGACCTGCCAGGTGAAGTGCGGCGCGCGGAACGACAGCGGCACATCGCCGGTCAGGATCACCGGTTCGCGGAGGGCCGTGGCGAGTTCGCTCTTCGTCACGTCCGTCCACCGCGAGGTCGACAGGTTGGCGAGGATGTAGTCGCGGCGAACGATCGGCGGGGCGTCGGTCGGCACCACCAGACGGCCCTCGCCGTCGGCCTTGGCATAGCGATACGGATCCAGCGTCGAGGGCGATTTGGGTAGGCCGGCGAGCAGCGCAGCCTGGGCGATCGTGAGCCTGGACAGGTCGGTGACGCCGAAGTAGATCCGGGCCGCGGCGGCGATCCCGTACGCGTCGTGGCCGTAGAAGATCTCGTTGAGATAGGCGGTGATGATCCGCTGCTTGCCCTCCTCGCCGGGGAACGCCCCCGTCAGCCGAGAGGACTGGATCAGTTCCTTCGCCTTGCGGAGGTAGCGGTTGGCGCCCGGGGCGATCACGTCCTCGGGCAGGAGCCGGGCCCGGACGAGCTGCTGGGTGATCGTCGAGGCGCCCCGCTCACTGGTCCCGGCAACCTGGTCGCCGACCGCCGAGATGATCGCCGCCGGATCGAACCCGCTGTTCTCCCAGAACGAGCGGTCCTCTGCCGTGGTGGTGGCATCGAGGACGAGCTTGGGGACCTCGTCATAGGCGACAACGCGGCGTTGCTCGCGCTGGAACCGGCCGAGCTGGATCTTGCCGGTCCGGTCGTAGACGGTCGTCGGCTGGGAGAACGTCAGGGCGGACAGGTTCGTCGGATCGGGCAGGCCTTCGGACAGCGCCGCGACCGCGGCCATGGTCCCGACGGCGGCGACTCCCACGAGAGCGAGCGAACTGGCGAGGACCACGACGAGCAGGCTGACCAAAATCTGGACCGGCCGGTTCGGTCCGCCGGCGTGGCGTGGCCGGTCACGACCGGTCGCCGCTCGCCGATGAGCAACGCCGTACCCGGTCCGTCGGCCCATGACGAGGCGTGCCGCACTGCGCCGGACGATCGGGATCGTGGGCGTGCGGATCGGGCCGGGGGTCTGATCGTCCACGGCGCAATGATCGGGGGACGGCCCTCACGGGCCGACGGCGCGACCCTGACATTCACCTTGCAAATCCATCGCTGAGCGCGAATCAGGCGCACTTGCCTGTGAATGGCAAGCTCGCTTGACCAAAGGCCCATGGCGGCGCTACATTCGCCCACGACGACGAGCCCGCGTCCGCGACCCGTGCCCTGGCAACCCCCCGTGTCAGGCCCAACGAGCGTGTTCGCGGGGCTCGATCCACCCGGCCGACGCGGCCGGCGGAAACAGAGCCGCATCGGCCGACCGAACCTGGCCGCATCGGCCGACTGGAGGAAAGCGCGTGGATCTGGGGTCCTACACGAGCGGTTTACTGACCGGCCTGCGCGAGGGCGTCGAGGCGGCGCTGATCGTGAGCATCATCCTGGCCTACCTCGCCCGCACCGGCCGGAGCGATCAGGCCGGCCGGGTCTGGATGGGGACGGGCCTGGCCGTCGGCCTCAGCGTGGTCGTCGGGGTGATCCTGTTCAACACGGTCGGCTCATTCGAGGAGCCGTACGAGCAGATCTTCGAGGGGACGATGATGCTGGTCGCCGCGGCTGTCGTCACCTGGATGCTGTTCTGGATGCGCCGTCAGGCCGCATCGGTCAAGGGTGAGCTCCAGGCCGCGGTCGATCGGGCGGTCGACTCTGGCGCGACCTGGGGCCTCGCCCTGCTGGCCTTCACCGCCGTCATCCGCGAGGGCCTCGAGACGTCCCTGTTCCTGGTGGGCCAGGCGACCTCGGCCCGAACCGACGCGACATGGGTCCTCCTCGGTGCGCTGACGGGGCTCGTCATCGCGACGGCGATCGGCTACGGCATCTACCGTGGCAGCCGCCGCCTGAACCTCGGGTCGTTCTTCCGCTGGACGGGAATCGCCCTCGTCTTCATCGCCGCCGGGTTGCTGAGCCACGCCATCCATGAGTTCGTCGAGATCGGGGCGCTCGGCAGCGGTCCCTGGACCGCGATCGCCTACGACATCAGCGGCGTGCTGTCCCACGATGACGGTGTCGGCGCGTTCCTCCGAGCCATCTTTGGCTATTCGGCCGCGCCCGAGGTGATCACCCTCGTCGCCCACGTCGCCTATGTGGTCGTCGTCCTGATCCTGTATCTCCGGCCGATCCGGCGACCGACGCAGCCGGCGCCGAGCGCTGTCACGGCGCGGTCGTGACCGACTCGACAGGCGTGCCTCCAGGCGCGATCACCGTGCCGGGTCGGGGGATCGCCGCGGTCGATCCCGACATCGCCGTGCTCCGGCTCGGGGTCGTCGTCGTCCGGCCGACCGCGGCCGATGCTCGCTCGACGGCCGCCGCGACAATGGGGGCGGTGCTCGCCGCCCTGACCGACGGCGGCGTGAAGCGGGCGGACCTGCGGACGACCCTGGTCGGACTCGACGCGGTTCGTGACTACTCGTCCGAGTCCGGCCCGAAGGTCACCGGCTACCAGTTGACGAACACGGTCGAGGCCACGATCCGTGCGGTCGCGACGGTCGGCGAGCTGATCGACGCGGCTCTCGCCGCCGGGGCGACCAGCATGGACGGGTTGACGTTCCGCGTCGCCGATCCGCGCGAAGCGCTCGACGAGGCACGCCGGCGGGCCGTCGTCGATGCACGCCAGCGCGCGAACACCCTCGCGGCGGAGGCCGGGGTCTCGCTCGGCCGGGTGCTCGCGATCGTCGAGGGCGGGGCGCTGGAGCCGGGTCCGCCGCGGCCGATGGCCGAGATGCGGATGAAGGCGATGGATGGTGCCGCCACGCCGGTCGAGGCCGGCACGAACGAGCTGGAGGTCGGGGTCACGGTGACCTTCGCGATCGGCTGAGCGCGTCGCGCCGGCGGGCCGGGTCGGCCGGGCAGGCCTGCCGGGCTCGGCCGGTCAGCGACGACTGGCCGTCACCCGCAGCAGCCGACCGCCGTTGATGTCGGTCGCGTAGAGCTCGCCCGCCTCGTCCTCGCCGAACGCGCTGAGTCCCGCGCCCATCTCGCCGACGACCGTCGGGGCCCGGAACGCGTTCGTTGTCGAATCGATCGCCCACAACCGGCCGGTGCAGTAGTCGCCGAACACGTAGCCGCCGACGAGCGCCGCCTGGGCCGTCCCGCGATAGACGTTGCCGCCGATCACGGTGCAGCCCTCGTCATGGTCGTACTCCGTGATGGGATCGGTCAGGGCGGGGTCGTTGCAGGTCCGGTTGCCGAAGCAGTGGGTTCCCTCGGCCAGGTTCCAGCCGAAGTTCGTGCCGCCCGGTGCACCGGCCCGCTGGACGTCGATCTCCTCCCAAGCGCCCTGGCCGACGTCGCCGATCCAGAGGTCGCCGCTCGTTCGGTCGAAGCTCATCCGCCACGGATTCCGCAGGCCGGTCAGCCAGATCTCCGGTTGGCTGCCCGCCGCGCCGTCCGCGTACGGGTTGTCCGGCGGAATGGCGTAGGGCTTGGCGCCGGTCTTCCCGTCGACGTCGATCCTCAGGATCTTGCCGAGCTGCGTCCCGAGACCCTGGCCGTTCTCCTGGGGGTCGCCGCCACCGCCGCCGTCACCGAGGGCGATGAAGAGGAATCCGTCCGGCCCGAACACGACTGCGCCGCCGTTGTGGTTGGCGAACGGCTGCTCGACGAAGAGGAGGCGCTGCTCGCTTGCCTGGTCGGCCCGATCCGGGGTGGCCGGGTTGACGCTGAACGACGAAACGCGGGTGTCGCCCTCGCTGTCGGTGTAGTTCACGAACAGCCGTGGGTCGGTCGGGAAGTCGGGATGGAAGGCGAGCCCGAGCAGGCCCCGCTCGCCGCCCGAGGTGATCCGGTCGGCGATGTCGAGGAATGGCTCGCCGACGAGGGCACCGTCCCGCACGATCCGGATCTGGCCGTTCTGCTGGGCGACGAACAGGCGACCACTGCCGTCGCCGGCGTGCGCGATTGCGAGGGGCGAATCGAGCCCGTCGATGACCTGATCCATGACGACCGCGACGCGCGCCGGGTCGAAAGGGCTGGCCGGGGCCGAGGCGGGCGGGCTGGCCGCCGGTCCCGAGGATCCCGATCCGGCCGGCGAGCCGGTGGCGGCGGGAGACGCTGACGCAGGGCTGGCG
>JACCVQ010000177.1 GCA_013698095.1 Chloroflexota bacterium
CCGTTCGGATTCCGGGGCTCCGTCGTGCCGCGACGTGCTCAACAAGTCACGGAGGGACTCTTGTGGCGGGTAGGTCTCTGGCGAACCTCTGATGGGGCCAGTCGGCCCGTCGGTCCGGGCCGGAAGGCCTACGGCGTCCAGTGCCGCGTTCTCTACACTCGCCGTCATGACCACCCGTCGCCCAGCCCGGCTCTTGGCTGTCTTCGCCTTTGTCACTCTCGTCGTCGTCGGCGCGCCCGC
Source organism: Chloroflexota bacterium (assembly GCA_013698095.1). Taxonomy (GTDB): domain Bacteria; phylum Chloroflexota; class Limnocylindria; order Limnocylindrales; family CSP1-4; genus CF-46. The sequence goes on from JACCVQ010000177.1 coordinate 241, forward strand.
CGCCGTTCTGGGCCACGCGGAGCTCGAAACCGTGTTTCCAGCGGACAGGTCGACCATCGTCGAATCGCCGGCCGAGATCGTGATGACGTTCACCCAGGATCTCGATCCCGGGAAGAGCTCGATCCGCGTCGCCGACGCCGGCGGGACCGTCGTCGCCGAGGGAGGGGCCGTCAACGCGCGCGAAAGCCTCCGGACGATGCGCCTTGAACTGGCAACGCCCCTGTCGGCCGGCACCTACACGGTCCGCTGGACGAGCTTCTCGACCGAGGACAACGAGCAGGCCCGTGGCACGACGACCTTCACGCTGACCGCGGCCAGTCCTCCGCCCACGGTCGCCCCGATCGCGCCGCCGTCGGTCGCCCAGCCTGCCCGCCCGACGCCGGCGCCGTCCGTCCTGCCGTCCATCGCCCCGTCGCCGACCACGCCGGCGGCCTCCACGACCGATGCCCTGATCTCGATCGTGGTCGTCATCCTCGCGGTCCTCGGTCTCGGGCTGTGGCTGCTGCGCGGCCGCTCGCGGCGCGCCACGTGATCGGCCTCACGTGACGGATCCGGCTCGGAGTCGCCTGTTCGTCCTGCTGGCACCGATCGTGGGGGCGTTGCTTCTCGCCGGTCCGGCGAGCGTCCTCGGGCATGGCCTGTCGAATACGTACCAGAGCCGCCTCCCGCTGATCGTCTATCTCGCGGGGGCAGCGCTTGCGGTCGGGCTCTCGTTCGCGTTCCTGCTCGTTGCCGACGTCCGGGCCGTTCCCCCGAAGACCGGCGCAGGACACCGTCCGCCGGCATTGATTCGCCTGGGACTCCAGGCCATCGGCCTCCTCGCCTTGCTCTGGATCGTGGCCCAGGGAATCGCCGGCGGCAACGGATCGGGTGAGGTCGCGACCCTGTTCCTGTGGGTCTACGGCTGGGTCGGCCTGGCCATGCTGTCGGCGTTCGTCTGCCCGGTCTGGCACTGGCTGGACCCGTTCACGACCATCCACGATCTCGGCGCGGCCCTCCTCCGCCGCGTCGGCGTCCAGGGCTGGGCGATCGCCCACACCCCGCGTGTGCTCGGTCGATGGCCCGCCGTCATCGGGCTCGCCTTCTTCGTCTGGCTCGAGCTCGTCGGCAACACGTCGGGGCCGCGCGCGCTGTTCATCGTTTTGATCGGGTACACCGCGTTCACCCTGGCGATGATGGCCCAGTTCGGGCGCGACGCGTGGCGCAGCGACGGGGAGACGTTCAGCGTCTGGTTCGGGCTGCTCGGCCGTCTCGCGCCATACGCCCTCGTCGGCGATCCGGCCGCAGGGCGTGTGGAGCGGCGTTCGTTCGCTTCGGGGCTGCTCCTGCCCGGGTGGCGGGTCGAGGATGTCGTCCTCATTGGCATCGGAACGGGATCGATCCTGTTCGACGGGCTGTCGCAGACGCAGCCGTGGTTCTCGGTCCTCGGGGCGCCGGACGTGCCCATCAAGACGCTTCAACTGGTCGGGTTCGTCGGGCTGATCGTCGCCGCCAGCCTGATCGTGTCGCGGCTCGTCGGGATCCCGGCAACGGCCGCCGGCCTGCTTCCGATCGCGGCGGGCTACCTCGTGGCCCATTACTTCACGTACTTGTTGATCGATGGCCAGCGGATTATCGTCGCGATCGCCGACCCGCTCCAGCAGGGCTGGGACCTCGGCAACGTCGGCTGGGCGTTCTTCGAGCCGTCGTCGGCGTGGCTGCCGCCGGGGCTCGTCTGGACGATCCAGCTCGCGGCCGTCGTCGGCGGACACATGCTCGGCGCGTGGGGCGGGCATGTGGTGCTGGCCCGCGAGACGGGGGCGGCGCGCGGCGAGCGCGGGCACCGGACCCGGGAGGTGCCGCTCGCGGTGATCATGGTCGCCCTCACGACCCTGACGCTATGGTCGCTCGGCCAGGCGCTGGTCGTGGAGGCGCCGATGGAGATGGCATGGTTACGGCGGCTGCACCGGCCATCGCCGGAGCCTGAGCCCGGCCGATGCTCGTGGGATGAGCGTATCGAACGCGATCCGACTCAGGCCGGCCAGGATCTGCACGGTTGCCTCGTCGGACGAGCATTCCGGGTCGATTGGGGGACCAACGGGCCTGGATTGCCCGCTCCCGACAGCCTCCTTTGCTCGATACGCTCGTCGGGCGAGTATCCGCAGCAGGATCCGGTCATCCGGCCACTCCGAGCAGCCTGGGCAGGTAGCGCATATCGTCGAACAGGGTGGTGCGCGGGCCGGCGAGCGCCGCGCCGGGCGTGACCCCGCCGGCGAAGCCGAACGCGGTCATCCCCGCCGCCCGCGCCGCGACGACCCCATGGCGTGAGTCCTCGACCACCGCACACCGCGCGGGGTCGACCCCCATCACGGTTGCGGCGTGGAGGAACAGGTCCGGCGCGGGCTTGCCGTGCTCGACATCGTCGCCGCTGAAGATTCGGCCATCGAACCGCTCGAGGAGCCCGGTCTTTGCGAGGTTGCGCCTGATCTTCCTGTGATCGCCGCTCGACGCCACGCACGTCGCGACGCCGGATGCCTGGATCGCGTCGACGGCGGCGCTGACGCCCTCGACCGGCTCGAGCCCGTTCGCGAAGGCGGCGACGTAGCGCTCGGAGAAGGCGGCCCACTCAGTGCCCACGTCGCGACCGAGGTGCTCCTCGATCTCGGCGCGCATCGCGGCCTCGGTCCGGCCCACGAAGCGCGCGACGATCTCGGACTCCGAAAGCGGCCAGCCCAGCTCGGCAAGCAGCTCGACGTCGAGCTGGATCGAGAGGCGCTCGCTGTCCACGAGCACACCGTCGCAGTCGAAGATGACGAGCTCGAACGGGGCGAAGTCAGTCACCGCGCAGGGACGGCCAGGGCGTCGGTCCGCTCGCCGGCGTCCGCGCTGTCGTCCCAGCCGACGGCCCGCCGCGGCCGGCCCGCAGCGGGAACCCATTCCTCGAGCGATTTGACGTCGGCCAGGCGCGCCGCGATCGAGGGATCCAGCGCCTCGGCAGCCGCGACGGCCGTCTCGATCGCGGTAAGGCAGAGAATCCCCTCGGCGGTCGCCGCCAGCCGGATCTCTGCGGCGTCGCGCACGGCGCCGGAGCGCGGCGTCGGGGTGTTGACCACGAGGCGGACCTCGCCAGACGCGATCAGCTCGAGGATGGCTTCCTCGCCGGCGTCGACGTTCGGCTCGGCACCCAGCTTGGCGACGGCCCGAACCGTGAAGCCGGCAGCCTCGATGATTGCCCTCGTCCCGCCGGTCGCCGCGAACCGGTAACCGGCCGCGGCGAGCGCCCGCGCCAGGCGCGGCAGCACGGCCTTGTCGCGCTCCGCGATCGAGAGGAGGGCCAGCGGCGCGTCCTCGGCTGAGCCTGCGGCACCGCGCCGGCTCGGCGGCACGAGCGACGCCCCGGTCAGCGCCTTGGCCAGTGCAACCCGCGGATCCGCGCTGATCCCGATGACCTCGCCCGTGGACTGCATCCCGGGCCCCACCGACGGATCGACCCCGCGCAGCTTCGCCGTCGAGAACGCCGGCGCCTTGACGGCGACGAAGGGCGGCGGCTCGAGCAGCCCGTTCTGCCAGCCAAGCCCCTCGAGGGTCTCGCCGAGCGAGATCCGGACCGCCAGCTCGACCATCGGCACGCCCGTCACCTTCGACAGGAACGGAACGGTCCGCGACGCGCGCGGGTTGACCTCGATCAGGTAGACGCCATCCTCGCGGACGATGAACTGGGCGTTGCACAGGCCGCGGACCCCGAGCGCGAGGACGATCCGCTCCATCGTCGCCACGATCAGATCCTGGTCGCCCGGGCCGACGGTCTGGGGCGGGAACATCCCGACCGAGTCGCCGCTGTGGACACCTGCCCGCTCGACGTGCTCGAGGAGGCCGGGGATCAGCACCCGCTCGCCGTCGCTGACCGCGTCGACGTCGACCTCGATGCCCTCGAGATAACGGTCGATCCGGACGGGCCGGTCGGGGTCGACGACGGTGGCGGCGGCGAGCTGGCGGACGAGATCGTCCGGCGAGTAGCAGAAGTCGATCGCAAGGCCGCCGATCACGAAGCTGGGCCGGACGATGACCGGGTAGCCGATCCGCTCGGCAAGCGTCACGGCTTCGTCGATGCTGTGGGCCATGCCGCCCTCGGGCTGGGGAATGCCGAGCCGGTCGAGGAGGGCCGAGAAGCGGGTCCGCTCCTCGGCCTGGTCGATCGCCTCGAGATCCGAGCCCAGGAGCGGGACGCCGGCGGCGGCAAGGGGCGCGGCGAGGTTGAGGGGCGTCTGACCGCCGTACGCGACGACCGCCGGGAGGGGGTCCTCCCGCGCCCCGGTCTCCGCCTCGATCACGCTCCGGACGCTCTCGGGATCGAGCGGTTCGAAGTAGAGACGCGACGACGCGTCGAAGTCCGTGGACACGGTTTCCGGGTTCGAGTTGATCATCACCGCCTGCCAGCCCCGATCGCGGAGGGTCTGGGCGGCCTGGACGGCGCAGTAGTCGAACTCGATCCCCTGCCCGATCCGGACGGGACCGCTGCCGATGACGAGGGCGGCGGGCCGCTGGACCGGCGGCGCCTCCGGCTCCGAGCCGGCGGCGGCGTAGGTCGAGTAGAAGTACGGCGTCTCGGCGGCGAACTCCGCCGCGCAGGTGTCGACCATCGCGTAGCCGGGGCGCAGTCCGAGGACCTGGCGCGCATCCCGGAGGGCGTCCTCTGCGACGCCGGCCATCGTCGCGAGCTCGCGGTCGCCGAAGCCGGCCCGCTTGGCGGTCGCGAGGAGGGTGGCCGCATCGGCGTCACCGGGGTCGGCGAGGCGCTCGCGGTAGCTCCTGACCTCGGCCTCGAGGGCGACGTTCCTGCCCATCTCGGCGAGGAACCACGGGGCGATGCCGGTCGCCTCCTGGATCGTGACCTCGGGGACGCCCCGGCGGAGCAGGCCGAGCAGCCGCCACAGGCGCGAGTCGGACGGCGCGAGGAAGCGCCGAAGGACGATCGGCGCCGCGGTCCGTTGGGCGTGGCGGGTCGACTCGCAGGCCTGGCCGGTCTCGTCGACCCATTGGATCGGCTCGTCGGCCTCGGGCTCGGGCTCGCCGGGCCGGACGCCGTACACCCCCGCGAGATAGTCGAAGGATGACGTCCAGCTCGGATCCTCGGCGAGGGGTCCGGCGCCCGCCTGCTCGAGTCCGCGCAGGGCCTTGTTGAGCGCCGCTCCGAACGTCCGGTCGATGGCCATGACCTCGCCGGTCGCCTTCATCTGGCTGCCCAGGGTTCGGTCGGCGGTCGGGAACTTGTCGAACGGGAAGCGCGGCAGCTTGACGACGACGTAGTCGAGGGCCGGCTCGAACGCAGCCACGGTGGTGCCGGTCACGACGTTCGGGATGTCGGCCAGCGTCCGGCCGATGGCGATCTGGGCGGCGACCCGGGCGATCGGGTAGCCGGTCGCCTTGCTCGCGAGGGCCGAGGAGCGCGAGACCCGCGGATTCACCTCGATGACGGCGTAGTCGGTCGAGTCCGGGCTGAGCGCGAACTGGACGTTGCAGCCGCCCTCGACGCCGAGCGCCCGGATGATCGCGAGGGCCGCGCTCCGGAGGCGTTGGTGGACGGGATCGGGCAGCGTCTGGACCGGAGCAACGACGATCGAATCGCCGGTGTGGACGCCGAGCGGATCGACGTTCTCCATCGAGCAGACCGCGATGCACGTGTCCTCGGCGTCGCGCATCACCTCGTACTCGATCTCCTGCCAGCCGACGAGGCACTTCTCGACCATGACCTGGCCGATCGGGCTCGCCCGGAGGCCCGCCCGGATCCGCTCGCGATATGCCTCCTCGGTCTCGACGATCCCGCCGCCCGTTCCTCCAAGGGTGAACGCCGGACGGACGATCGCCGGCAGGCCGATCGTCGCGAGCGCCTCGTCGGCGGAGTGCTGGCGCGCGTCCGCGGTCGAGCCCTCGACGATGAAGCTCGGGGCATACGGCTGGTCGATTCGGTCGAGCAGGTCGCGGAAGGCCTCACGATCTTCGGCCATGCGGATGGCCTCGAGCGGCGTGCCGAGGAGCTTGATGTCGTGGCGTTCGAAGACGCCGGCCTCGGCGAGGGCCGCGGTCAGGTTCAGCGCGGTCTGACCGCCGAGGCCCGCAAGCAGCCCCTCCGGCTTCTCCGTCGCGATGACCGCCTCGACCGCCTCGACCGTGAGTGGCTCGAGGTAGATCGCGTCGGCCACGGACGGGTCGGTCATGATCGTGGCCGGGTTGCTGTTGATGAGGATCGTCCGGACGCCCTCGGCGCGGAGGGCGCGGCAGGCCTGGGTCCCGGCGTAGTCGAACTCGGCGGCCTGGCCGATCACGACCGGCCCGGAGCCGAGGATCAGGACGCTGGCGGGCTTGCGGCGCGGCGCTTGCTCGGCCGGTGGAATCGCGTCAGTCACAGGCTCGGTCCCGTGGACGCCCACACGACGTCTCTCAAACCTGGCCCGATGACCATCCGGGGAACGTTGGGTTTGGTTGAAGTCCCCGGCAGGTGTCCTTGATGCGCCTTGTTAGCCGCCGGCGGCTGATTCACGGGCTGGACGAGATCGGAGCCGTCGGTGAACAGCGCCGAATGTTCCGGCCATGACCGTATGCCCATCTGGCCGACCGGCGTGACCCGAAGCGGCGCCACCGCACCCGTTCCGCGGCGCGACACCGCACGCCGCTTCACGGCGAGCTCCGGGCACGTTCCGCGGCACGTTCGCTCGCCCGGGCCACGAACCGGTCGAACACGGCCAGCGCATCCAGCGGACCGGGCGCCCCCTCGGGGTGGTACTGAACGGTCTCGATCGGCAGCGTCGCGTGGCGCAGGCCTTCAACGGAGCCGTCGTTCAGGTTCACCTGGCTGACGCGGAACCCGGAGGCCGCGAGGACCGACTCCCCCACCACCTGGACCTCGTGGTTCTGGGCGGTCACCTGGACCAGCCCGAGCTCCACGTCCCGGACGGGATGGTTCGCCCCGTGATGGCCGAACCGGAGGCGCCTCGTCTCGGCACCGGCCGCCCGGGCGACGATCTGGTGGCCCAGACAGATCCCGAGCAGCGGCCGGCCGTCGTCGATGATCGCCCGCGCAAGCGCGACGGGGCCGGCCAGCCGGGCCGGATCCCCGGGGCCGGGCGAGAGGACGAGACCATCGATGTCGTCGGCGAGCGCGACCGCGGTCGAGATCGTGTGAGGCAGGATCCGGACCCGGGCGCCGCGCCGGCGCATGCCCAGGACGATGTTCGACTTCAGTCCGAAGTCGACGATCCCGATCAGCGGCCCGCGTTCGTCGTGGCTGCCGACATCCATGATCGAGGACGGCGAGACCTGACCGACGAAGTCCTGATCCTCCCAGCGCGGCACGGCCCGGGCCCGCTCCACGGCCACGTCGCGATCGACAGAGCCGGGTTCGGTCACGATCCCGCGGAGCGACCCGTTGGCCCGGAGGTGGCGAGCAAGGGCCCGCGTGTCGACGCCGGCGATCGCGGGGATGGCGTTGTCGCGCAGCAGCGCGCCGAGCTGGCGCGCGTCGTCGAGGACCGCGGCGGTCGCGTTGGCCACAACGAGCGCCCGGAGCCACGGCTGGAGCGACTGGTCGTCCTCGATCAGGCGCCCGTAGTTGCCGATCAGCGGGTAGGTCATGACGACCACCTGGCCGGCGTACGACGGGTCCGTGCAGACCTCCTGGTACCCGGTCTGCGAGGTGTTGACGACGAGGTCGCCGCCGGCCGCAAGCGGCGCGCCGAACGCGATCCCGGGAAACACCGTCCCGTCCTCGAGGGCCAGGAGGGCCGGTCCGAGGTTGCCGACCCGGGGATCCACGATCGCGTCCGGCCGGGGCTGCGGCGGGATCGGTCGATCGAGCGCGATCACGACCCCCTCACACAGAAACGCCACCGGCCCGGCAGGGCTCGGTGGACGCGCGGACACTCGATCGTTGGCCTCCCTTCCGGCCTCTCGGAACCGGTCCGCCGGCCTCACAGGACCGGCCGTCAGAGATGCCCGAAGGGTACTACGTCCGCGGCGTTCGGCGCTGGCGGGGCGCTACTTGAATGTGCCCGTGCAGGTCCGATCGACCGAGGCGAGGACGTGGCCCATCACGGCGGCATCGTTGTCGATGTTGTTGTGGTTTGGGCCGCTGACCTGAACAAAGCAGGCGCCGCCATCGAGCCGCGACGACGAGTTCGGGACGTACTCGTCGTTCGTGCTGTAGATCGTGGTCCAGGCGGTGTTGCCCGGCGTGTCGTCGCCCTTGTTCAGCGTGCGAAGGAAGGAGCTGCTCGGACACATCTGCCCGCCGTACGTGACCGGCAACAGGCACGCGCTCCAGATCCCGTACTGCGGAGACCCGAGCGACGTGTAGGAGTCCACGACGACGTCGCCGCGGAGTGCCTTCGTGAAGTGACGCGCTGACAGTCCACCCATGCTCTGGCCGACGAGATCGACCTTGGTCCAGCCCCTGGCGGCGATGAGGGCCGAGATGGCCTGGGCGTTCTTGACGTTGTCCTCGGTCGCGAGATCGATAGCCTCGACGACACGGCCGTTGCCTTCGAGGAACGCCTTCATGTCGGCCCAGGTCGAGGGATCGCCGCGATAGCCGTGGACGAGCAGAATCGGGTCCGGCGCAGCTGGCGCCGCGGAGGCCTGCGGCGCCGCGACGGCCGTCGCCACGAGCGCGGCGGCAACCGCAGCGCGGAACATCGTCCAGGATCGTCGACGGTGCGCCATGCTCGCCCCTCCTCGATCGGCGACGCCAGCTGCGTCGCGCTCCCCACCCCGGTAACGTCGAATCTGGCACGCGGGGATCGGGCTGGTCAAGGGGCGTCGAATCGCCCTCGCGGGGCGCCGGACACGTCGAGCGCCGACGGTGTTCGGTCTCGACCGGATATGGGCCGGACGACCTTCACCGCCGGGGGAACGATGCTGACGCGTCCGGCCCTGTCAAGACCATACTCGTTGGCCGATCGGGCGACGTCGCGTGCGGCACTGTCGATCTGTCACTCGCGAGACACAGAAAGCGCCCGGCGGGTGGGGGGAGACCCGCCGGGCGTTGTGTGCGCGACGACGCGAGATGCCCGCGATCGCCACTCGTGACCCGCCCCCGGACGGGATCCATCCGACTGTAGGCTGTTGTGGGCACGTGTGGCATTAGGGCGAGATACCTATCGGTCATCCGCGCCCACCGGGTGACGCGTGCGACAGTTGTAACGCCGCTGAACTGTCACGGACAGGTGAATCGCAAGGTTGGCGGCGCACGATTTGCCATCCGATGCGCGCGCGAACCGAAGACAGACTGGCCGCTCCCCAAGCCCGCGCGTTTGCGATGGGCCGCGCTCGCGCACTCGCCCGACTCGAGCGCGACGGACTGTCGGCTCACGAGGCGCGGGCGTGGATCGCGGCCTGGGACTCCACCACGACGGGCCTCGACGACTTTCGACACTCGTCTGACTTCTGGGAGCTTGGTTGCCAATACGCCCGCGAGGAACGGAAGCGGGGATACGAGCCGCCCGACCTGTCCGCGCTCTTCGAGGATCAGGAGGCGTCCTGAGGCAAGGGGCCATGCGCGCCGACACCGGGGCTCGGGAGAGACGCGCGGTGGTACTCGAACGCCCCCCGACCCGTAGGCCGAGGGGCGCTGTGCGATAACCCCGAGAGCTAGATGCGCTAGCTACTCGCCGCCACTCTTGGTCGGGTTGCATGCGATCCCGGGATTGAATCCCGCGACGGTGAGCTCATCCCGAAAGACCTTGGGGATCTGCCCCCAGGACTGGGCGTGCCCTGCAGTAGCACTGTAGAAGGGACTCGCCGGGAACTGGTCGTCTTCCTGACCTGAGAACGCGCACAGCGACTTGCCGTGCAACGTATGCTCCACGCCCCAAACGTCACCGTTCGTCCAGAGCGGCTTGCCGTTCCCGGTGACTTCACCGGCCATCGCGGCACCGGCACTCATGGCCAAGACAACGGCCGCAGTTGACACTACGACCCCGAATCTGGCAATACGTCGGTTCGCCATCAGCAGATACCTCCTTCGGCAGAGGTCGGGCTCGCCATTGGCCTTCAGCACGAGTCGGGCGACCGGTTTCTTGGGACGCCGTGCCGCGGAACTCCCCTACGCTCCTGCCACCCCTCCGAGGACGCATCATGCGCCCTGCGACAGGCGGTCACAGGACTTCCGCGCAAAGACGGTGTCGAGATGCACCGGCTCTTTTTGGTTAGCGCAATCCTCGAGACGCCGGAAGGCAGGATCGTCGCTTCGGCCGACCATCATCACAAAGGCCTCCGGATCGCGCCGAAGGCATCATTCGTGCTCAGAGTGCTGGTGAGCCGGGGGAGACTCGAACTCCCAACCAACTGATTAAGAGTTGGTCTGAACCACGCTCGCGACATGATTCTAAGCGTGCACGGCGTCCTACTACGTCCACCTGTACCACTGGAATCCATGGTCTAGGTGGTACGAAAAGTGGTACGGCCCGCCGTCGCCACCGACTCGGCTGGGCGTCCCTCGCGGCAACGTGATCGCCGGTCGGCGCGCGGAGCGGCGGGCCTCGGTGACTCTAGTGCCCGGCGCTTAGCTGCGGCGTTCTCGAGCCCAGCGGGGGCGACCGGATCGCCGCAAAGGCTGCCAAACATTGAGAGCGATAGGCCGTTCGACCTATGGCGCTGCCGTCAGCCAGGCGCATACTTTACGCGTGCGAGTCAGCAGGCCCGATGATGTTCGGGCCGGTCAACCTACTAGGAGACAGAGTGACGCACGGGTACCGCTCCGCCAGCCGCCAAGCTCGGCAGATACTAAGTGACCTCCTGTTTCTGGCTGGTATCGGCACCGCGGCGGTTGTCCTCGTCCCGTTCTACGGTGTCCTGGCGCTCCGTCGACGTGTCAGCGCGAGCGCTCACTCGCCGAGTCGGTTCGGGCATGACGGCTTGGCCGGTCGGTAGGAGCCGCCTAGTTTGGCTCCCGCAAGATGTGGCACGGGCGGCGCTGGACCACCCGCTGAGCCGCTGACGTGTTTGGCCCGAGCTAGGACCCAGAGAGGGAGTCTGTCTTCAGCGCCGATCCCGCGGCCACCATCGTGATGTCCGGCGTGGCTTCTCGGGTGAAGCGCTCGCTCAGGACCGTCCGGGCAACCCGCCAACCGTCGCGGAAGGTGCGCAGGTTTGACACGCCGAACCGGCGCTCTGCCTCGAAGCTCGGGACCTCCCTGATGCGCAATCCGGCGCGAAGCGCACGGACGACGATCTCGGTCTCGATCTCGAACCCCGTGCTGCGCAGGCCCAGCGCCATGAGGCTGGACCGCCGGAACGCCATGTAGCCGTAGCAGAGCTCGCTGAAGCCTGCCCCGTACAGCAGGTTCGTCATCCGGAGCAGCGCTCCGTTGCCGAGCTGCCGAAGGGCCGAGATATCGACGGTGCCGCCGCCCGCGAGGAAGCGCGAGCCCTTGGCCACGTCAGCCCCGGCCTCGATCGCAGCCACGAACGAGGGGATCTCCGCCGGATCCATGCTGCAGTCTGCGTCGAGCATCACGAGGACGTCGCCGGTCGTCGCGGCGAAGCCTGCGCGCAATGCGGCGCCCTTGCCGGGTGTCTGCTCGCGCACCAGGACGATGTCCGGTCGGATCGCGACCGCCACCTCGACCGTACGGTCCCTCGATCGCCCATCGACGAGGATCACTTCATGGAGGAGCGGAGGCAGGTGTTCCAGGACCCACCCGATGTTGCGCTCCTCGTTGAGCGTGGGAATGACGACGCTCACGCGCGACCCACCGGCCGGACTGATGTCAACGGATCGTTCATTCGCAAGGTCCAGGCCGCCGTCGAGGTTCAGCGCCATGGGACTGATCGCCATTGGATGGAGCTCCAGAATGAAGGGAGTGATGAATAGGACGGACTGGAGATGCAAGTAGTACGAAAGTACGCTGTCGACCTTTCCGAAGGCCTTGCAGCGAGCACCAGAGGCCGTACGTCCGGTGCGTGAAGACACCGGCGCGTGGGGGGTGTGGGCCACGGCTGAGAAGACGACAAACTTTTGGCTTTCGACTGCTAGCACGCTCGCCACTGGGGTTGGCCCAGTTTCGTGCGCCGTCTGGGCCGTGGCCCAGGGTTCGCGGTACGTCCTCGGAGGCTAGACGGCCAGCGTCAAGTGGGCGTTGGCCCGCCGTCGCCGCCGGTCCAGCCTCGCCGTCGCCGCCGGTCCAGCCTCGAGGACGTAGCCAACGCGCGGAGCGGCGGGTCGACAGTTACGCGATTGTGTGGATCGGGATGGTGACAACCCGTGAGCCACGATCGACGCGAACGCTCAGCACAGCACCATCGGCGTCGACGAGGGCGCCCTTGGTCGTACTGCCGCTCTCCGCGACGACGACGATCGACTCCCCAATCTTCAGCTCAGAGACGTCCAGCACGTCAGCGCGCGACACGGTCCTCCTCGATGCGCCGTCGCCACCGACTCGACTGGACGTCCCTCGCGGAACGTGATCGACGGTCGGCACCCGGAGCGGCGGGCCGTGGTGACTCTAGGCGGGGACGCTCACCTCCGGCTTACCGTCCGCGGCTCCGTCCTACTCGACAGGCTCCGAGCCAATGAGTCTGAGCGCCTCTCCGCGGGACTTGTGGGCAAGCCTCTCCATCACGGATCCGTCGGGTCGAACGAAGTACACCCCGATGCCGAGTGCCTGGAGAGATCGTTCGCAGTCGCCGACCAACGTCTCGTAGACGTCGAATTCAGGCAAGCCGATCGCCGTCTCCCATGCCGCCGCGCGGTCCGCGAGCATCACGACCTTCATGAAGGCTTGGCCGAACCAATGCCGCGCTTGGAGCCGAGGATTCGTGGGCTTCCGCTCGTTGATTCGGCGAGGGTCTCGGTAGTTGACCGACGGGTAGCCCTTGACCTCGATCAGCAGCGGCCGGCCGCGCTTCGCGCATCGATGTCCGGGCCGTGACTTCGGCGACCGGTGTCGGCGACCGCCACGACGTTCCATCCGCCGCGCTCTACGTGGCGAACGATCTGGCGCTGAACGTTTCCCTCCCAGAACCAGTCGATCGGTTCGAGCCCGCCTGGGGGTGCTGCGCTTTCCACGATGAGACCGTACCTTGCCGGAGTGTCCTCAACCCGATCCGCGACGCATGGCGAGGGAGACTCATGGCGCGCCGGCCCTCTTGTCCTCTACGGTCGGGGTGACCCACAGCCGCACCCTACCGACGGTGGGTCGCCACAGAGACGAGGCGGAACGTTCGCAGCCGCACCGTCGCTCACGCCCGGTCGGATCGTCATCCCCGCTGGCCTTGGCGCGCGGGAACCTCCACGCTTGGGGCCGCGCGTTCCGAACTTCAGCGCGACGGCTGGATAGCACGGATGGTGGTCGTCGTGGTGACGTGCCCCGAAAAGACGCCTTGCGAGATGGAGGTCGTGAAGGTCGCGATGCCGACCTTCAGGCCGACGAAGGTGAAGACGATCTGCGTGTCGCACGTCGTCAACTCGGTGGCCTCCATGCTCGTCATCGCGACGTCGACGCCTCCCTGGACTGCCGTGGCCAGCTGGTCGAGCTCCAGCTCCGACTCGCCGAGATCTATGAGCTCGTCGGGTGCGATCTGGTAGTAACCGTGGAAGCAATGGACCGTGACGGTCAGTCGAGTCGTCTGACTTACCCGGTCGTATGTGATGCCGACGATGTCGACGAGGTTCTGCCGGAAGCCGGGGACGATGCTGACGATGCGCGCAGAGGAGTCGGTTGCCGCGACCGGAGCAGCCACTCCGAACGTCAATGCGGCAAAAAGGAGGCTAAGGACAGTTAGACGTCGCACATGAAGCTCCAGCTGAGGCGTGAACTGCAACGCCGCCGGTGCGGTCTGGCGCACAGCGGCGCGGTTAGGTTGAGGACGACCCTATGCCGGACCGCTCTGGACCGCACATAAGGCGTTCGACCTATCGGCCGCTCATCGCCGTCCCCCGTTCTCCGGCGGCCGGCCGTCATGGCCAGGACCAAGGAGAACGTCATCGGCCAACGAGATCTGGCCTCGAGGGGCGGGCACTCGAGGTATTGCTCAGGGCCGCTCATCGCGTGGAGCCTCCGTTCCGGCCCGCAACCATCCGCTCGAGCGCCGTCACTGTCGGCTGGGCCTTGACCTCGATCCCGAGTCGGCGCCGACCGGCCGGGGTGAACGCGCAGTCGTTGGCCAGGCCGAGGATCAGGCTGCGAACTCCAGCGGCGACCCCGAGCAGTGGATGGGCGACGGGCTGGCCCTGCGAGCCCGGAACGGTCAGACCGTCGACCGCGATCCGGGCGTCGAGGTCGGCCGCCCGATCGAGCATCCGGCACAGGAGGCGGACGATCGGAACGTCGCTGGCCGCCAGCCATGTCGCGGAGCTCCACCACTCGTCCCAAGCCTGGGATCCTGCGGGTCCAAGGTCGGCGGGCGGAGACGGCGGGCCGTCGATGGGATCGACAATCGAGAGCGGCCCGGTGCGGCGGTGGCCGTGGGCTCGCGATCGTGTCGCGGATCCTCGGCCACGCCAGCATCACGACCACCGCGAACGTGTACGGGCACCTCACGGAACGGATGCTCCGGCAGTCGGCCGAACGGACTGACGTGATCCTCGCCCGCAAGGCGTCCAGCGCTTAAGGTGGTACGCCGGGTGGTACAGGACAGAAAAGACCCTCGGGCCGGGGGGAGCCCGAGGGTCTTTTCGTGCTTAGAATGCTGGTGAGCCGGGGGGGACTCGAACTCCCAACCAACTGATTAAGAGTCAGTTGCTCTGCCATTGAGCTACCGGCCCAGCGCGGGCGAGTCTACCGCAGTCGGCCGCGTTCGGGCCAACGACGCTTCCGCCGCCCGACGGCTGGCGCACCCGACAGAACGGCGCCGACACTCGCTGACCGAGCAGCTGACGGGATCGCATGTCGATGCAGCTCGCGCATCCGATTCGGGGACAGCGAGCTCGGCAGGAACCGATTCGGACGTGGCCAGGCGCGCTGACCCGCAATCTTACTCACGTGCCGCATACGACCCGCGCGCCGCCGCGCGCCGCCGCGCGAGCGCTGGCCCTAGAGCTCGGCGCCGATGATCGTGAGATCGGCGACGACCCTCTCGGCTGCTGCATCGATCGTCGCGCCCGAGCCCGATGCCGAAAAATGAACCGGATCGATGACCGAGCAGCTGATCATCCAAAAGGTCTGGAGGTCGGCAGCCGTGCTGACGTCCTCAGTCGAGCTGAGGTCGGCCGACATGCTCTTTGTCACGCTCAGCGCGACGCCCTTGGCCGCCGCCCAGGAGCGCAGTCGATCGTAACTTCCCTGGGCCACTGGGCACCTCCACATTTTCGTCGATGATCTGACCGAGCGTCGGCCAAGGAGACTCGAAGCCTGACCTGGTACGACGTCGCGGGAGTCTACATTCGGCGCCGGTGTCGCCGATTCGACGATACAGATCGCGAGGGTCACGCCTGCGAAATGGCGGGCTCGGACTGGCCGCGGCCGCCGTCTCGAGATCGTCCGGCTCGTCGACCTCGCCCTCGACGGTCACGTGGGGCAGCCAGCCGAGCCACGACGGCAGCCACCAGTTCCACTCACCGAGCAGCCGCATCGAGGCCGGCAGCAGCACGCTTCGGACAATGGTCGCGTCGAGGAAGACGGCCACGGCCAGCCCGAATCCGAGCTGCTTGATGATCGTCAGCTCAAGCGTCACGAAGACAGCAAACACCACCACCATGATCGCGGCCGCGCTCGTGATCGTGCCGGACGTGATCGAGATCCCGCGAGCGACCGCCTCGTTCGACGACAGCCCGTGATCGCGTGCCTCCTTGATCCTGGTCAGGATGAAGACGTGGTAGTCCATCGACAGCCCGAACAGGATCGTGAAGATGAAGACCGGGATGAACGACTCGATCGGGCCGGGCTTGAACCCGAGCAGATCCGCCCCCCAGCCCTCCTGGAACACGAGCACGAGCAGCCCGAACGCAGCCCCCGTCGAGAGCAGGTTGAGCAGGATCGCCTTGATCGGGATCACGATCGAGCGGAAGGCGATGAGCAGGAGCAGGAACGACAGGGCGAGCACGAAGGCCATGACGAGCGGCATGCCCCGGGCGTAGAAGTCGACGATATCGAGGGTGTAGGCAGCGTCGCCGGTGACGAGGGCACGGACGGCGGTCAAGCCGGCGAACGCGGCCGGCACGACATCGGTGCGCATCGTCCGGACGATGTCCTGGTTGCGGACGTCGTTGCTGCCGCCGGCCATCAGGTACGAAATGAACGCAGCGCGACCGTCGGATGAGGTGATCGTTTCGGGCGGGCCGCTCAGCCCCGGGATCGCGAGTGCGGCCGCCGTCATCTTCTCGATCGCCGCTTTTGTCGCCGGCTGATCGGCGCCGGTGACGACGACCGACAGGTCGAGGTCGGAGCCGCTCGGCCACTTCACGTTGAGGACGTTGACCGCCTGGACGCTGTCGAGCGAGTCCGGGAACGATGTGAAATCGGCCTGGCCCATGTGGAGCCGGGTGACCGGGGTCGCGACGACGATGAGAACGACCGACGTGACGACCGCGGCGACCACCGGCCGGCGCATGACCGCCCGGACGACGACCGCCCACAGGCCGCTCCCCTCGTCGCGGCTCCGGCTGATGAACGGCAGCCGCAGCCGGTTGACCCCGTCGCCGAGGATCGCGAGCGTCGCGGGCAGGAACGTCAGCGAGCCGATCACCGCGACGAGGACGACCGCGATGGTCCCGACGGCCATCGACCGGAAGAGCGGATCGTCGAGCAGGAACAGCCCGCCGATCGAGATCATGACGGCGATCCCCGAGAAGAAGACGGCGCGCCCGGCGGTGTTGCTCGCGACGTCGATGGCGGCCAGCTTCGGCCGGCCGCGGCGGCGCTCGGTCCGGAACCGGGTGAGCATGAACAGCGAGTAGTCGACCGCGACGGCGAGCCCGATCAGGACGACGAGCTGGCTCGCGTACGGACTCACCGCCGCGACCGTCTGGCTGTACAGGCCGAGGATGCCGAACGCGGCGAGCAGGGCGGTCACGGCGAGGATCAACGGGATGACCGCGGCCACCACCGCGCCGAACGCCAGGAGCAGGATCAGGAACGTCAGCGGGATCGTGAGGCGCAGCGAGTCGTCCAGACCGCCGTTGATCAGCTCGCTGATCTCGTCATTGGCGATCGTGTTGTTCAGCGCGTGGATCTGATACGCCGGGTAGGCGGCTTTGATCTCGGCGAGGACCGCAGGCATGGGCTCGAGCCGGTCCGCGAGCACGGCGCCGTCGCCGGGCACGCGACCGAGGATCCGAACGGTGGTCCGATCGGGCGAGACGAGACCGGCCGATGCCGGGACGGTGATGGGGTCGACCAGTTGGACGATCACCGGGCCGGTGGTGCCGTCGACCGTGGACTGGACGGCCGCGAGGCGGGCGGTGATCGCGGCGACGTCGGCGGCGACTGCCGGATCGTCGACGGTCCGGTCGGCGCTCGAGACGACCAGCAGGAACTGCTGTGAGGCGGGCTCCTCCTGTCCTGTCGGCGGGTTGGCCTCGTTCCAGATCACGTAAGCCTCACCGGCCTCGTATTTTGCTCGCTCGTCGTTCGAGACCGCCTCGACGGCAATCGTCCCGCCGACGAGCAGGCTGCCGACGAAGATCCCGATGGTCGCGGCGAACCACAGCCCGACCACCGGCCAGCGATGGCGCGCGCTCCAACCTGCGACCCTGGCGGTCCACGGCGAGCGGGCGGGGGCGCCGGAATTCGAGGGGGAGTTGATCATGGCGGCGGTCAGCGTACCGGACGCGGGTTCACGTCAAGATTCTTCCGCGGACGCCGACTGAACCCGGACTCCGCGGGCGGCGTGGGCAGTGGTTGTCCGGCGGCGCCCGGCGCCGCGGCGCC
>JACCVQ010000208.1 GCA_013698095.1 Chloroflexota bacterium
ATTTCGGGTCGTGACGCCGTAGGGTAGGAGTGCGACCCGACCGACAGCGACATTCGTACCTCGCGCTCGATTGGGTCGCGCCAGCACTCCACATCGGAGATGGCAGGAGCCTCCCGACACGGGTTCCCGCGACCTTGATGGTCGCGACTCCACCAGCGCCGGCGCCGGGATCCTTAGCGGTCCGCGGCGACAGCAGCACCTTACCAACCACATAGCGCTGCCAATCGCGCGCACTTCGATGCGTGCGATCGCGCGAGGCGTACCGCCACCCATACGTGGACGGAGTCCGGCCGGGATACGGCCGTTGTGAGGAACGCTCCTCGACGGTCCGTGATCCGGTCGCCTCCGCCCCTCGCTTGGGCGCGGCGCGACCGATTTCGGTTCGTTCGGGCGATTCTCGCCGACGGCTGTCTCGTCCTGGTCGGGACTCTTGCTCACGTTCGGGCGGCGGATGACATCCGCGCCGGAACGGAGGTGATGCCCCGAAGGGGTTCGATGACGCCGGCGGCCTGCGCGCCCGCCGGTGCTCACAACTGTGCGCACTCAGGGACCGGGCCGATCCTCGCCGATCGCATCAAGAGGGCAGGACGCCGCGCCTGCCTTCGTCTGCCCCGGTCCGCTTGTCATGCGGCGTTCGTTCCACATGGAGGTTTCCGATGCAGACGATGCAAGCCGCCGAGACGACCAAGGTCATCTACGGCGTCAACGAGCTCGAGCTCGATCTGGCCGGCAAGACGGTCCGCGGGATCTGGAAGACCCTCGAACAGGTCTTCAACATCCCGCGCGACGCGGTCGTGACGGTCAACGGCACCCGGGCCGACGACGACTTCGTCGTCCATCCGGGCGACGAGATCGAGTTCCAGAAGGCAGCCGGCGTGAAGGGTCAGGCGATCTGACACGTCGGCTTCGGCCATCCCGCCGGGATCACCCGAACCCGGTGGCGCCAATCGGCGCGCCGGGTTCGGGCCCTCGGGCAGGTCGAGAGCCGGAAAGGAGCTCCCGATGCAGTCGCGCACATTCCTGCGCATCGAAGGCGATCTGGTGAGTCTGGTCAGCGAGGTCATCGACCGTGAGGTCGCTCTACCCGACCTTCTGGCCGAGCTCACCACCACTCAGGTTCAACTCAGCCCGAGGCTGCCCACCGGTTGCCGCTTCTGGGTCCGCACCGGCACGACCGACCGCCAGGTCTTCGTCGCCGAGCAGGCCCCGATGCGGCGCACGATCGAATATCACGCCAGCCGACGCCACGACAGCGAGCCGACCTCGTATCGGATCGCCCTGCCGTACGTCGTCTTCGTCGTCTCGACCTACGGCGAGCAGATCGAGGGATTGTCGACCTACTTTCGGACGGCGCCCCTGCGCTCGCTCGACGACCAGCTGTGCTCTTCGACCCTGCCGAACACGAACGACGATGGGATCGTCTGTCTCGGGTCCGTCCGGGTCGGCGGCGCCACCGTCGGCGAACGTGTGGACGCGCTGATCGGCGCGTTCTGGGCGAGTCGCTTCAACCAGGACCTGCGGCGCCATCCGCTGCCGTTCAGCGGTGGCTTCCGCTCCTGGGCGTCGCGCTCGCGGCGAGATCCGCTTGCCGCCCTGTCCCTGACCTACGACCCCTATTGGCGGACCCTCCGCCAGGTCGTGGCCCAGATGGCCGGGGTGGCACCGACGGACCTCCCTGCGGTCGTCCCGATCCCCGAGGAGGAGACCGAGATCGATGTCCGGACGCCGGAACCGCCCTCGATCGAGGGAGGCGACGCCGATGCGCTCGCTTCCTGACGTCGTCGGGCGCATGCCGATGGCCCGGGCGACCGATCTCGAAAGCCTGTTGGCGCCGCATCTCCGGGTCACCGACCCCGCGAACCCGTTCGACGGGCTCGAGGCGTCGGCCCTGGCGATCGCCGTGGCCGTTCTCAAGGCATCTGGCCGACAGCTGCGCGAGGAGCTGGTCCGCGAGCGATCGCGATCCCGCCAGCTCGAGCAGCTCGTCCACCGACTGCCGGCGGCCGAGCGGGGAGGGGAGTGAGATGTTCCCGATCCTCCCAGCCGGTTCGCCGGAGGTGATCGACACCCGCCTGCCGGCCTTCGTCGTCGCCCATGACGGGCTGTATCTGCGCAAGCAGAGCCTGCTCGGATTGAGTCAGACGAAGGTTGAGGGGGTCGACCACCTGCCGGCCGAGAAGGAATACGTCGAGTACGCGTTGCCCAGGGTCCCAGCGGATCTCATGGCTCGCGTCGTCGGCTTCTTCCGAGCGGTGTACCGGGTGCGTCGGACAGAGGCGCTCGTCCTCCTTCTCTGGAAGGCCGAGGGCTTCGATCTGTACGTGCCGGACCAGCAGGTCAGCATGGCGTCGGTCAAGCACCGGCTCGACGAGTCGGCGCTGTCGGACGACCACCGGGTCATCGGTTCGATCCACTCCCACGGCGCCTTCGGTGCCGGGGCGAGCTCGATCGACGCCGATGACGAGGCCAGCTTCGATGGGCTCCACGTCGTCGTCGGCGACTTCGATCGGCGACGACCGAGCTACTCGGCGGCGATCGCCGTCGACGGTCATCGGTTCGACGTTCGACCGAGTGTCGTCCTCGAACGACCACGACGGCTGATCGAGCCGCCGGACGACTGGCTGCGGCGGGTGAAACTCCTGCCGTCGCCGCGACCGTCGAAGGGTGGACCAACCGGGTCGAACGGCGCCACGGCGTCGGTCCCGGCCACGATCGGGAGCCGAGCGAGTCACGTCGATCTCGACGTCGCGCTCGTCCGGGCCGGCGGTCTCGCCGAGGGTCTCGGCTACCACCTCAGCTACTGGCTCGTCCCAGTTTCCGGGTCGAGTCGGAAGGGCGGTGGTGGCGATGACTGACCGGATCGTGTTGATCGGCCTGGGCGGTATCGGGAGCCAGCTCCTGCCGTCGCTCGTCCGCTATCTCGGCCACCGGCCGGAACCGCGACCGCTCCTCGTGCTCGTCGACGGTGACGCCTACGAGCCAGCGAATCGGTCGCGGCAGCTCTTCCCCGATGACGCCCTGGGCACGAACAAGGCCGAGGCCTTGGCCCGGGTGTTCCGCGGGAGCGGGCTGGCGCTCGCGGCGATCGCCGAACACGTGCGCTCCGACAATGTCGGGCAGATCGTTCGCGAGGATGACGTCTGTCTCCTCGCGGTCGACAACCACCCGACCCGGGCGCTCGTCGATCGGCACATCGCCGAGCTTATCGACGTGACCCTCATCAGCGGCGGCAACGACGAGACAGACGGCAACGTCCAGCTCGTCCGCCGCCGCGACGGGTACAGCGTCGATGGCCACCTGACCGAGATCCACCCGGAGATCGGTCGGGCGGTCGAGTCCGATGTCATGCCGGGTGCCGGCTGTGCGGTCCTCGCGGCCGAACGGCCCCAGCTCGTGGTGACGAACCTGATGGTCGCAAGCGCGATGCTCAACTGCCTCTGGGCAGTCACCGAGCAAGGCAGCGTCCCCTACAGCGAGGTCTACCTCGACGTGGTCCACAACGCGGCGCGCAGCCGCTCGTGGTTCCGCGTCCCGGCCGGCGCGCAATAGGGAAGCGTGGATCAACAGGTGCACACGTTGGCCGGGGAGGCGCCATGCGGCGCTCCCCGGCCCATTCATCTCAAACGGCCTTTGTTTCTGGAGTTGAAACAATTGAAACAAACGCGATCGACGAACCCATTCCGACCGGGCAGCGGGATCCTCCCGCCGCTGCTCGCTGGGCGCGAGCGGGAGACGGCCATCTTCGAAGCCCGGGTCGCCCGAACCCGGGAGGGTCAGCCGCAGCACACCGCCCTCCTGGGCGAGTGGGCGATCGGCAAGACGACGCTGCTGATGCACTGGCGCCGCCTGCGCCAACAGGCCGGCGACGCCGTCGTGCTGTCGATGGCGTACCCGCAGTCGTCCGACGAGTTCCTCGCCGGTCTCGTCAACGCGATCGACGCCGAACTCGCCACCGATGGACCTCGGAACCTCGAGGTGGAGCTGGGTCTCGATATCGGCGTCGCAAACGCCCGGATCCGTCGTCGTTCACGCGACCCTGAGCGCGAGCTCCGCGCGGCGCTCCGCCGGCTGATCGAGCACCACGCTCGCGATGGGCGGTCGGTGATCGTGCTGCTCGATGACGTTGACCTGCTCCCGATGACCGGAGATGTGCTCTTGCGGCTGCGGGCGTGCGCTCTCGAGCTGTATGCGGCTGACCTGCCGCTGGCCTTCCTCGTCGCTGCGTCGGCGGGCCTGTTCGATGGGGTGCGATCGGCCCACGAGCCGCTCGTACGGTTCTTCGAGCCGCTCTCGATCGGACCCCTCGATCCCGGTGATGCGACTCGGGCGATCATCGGACCCGTCGAGGAAACGGTGGTGCGATTCGACTCCGCGGTCGTCGCGGAGATCGTCGAGCTCGCCGGCGGCCGACCCTACTACCTGCAGAAGCTTGGCTACTTCGCCTTCGATGCCGCGGTCGACGGGAGGGTCACGCGTGCCGAGTTCGCGGTCGCCTTCGAGCGCGCGTTCGCCTCGGTCAGCCAGGAGATCTTCGCCGCTCGGTGGGCGGGGATGTCCCCGATCGACCGCCAGGTCGTGGCCGTGGTCGCACGAAGCACGGAGCCACGCCCATCGGGAGCCATCGAAGCCGAGGCTCACAGGCTCGGCGTGCGGCCGGGCGCGGCTCGCCTGGCGCTTCGTCGTCTCGCAGCCAGGGGTCACATCGACCGGGTCGCCAGCGGCCACCGCGGCCGGTACGCGGTTCGAGACCGGCTGTTTCAGCGCTACCTGGAGCTGCAGACGTGCGAGCCGTAGCAGCCACCGCCCCGGCGGAGCTCGATCAGGTCCGTCTGCAGGACCTGATCAACGAATACCTCGTGGCGCTCAAGGTCGCCGGTCGGAGTCCTCGGACGATTGATTGGTATCGCGACTTCTTGCTTGAGTTCGTTCGCTTCGTCGAGCGGGATGGGCGGGCAGCCACAGGCGGTGATCTCCAGGCACCGGTCGTACGCCGTTGGCTGCTGGCGCTCCAATCGAGGTCTCGCCAGCTCGCGCCGAGCAGCCTCGCCGGCCGAGTACGCACCCTCAAGGCCTTCGGGACCTGGGTCGCGAGCGAGCTCGACTTGGCCTCGAACCCGCTCCGCACAGTGCCGCTCCCACGTGTCCCCGAGCAGCTGGTTCCAAGCCTGCGCGACCCTGAAATCATCGCCCTGCTGCGCGCCGTCGATGGCTCCCGCGATCCGGACCGCGACCGGGCGATCGTCCTGCTCTTGCTGGACACCGGCGTTCGGGTCAGCGAGGCGGCCTCACTTCGGGTCCGTGATCTGGACCTCGTGGAGGGTAGATGTCGCGTGTTCGGGAAGGGCAGCAAGGAGCGACTCGTCCCCGTTGGCCGACGAGCTCGCAAGTCGCTCCGGATCTGGTTGAGCCATCGGCGCGGTGTCCGGGACGACGATCCGCTCTTCACCGGTCCCGGCGGGCACCGACTGACCGCGAGAGGTCTCTATCAGCTGGTGCACCGCCTCGCCAGGCGGGCGGAACTGCAGACGCGCTGCTCTCCTCACGTCCTACGCCACACGTTCGCCAGGTCGTTCCTGACCAATGGTGGCGATGTCTTCAGCCTCCAGCGCATCCTCGGCCACAGTCCGTCATCGATCCAGGTCACGCGCCGCTACGTCGAATTGCTGGACGACGATCTTCGAGCAGTCCATCGACTGGCGTCGCCAGCCGATCGCCTAGGCGAATAGGACTTCAGGTTCGGCATTCTCGGCCCCGAATGGAAATTGAGGGCGCTCGGCCAACGGCGCTCCGAATCGTCGGGCTCGACGAGACGGTCGACCGGATCGCAGCCTGACGCCACCAGATCTCGTGGGCGACACGGTCAGAAGGGCAGATCGTCCGGGTCAGTTTCGGCAGCGGTTCGAGGCGCTGGCGACGATGATGGTCGGACCGGGCCGTCGGGCTCATCCTCGCGGTCCTCGTCCTCGTCCTCGTCGGGCTCCCGTACTTCCTCTTCGTCAGGCTCGTGGATAGCCGCCGGTCCCCACTCGGGATCGGCTGCGCGGGATCCCTGACTACCGACGACGATCCGGAAGGGCTCCTCGGAAAACGGCCGAGTTGGCGCCTCTGGCGCGCTGTCGGATCGGGCAAGTGGCGCTCTGGCAGCAGGAGTAGCGGCTGACGTCGCGATCCCGGGTGGGGTCGTCCGCGCCACCTGGAACTTTGCCCGGTTGAGCAGCTCGTCGTAGGTCATGATCGTCGGGTTCCAGAGGTTGTGCCGGTAGCGCTGGAAGGTCTGGCGCTGGGCGGCGTTCTCGAACTGGTTCGTGTCACCTATCACGACGATGCCGCGCGGGTCGGCGACAGTCATCTCCCGCTCGTTGAACTCGAGCGCACCAGCGCCCGTGGTCGACACGGCTATCAGGGCCTGGCAGTTGGACTGGGCCTGCGCCACGCCCTCTGACAGGTCGCCGTGGATTCTGCAGGTGCCCTCGCGGATGTGTGCGCCCAGGAGCCTGGTGTTGGGGCGCTTGATTTCGACAAGGACCGCGAAACTCCAATCACCACCGGTCCCCATGATGTGATCCGCGATTTGCGACCCACCGCCAGAGGGGCGGCGACCGCCCACGTAGGCCTCAGGCATCTCGTCGTTGAGGAACTGGAAATCGAGGTTGTGGCCGAAGATCCACTCGTTACGCTTGAAGTAGTCCTTCCATTGCGGCTCAGTCCAAACGAGGTCAGGGGTGGCCGGACGGATGTGCGCCTCGAACACCTCGAGCGCCTCGACCCGCCGGGTGTGCTCGACCTTGAGCGCCATCGTCGCGATGAGATCGGGAGCCAGATCACCGAGATGTCGCGAGAGTTCGGCATCGCCGTGCTCGGCTCGAAGGCGCGCGATGATGTCGCCGAGCTCGCCGGCGACGGTCACCTCATCAGCCTCGACAACGCGCAGCGATCGGCGGGTACGCGACACGCCGGTCGCACCGATCGCGTAGAGGTTGTCGAGGTGCTTGTAGAGCTGCAGGGTCTCAGCCGAGTTCAGGGGCACATGCGTCCACCAGCCGCCCTTCAAATAGCGAAGGTCGAGCGCACTGTACGGGACCCCGGCATTGCGACGACGTTGGTGGTAGAGGTCAATTTCGACCTGGTGGTGGATGTCGACCTCGACAACCGTTTCACCCTCGGGTCCACCGGGGGTGATGGTCGGCTTGATGAATCGGCGAGTGAGGAAGTTGGCGCCGTGATGGGTCAACCCAAGGACCTTGGAGTTGACTTGCTGGATGGCGAGACCCGAGGCGCCGAGGTCGTAAACCCAGTCCTCGTCAGAAATGATCGGCGCGCCGTGCGCGGTGATCGGCGGCTCGGGCCCGGCTTCTGCGAACCCCTCGCCTACCACGGCGTTCCCGGGCTGCTCCTCGAGACCCTCGTCCAGTGGTCCTTCGGTCATCGTCCCCTCCCGCCCATGCGCGGGCGGCCGCGGGCGGCACGATGCCGCGATCAGGGCATCGTAGCGGGCCGGTTCCAAACCACCATTCCACGAACTCGCGATCGCGCGGCGGGGCTGTACGACCCCGAAGAGCGGCGGCCGCGAGCTCGACGGCCGCATGCTGGATGACCTCCGGAGCACCCTCAGGTCGTTCTTGCGGGCTAGTTACTCTGGCTCGCCGAGCTTCCGCCAGTCGTCGGGCACCGCCTCCCGGCGCCGTGTCCCGTCAGCCATGTTGGCGACGACCTCTTTGATCCGGACGCCTTCGCGGGCCAGCGTGTCCCGCGTCGACCCGTGGTCGAGCCAAACGGTCGCGGTCTGCTGCGGCTGGAGGACCGCCGACAGCTTGACGTTGCCCTCAGTAGGCAAGGTCTCGATCGCCGGTATGTAGCGGCCGTCGGAGAGACCCAGGCCGAGGCTACTCACGCCTAGAGGCCGATCACTCGTGTTGACCGCGGTCAGCTGGATGACGTGGTCCGTTCCCATGATCTTCTCGGCCATGCCAACCGGGATCCCGGTTGAGATCAGGAGTTTGAGGTCGGGTGGCTGGCTGGGCGTGGCGAGTTGCGCGACGGGGCTCGACAACGCTTCGGCGATCGCCAGCTCAATTCCAGAAGGTCCCGCCTTCACACCACGCATCCGCTCGCGGAACAGGCCGAGAGCGATGAGCGTGAGGCCGGCGACCCAGAGCCAGATGTCTGTCCGGCGCCCCGCGACCGCTAGGCCGACACCGACGGCAATCACACCCAGGCCTGCGAGGAGTACGAGGAGACCTGCTCGGGCCCCCGGGTTCAATGACTCTGCCGTTCCGACTTGACCTGACGATGTCCCTCGCCGACATGCTCGCCCGGCCGCAGGGTCCCTTCGGTCGTTAGGGGCAGCCCGCCCGTATCCTTGAGGTGCTCGTTCATCACTAGCTCCGTGGAACCGCCCGCGACCTCACTCGTCAACAGGGCCGGGCTGGATCAGATCGATCTTGGCGAACTCGCACAGCTCTGTGAAGTCTCCATCGCCGCTAACGATCGCTGGAGTCTCCGGCAACGCCATCGAGGAGGCGACGATCCACATGTCGTTGTCGCCCTTCGACGTCCCGAACCTGGCGCTCAGTCGGGCATAGGCTCGGGCGACACCGATCGTCCCCGGGATTACGCCCACAGCCGCGATCCGGACCTCGAGCTCGGCCACGCGCTGGTCGCCCCAGCCCCTCTTGATGGCACCTTTGAGTACCTCGCCAACCGTGACGAATGACACCAAGAGGTCGCGGTCGGCGGTGACCTTCTGGTACGGCAGGTCGCGCTCTGCGCCCCTGAACAACGCGCTGAACGCCGTTGTGTCGAGAAGAAGCGGCCCGTCGTTGGGGCTCAATCCGCTATGGCCTCGAAGAACTCGTCCCACTCGGCGGCCGAGACGTCCGCGATCCGGAACCAAGACGGATCCGGCGCACGGGTGACGCCTTGCTCCTCGAGCAGCTGGCGGGCCGACTTGTCCACCCAGAACTCGCCCGCGAGCGCCAGCTGTACGGGTCGGTCGATGTGCTCGAGACGCACGTTCACGATCCGATTGGTCCTTCGATCGTATTGGGCGTGTCCTGCGATCGTGGTCATGTTGCGAAGCGCGCGCTTGATCTCCTCAGCGTGCTCGAGGTCGAAGTCGACCTCGATTTGGCTACCGTTCCCGAGCCTGAGCTTGGCCGTGAGCTTCTCGAAGTCTGCGGCGAATAGCACCCCGCTCACGACGTCGGTTCCCATGCCGTGGAGGGTACGCTCCGCGAGATCGCGGAGCTGCTCGCGGACCCGAGCGTCGAGCGAAACCGGAGGGCGCCCCGGCTCAACGACGACGATCCGTTCGTAGCGCTTACCCACTCCGACCCGGTCGGCGAGCTCGACCCACACGCGTGCCACGTCCGGGTAGCGGCTGCCGCCGCCCTCGATCGCCTCCCTGGCGATAACCATCGCTCGCTGGCTAACGTCCTGAGCATCGAGTCCGAGGTTGTCGCCCATCAGGAACTGCTCCGATCGGGACGGGGCAAGGGCGACGCGCACGCTTCCTGACTCGACGGCCTTCAGTCGGACCTGCGAAGCGGCCTTCACCAGTGCCTCGTATCGGCCCGTGTCCTTGACGGGTCGGTTGATGGCATGGCCCGCGGCCCTCGCCACCAGCCGCACGAGCTCAATGATGAAAACGCCTACATCCTCGGCAGGGACGTCCTCAAGGCCGCCGCCGCCCTCGAGCTTGAACTCCAGGACTTCAGGCGCAAGCACCCGCCGCTCGACGTCGTCCGGGATCATCTGGATCCAGGGCCGCGCGTCGTGGGTGCGCCCGGGGAGGATTTCGAGGGCGTCATCAACGGTTCACCTTGACCATGGCAACAGACTAGCTGTCATGCGTACCGCCGTTTCGGCGGCCGTTACTACGCGCCTTCCTTTAGCCGCTCTCAGCCTGCCGAAGGCAAGGTGATTGACACGTCGATCTCCTGCGGCTGGTCAAGTTCCCGAGTTCGGGACGATTGTCGTGAACGAGGCGTCGACGGTCTACCGCCTCGCTCCGCCAACGAGACGGTCGGCCGGTGATGCGGTCCGGTGTTTCGCGACGACGTCTGCATCCGCCAGCGAGACATAGCGTTTGACCATGTCGAGCGTCGTGTGGCCGAGGATCTGCTGCAGGCTGAACACGTCACCGCCGTTGACGAGATAGCTCCGGGCGAACGTGTGGCGCAGCGAATGCGGGCTCATTCGACCCGTGATCCCGGCCCGCGTCTTGAGCCGCTTGAGGACCTGCTGCATCCCCCGCCAGTCGAGCGCTCCGCGCCGGCCTAGGAAGAGCGGCGCATCGGGCAGACCCGGGCCGCGCTGGCCGAGGTAGCGGACGATCGCGGTGCGGGCTGTCGAGCCGATCGGGACGATCCGCTCCTTGGCGCCCTTGCCCATGACCTTGACTGAGCCATCGGGGCGCAGATCGCCGAGGCGGATCCCGGCCGCCTCGGACACCCGCAGCCCCGTATCGAGGAGGAGCAGGAGGATCGCCCGGTCACGGACGCTCGCGAGCCCGAGGAGGCGCCGGAGGGTGTCGTCAGAGACGGGCTCGATGAGCTTGTCGGGGACGCGCGGCTTGCGGAGCGCCCGCAGTGCGCTGGCCTCGGCGAGACCTTCCGCCTGGAGCCAGTTGCCAAGCACCTTGAGCGTCCGGACGTAGCCCGCGACGCTGACCGGGGCGAG
>JACCVQ010000232.1 GCA_013698095.1 Chloroflexota bacterium
GTCTCGACCGCGGCCGCGGCCGGCCAGGCGATCGTGCTCGCCCGCGAGGCGGATGGGGAGCGGGCACTCGTGGCGGTGAACGGCGGCCGCGAACCGGCGACGCTGACGATCGATCCGGCGCTGCTGCGCGGTCTGGCCGCCGTCCGGCTCCCGGGTTCGAGCGGCGGGCGGATCGCCGCGGACGGCAGACTCGAGCTTGGAGCGCAGGGCGCGCTGATCCTGGCCTGAGTCAGGTGATCGGTTGAGTCCGGCGATCGGTCGGGTCAGCCGCCCTGGTTGGCAGCGATCGCGGCCCGGCTGACATTGCGCCGCTCGGCAGCCTCGCTCGCGGCCGCGGTCGCGGTATCGCGGGCCGCCTCGGCTGCCGGGAGGTACATCCGCTCGACGTAGTCGCGGAGCATCCGCGTCGTCGAGAAGCGCCACATCGTGGATGCCATCGAGCGCCGCATCAGGTCAACCCAGGCCGTTGGCAGGCCGTCGGCGTCGCGTTGGTAATAGCGGGGCACGACGTCGTCCTCGAGGATCCGGTACAGATCCTGGGCGTCGGACCAGTCCTGGGCCCCCTCATCGGGGTTCATCTCGCGTCCTCCGATGGCCCAACCGTTGTCGCCGACGAAGCCCTCGTCCCACCAGCCGTCGAGGACGCTCACGTTGACCGCCCCGTTCATCGCAGCCTTCATCCCGCTCGTCCCCGATGCCTCGAGCGGCCGGCGCGGGTTGTTCAGCCAGACGTCGACACCGGCGACCAGGTAGCGCCCGATCCGCATGTCGTAGTCCTCGAGGATGAAGACCCGCCCCCGGAGCAGCTCGGAGCGCGACCGGCCGAAGATCTCCTGGATGACCTGCTGACCCGGCCGATCCGCCGGATGGGCCTTGCCGGCGAACACGACCTGGACTGGCCGATCCTCGTTCCACAGGATCCGGGCCATGCGATCGAGGTCCGAGAACAGGAGGCCGGCCCGCTTGTACGTCGCGAAGCGGCGGGCGAAGCCGATCGTCAGGATGTCCGGGTCGAGGGCGGACTCGACCGCATCGAGGACTGTCGGCGCCTCGCCGTGGCGGGCGAACTGGTTGCGCAGCCGGCGCCGGGCGAAGATCGCGAGCTCGAGCTTCTCGCGCTGGTGGGCCGCCCAGAGCTCCGCCGTCGACAGCGTGTCGAGGTGGTTCCAGAACGGGCCGACGTCCGACTCCTCGTCGAGGTCGTCGAGGTCGGCGTCGAGCTCGCCGGCGAGCGTTTCGCTCATCGCGTTGCCCATCCACGACGGGACGTGGATCCCGTTGGTCACGCCCCGGATCGGATGGGGCGAGATGCCCCGCCAGGTCGTGTCGGCGGTCGCGGCGTGGAGCTGGCTGACGGCGTTTGCGTCGTTGGTCAGGCGGAGCGAAAAGCCGGTCATGTCGAACTGGGTCGGGTCGCCGTCGGCGCCGACGCCGATCTCGAGGACCTTGTCGATCGGGACGCCACCTGTCTGGGCTCGCCCGTCGCCGTCGAGGAGCGGCCCCGCGACCTGTCGGACGAGGTCGGTCGCGAAGCGCTCGTTGCCGGCGGAGACCGGGGTGTGGATCGTGAACACGCTGTCACGCCGGACCCGGTCCCAGGCGGTGTCGAGCTCGACCCCTGTGGCCACGAACTCGCGGGCGCGCTCGGCGAGGAGGAACGCCGAGTGGCCCTCGTTGAGATGCCAGACCGCCGGATCGATCCCGAGGGCGCGTAGAGCCCGGACCCCGCCGACCCCGAGGACAAGTTCCTGGTGGAGACGCATCTCGCGGCCGCGGACGTACAGGATGTGCGTGATCGGACGGTCGGCGTCGTCGTTCTCGGGGATGTCCGTGTCGAGCAGGATGACCGGCGTCCGCCCGACCTGGACCGCCCAGACCGCGATCTGGAGGTCGCGCCCGGGCAGCGCGATGGTGACCTTCAGCGGCTCACCGTCGCGGCCCTGGACGCGCCCGACCGGCAGCCGGCTCAAGTCGTAGTCCGGGTACGCGTGCTCCTGGTGGCCGTCGGCGTCGATCGTCTGGTGGAAGTAGCCGCGGCGATACATCAGCCCGACACCGATGAACGGCAGGGCCATGTCCGAGGTCGTCTTCATATGGTCGCCGGCGAGGACGCCGAGTCCGCCCGAGTAGATCCCGAGCGATTCGTACAGCCCGTACTCCGCGCAGAAGTAGGCGACCGGGCCGGGCAGCTCGCTGGCATGGTGGCGGACGAACCAGCGGTCGGAGCCGTTCTCGAGGTAACGATTGAAGTCGCGGAGGAGCTCCCGAACCTCGGCCATGAAGCTGGTGTCGTCGAGGAGGAGGCTCCAGTCGACCGGGCCGGCGAGGACCGGGATGGGATTGCGGTGGCGGTTCCAGGTCTTGCGGTCGATCCGGCTCCAGATCACCCGCGTCCGGGGATGCCATGCCCAGTAGAGGTTGTAGGCCAGCGCTCGGAGGCCCTCGAGCTGCGGCGGCAGGCGGAACGATGCACCCGGGATCGTGGGGACGATGACGCGCGTCGGCATACGGTCGGCATGATAGCCGCTGGCAAGTGCGAGTTCCGTCGCGATGGGTCCCTCTCCAGCCTTCCAACGGTGGGTCCGGGCGCGAGTGATCCGGGTGCGCGATCAGATCGCGCACAGCCACGCTCGCCCGATGTCCCGTTCTGACCGAGAGGACCGGAACTGGCAGCGGGCCACGCTCATTCGTGGCGAGACGATCACGGTGGCGGATCACGATCCGACAGTCCTCGGCAGAAGCCGGTCGGCGCGTCCTACGATGGGCCGATGCCGACGCCTTTGCGGATCGCGATGATCGCCGCCGAATGCGAGCCCTGGGCGAAGACGGGCGGTCTGGGCGACGTCGTCGATGCCCTGTCGCGGGCGCTCGGCCACGTGCCGGGCGCGACGAACGGCCCGGTCGAGGTCTTCCTGCCGCGTTACCGCTCCGTGGCGGTTCCAGCGCGGACCGCCTCGAGTCGAACCGTGCGCGTCCCTGACCCGATGGCTGCCGACGGGATCACGGAGATCTCGATCCTTGACATCGATGCCGATGGGTACCGCCTCCGGCTCGTCGATCACCCGGCCGCCTTCGATCGCGACGGCATGTATGGCCCGCCCGGCGGCGGAGACTTCGCCGACAACCCGTGGCGCTTCGGACTGTTCTGCCGGGCGGCCCTCGAGACCCTCCGAACCGAGCCGACGCACCCCGTCGACATCCTCCATCTTCACGACTGGCACAGCGGACCGGCCGCGATCCAGCGCGACGCCTGGCTGGCCGACGACCCGGTCATCGGGCGGGCGGCGATCGTGATGAGCCTCCACAACCTCGCCTACCACGGCTGGACCGGTCGCGACGAGCTCCCACAGCTCGGCCTTGTGCCCGGCGGCGGCGTCCTCCCGGCCGGCGCGGATGGCGTTGACCTGATCCGCGAGGGGATCGTCCGGGCCGACGTGGTCAACACGGTTTCGCCGGGGTTCGCTCGTGAAGCGTTGACGGCCAGCGGGAGCTTCGGGCTGTCCGACGTGCTGGCCGCCCGGGGCGATCGCTTCGTCGGCATTTTGAACGGCCTCGACACGAGCGTCTGGAACCCGGCGACCGACGCCGATCTCGCCGCGCCCTTCTCGGCCGACGACCTGAGCGGCAAAGCGGCCAGTCGAGCCGATCTTCTGGAGCGGCTGGGTTTCGACCCCGACGACGACTCGGCCGTGCTCGGCATGATCGGCCGGCTCGATCCACAGAAGGGCTTCGATCTCCTCCACGACGCCGCGCCGGGACTGCTCGACGCGGGTGCCCGGATCGTCGTCCAGGGCTCGGGCGATCCGCATCTCGCAACCGGTTTTCGCGTCCTCGCCGAGCGGGAGCCGACACGGGTCGCGCTCATCGAGCGGTTCGACCGGGCGATGGCCCGGCGGATCTACGCCGGGGCCGACTTCTTCCTGATGCCGTCGCGGTTCGAGCCGTGCGGGACCGGCCAGATGATCTCGATGCGCTACGGCACGCCGCCGATCGTGCGCCGGACCGGCGGCCTCTCGGACAGCGTCATCGACGAGCTCACCCAGCCGGGCGAGGGGACCGGATTCGCGTTCGACGCGGCAACCCCGACAGCCCTGGCCTCGGCCTGCAAAGCTGCGATGGCGCTGCGCTCGGCCGGCGGAGAGGTCTGGGACGGGCTCGTTGCCCGCGGCATGGCGGTCGACTTCGACTGGACCAGTGGTTCCGCCCCGCGCTATGCGGCCCTGTACGAGCGGGCGCTCGCGATCCGCCGCAGCTGACGGTCCCGGCAGTTCTTGTATGGCCCGGCGCCACCGGAGCGACCTGGGCGCCAGACCCGATGGACGCGGCTGAGTGGCGCCCCCCCTCAGCCCGGACGAAGCGCCCGGAGCAGGGCGAGAACGGTCGCCTCGATCCGTGTCCGCATCGGGGCATGGCTGCCACCTGCGATCGTGAGGACATTGCCCGCCCCGATGCGCTCGGCCAGGCGAGCCGCCATGGCGTCGGGGATCAACCCGCCCGCCTCCGGATCGCCGCGCACGAGGCGGGCCGGGACATCAGTCGCCGCGGGATCCAGCAGCGCGGCCAGCCCACCGTCCCAATCGCCGTTTCCGGTCAGGATTGCCCGGACGGCCGGCTCGTCGAACTGGGTCAGCGCCTCCGCCTTGGCAACGACATCGCCGTACGCCCACGTCGGGTGAAGGTCTCCCAGGGCCGTGATCGCCTCGTCGACGTCCTCGTACTGGCGCTGATTTGGATCGTCGAGCATGGTCGCGATCGCGGCCGCCGTGATGGCCGGTGGATCGAGCAGGACGAGGACCTCCGGTCGGATCCCGGCGGCGGGCAGGCACGCCGCGGTCATCCCACCCCAGCTGTGGCCGACGACGGCAAGGTCGGGCCGGACGAGACCCGCCGCGGCGATGAACCCGGCGAGGTCGGCCGCGTTGTCGGCGAACCGAGGATGGCCGACCCAGTGTCCGGTCCGGCCGTGGCCGGGCTGGTCAACCGCGACGACGCGGCGCGCGAGACCGCTCGCGAGGGCCGGGCCAACGCGCCACCAGATCCGGCTCGACGCCGTCACCCCGTGGACCAGGAGGACCGGTGCTGCCGCGAGGTCGCCCCACGCCCGCGTCGCGAACGGAATCCCGCCCGATTCGACGATACCGAATTCCGGCGCGTCATCCAGCTCCAGGATCGCGCCAGCCGCCGGGGGAAGGTCGGCCGCGGACGCGACGATCGGGGGCGGCAGGCTCGACAGGGGCGGCATGGTGGTCACGGCTCGAACGTATCACGCCTCCCGGCCGGCCGGGTCTCCCGCTAGAATCGGCGGCCCAGCCTGTTCCGTCGGAGGTCCCCATGGCCAACCAGTTCGTCGTCGAGCTGAAGAACGAGCCCGGCGGCCTGGCCACGCTCGCCGAGGCCCTCGCCGAGCGCGGCATCGACCTCCGCGCGATCGGTGGCGGCGGGATCGGCGACACCGGCCACATCATCATGACGACCGCCGACGACGACGCGGCCCGGGCCGTTCTCGAGACCGGTGGCTACACCTTCATCGAGGGCGAGTCGATCCTGACCGAGGTCGACGATCGGCCCGGGGGCATGGCTCGCCTGTCGCGCGCCCTTGCCGATGCCGGCGTCAACATCTACGGCCACCTCTTCCTCGGCCGGTGGGGCGATCGGGCTATGTTCGCGTTCGTGGTCGACGACCCCGACAAGGCCCGCCCGATCCTCGAGCGGAAGGCCTGACCGACCGGGGCCGCGATCTCGCGGGGCGGATCGTGGCCGCCCTCGCCGCCGACCGTCCCGATGGACTACCGTTGCGCCCGTGAATGACCCCGCGGAGACCGATTCGTCCGTTGCCGTTGGCTCGGTGTCGATTGAGCAGATCGCCGCTGACTGGCTTGCGGCCGAGGGCGATCTCGCCCGCGGCAGCGGCAACCCGCAACAAGCCGAGGTCACGGCGCGCGACCTGAGCGCCCGCTACGACGAGGCGATCCGGACCGCCAGCCGCGAAGACCTCCGCCTCGCCTGGGAGGCCGCCCGGGTTCTCCAGGCTGCGACCGAGATGGGCTCCGAAGAGTGGGCCGGCGCCCGCCGCCTGTCCGAGCTGCTCCGCGGCGAGTACCTCGCCCTCTCGCCGAGCGAGCCGGCGGCGAGCTGATCCGAGGACGGTCGTCCGCGACCGTCGTGATGGCGGTCAGTCCTGCGGCCTGAGCTCGACGAGCAGCCGGTTCGCCGGGGGAGGTGAACCCAGCCTCGTGCTACAGTCGGAATCCGGTGCGGGAGTAGCTCAGTTGGCAGAGCGGCAGCCTTCCAAGCTGCATGTCGCGAGTTCGAACCTCGTCTCCCGCTCCATCGATCCCGCCGGCGGACCGGACGCGCTGCGGCTCGCCGCCCTCCGGCTGCGGACCGCGCTGGACCGAACGATCCGGCCGACACCCGGGCTGGCTGACGATGTCGAGGCCCTGTCCGCCGCCTACCGCGCCGGAACCCCACCGACACTCGCCCACGGCTTCGTCCACGACGAGCGCACGGCCGCGGCCTACGCCGCGGCCCGGATGCCGGCGACCTTCGCCGCGGTCGGGCGGGCGTTGCTCGAGGGCGCGCGGGCGATGCCCGGGGAGGCGCCCCGGAGCCTTCTCGACATCGGGGCCGGGACCGGTGCCGCGACCTGGGCAGCCGGCGCGATCTGGCCCGGCCTCGAGACTGTGACCCTTGTCGACCGCGAGCCCGCGATGCTTCTTCTGGGCCGGCGCATTGCAGCGGCGGGCGCGGCGGAGGGACCGCTCGCCAGTGCCGACTGGCGGTTGGGAACGGCCGGGACCGCCGGCGCGGACCTGCCCGGCGCGGATCTGGTCGTCGCCGGATACGTCCTCGGTGAGCTCGACGATTCGTCGCGGTCGCGACTCGTGGAGACGGCCTGGGCGGCCACTCGCGGCGCGCTCGTCATCGTCGAGCCGGGAAGCCCGGCGGGCTTCGCCCGGATCCTTGCCGCGCGGGAGGGCCTGATCGCTGCGGGTGCGGCGATCGTCGCCCCGTGCCCGGGCAACGTCCCGTGCCCGGTCCGCGGTCCGGCGTGGTGCCACTTCCTGGCCCGCCTCGATCGGAGCCCGCTCCAGCGCCGGGCGAAGGGGGCGGAGCGCTCCTGGGAGGACGAGCCGTTCTCGTACGTCGTCGCGTCGCGCGCGCCGGGTCGTCCTGCGCCGCGGGTCGTGCTCGGTCGGCCGCGCCACCGGCCGGGCCGGGTCGTGCTCCGAGTCTGCACCGCGGACGGTCTCGCCGAGCCGACGATCAGCCGCCGCCACGGGGCCGCCTGGCAGGTCGCACGCGACCTCGAATGGGGCGATCGGGTCGGCAGTGCGGTCGCGAATCGCCTCGCCGCCTTCCCGGGCGTCGACACGCCCGCGGAGACCTGACCGCGCCTTCCCCGTTCGCCCTCATTGAAACGCACTAGGGTGCGCCGGGCCATCGGGCAGTCCGGCAGGTCCAGTTGTCAGGCTGGGCTCACGGCGACGGATCGAGCATGCTGGCCATCCAGCTCCCATGGAGGGCCCTTGCCGCCGTTCGTCTCGCTATCGCACGATCCCGCTCGCGCAGCGGGTCCGGCCGTCGACGGGCCGTTTCCCGCACGCCCGAAGCCGCAGGCCGCTGACCAGGTCGTGACGGACCGGCCCGATCTCCCCGCTCCTCTCGAGGTTTCGGAGCGGCGCTTCCGCGACGCCCTGGATGGTGTCGCCCTCCATGCCCTGATCCTCGACCTCGACGGACGGATCGTGTTCGCCAATCGCTACCACCACGCCGCCACCGGCTGGGCCGCGGAGGACCTCATCGGAGCGGACGCATTCGTCTGGCTGGCGAACGAGGACGACCCGGACGCCCGGCGTCGGGTCTATCTCGCCGAGACATCGGCTGGCCGAGTCGTGGATCGCGTCGAGACGACCTGGAAGACCCGATCCGGTGAGGGGATCCTGATCGCCTGGACGAGCAGCGCCATCCGCGACGACGAGGGTCGGGTCGTGGCGGTGACGTCGGTGGGCGAAGATGTCACCGCCCGGCGCGAGGCCGAGGCGGTCCGCTCGCGCCTGATCGGTGCGATCGACCAGGCGGCGGAGACGATCATCGTGACCGACGCCGCGGCGCGCGTCGTCTACGCCAACCCGGCCTTCAGCGCCACGTCGGGCTACCCGGTCGATGATCTCCTGGGGCGCGACCTGTGGCAGTTCCTGCGCGAGGCGGGTGCATCCTCCATCAACCGGCGGCTGGCCACGCGGCTCCGCTCCGGCCGGTCGTGGAGCGGCGAGTGGGCTCTCCGCCGCCGCGACGGCGTGTCCTATCGCGAGGAGGTCACGATCTCGCCGGTCCGCGACCCGAGCGGCGGGATCTCGAGCTTCGTGTGCGTTGGCCGCGACGTCAGCCACCTCCGGGCGATCCAGGAGTCGCTCGACGCCACGATGCGCGAGCGTGTTGCGTTCGCTCATGCCCTCGCCCGGCTCGAGCAGCGCGCCACGCCGGAGGAGACGAGCCAGGACCTCACCGACGCGATGGTCGAGCTGGCCGACATCGACATCGCGACGGTGCTCAGCTTCGAGGCGACCGGCGAGGCCCGGGTCCTCGCCTGGACCGCTCCGATCGGCTATCCGCTGGTTGTTGGCGAGACGCTCCCGGCCGGTCGGGCGGCCTATATCCGCAAGCGGGCCGCGACCGGTGCATGGAGCGAACAGTTCACGCCGCTCGAGCGCGACGGCGACTACGCCACGGCGTTGGCCGGGCTCGGGCTGCGAGCGATCGCGTCCGCGCCGATCGGCGGCAGCGACGGCCCGATCGGCATCGTGGCGGTCGGCACCACCGACGAGCGGGCCGCCCGTGGGATGCCGGACCAGCTGCCTGCGGTCATCGAGTTCGCCGCGGCCGCGCGGGGCTTGATCGCGGGTCCGCTGGCGACCCGCAACCGTCTCCGCGCCAGCCAGGACCGGATCCACGCCGTGATCGCGGCCGGGGCGTTCGATCCGGTGTTCCAACCGATCGTGTACCTCGCGACGGGCATCTCGATTGGCTACGAGGCGCTGACCCGCTTCCGCGACAACCGCCGGCCAGACCTCGTGTTTGCCGAGGCGGGCAGCGCCGAGGTCGGCCTCGAGCTGGAGGCGGCGACGTTGGAGCGGACGATGGATGCTGCCCAGGGCCTGCCGGTCGGGCCTTGGCTGGGCCTGAACGTGTCGGCGGCGATGGTCCTCAACGGCACGACCCTTGCCCGGCTCCTGAAGCGGCGGACGCGGCCCATCGTGCTGGAGATCACCGAGCACGACCCGATCGCGGACTACCGGGCGGTCCGGGCCGCGGTGGCGTTGCTCGGCCCGGACGTTCGGATCGCGGTCGACGACGCCGGCGCCGGCGTGGCCAACTTCACCCACATCGTCGAGCTACGGCCGGACTTCGTGAAGATCGACGCAAGCCTCGTCGCGGGCGTGAACAGCGACCTCACCCGCCAGGCGCTGATCGTCGGGCTGCACCATTTCGCGCAGGCCACGAACGGCTGGGTCATCGCCGAGGGCGTCGAGACCGAGGAAGAGCGCCAGTCCCTGATCGGCCTCGACGTGGTGCTCGGCCAGGGCTACCTGTTCGGGCGACCGGCGGATGTCGAGACGTGGCCGTCGCCGGCGGCCCGGATCCGTCCGAGCGACGCCGAGCTGAGCCCGCCCGACCCGGCGGGTTTGATGTCGCACGTGTTCGAGCGAGCCATCGACTCGGTCCCCGCGCGCGCACTCCCGCGCCGCCTTTCGTGACCGGCTAGCCGGATCGACCTGCCACGTCCAGATCGATCGATCGGCCATCGATCAGGCCTCGGGCGACCACTCCGCCACGCACCTCGCCCAAATATTCCAGGAAGGGCTGTCTGACGGTCATTCCGCGTTCAAGGGGCCGATTTCTGGAGATGAGCCGATGCACCCAAGAATCGCGGCAAGTATCCAATTTCCATAGGGACAGGCGTACTCGGCGACGGAAAGAGCCCGGAATAGTCCTTCTCGGAATAGCGGGCTGCGGACATTCGCGCTGGAAGCCTGCCGATCCCGATTGGAACAGAGCTGCAGGGAAACCGAAGGGTCCCAGGGTGTGATCCATTCGGATGATGTGTTGGAGGTGGCGGACTGCCACGATCCGGTGCAGACGCAACACCAGTCCCGCCAACCCGGATGCAATGAACACCCTCCGCCGCTTCAGGACACAGCTCCGTCGCCGTTCGGGCGCGGCGGCCGGGCGCGTGCGACGCCGGCCACGGATCGCCCTCGGCGCGAGCCTCGTCGGTGCGGCCATCCTCCTCGGGGTCGCCGCTGTGCTCGCGATCAACGGCAGCACGGCCACCAGCCCGGCCGCCCCTGGCTTCACGGTCCGCGACGGGTGGACGCTCGCCGAACTGGAACGCCGCGTCGCCGCGGGTGACGTCGACGCGATCACCGCCGCCGCGCCGACCGCGGCCCAGCCTGCTGGCCAGATCCTCGCCCGGCTGAAGACCGGTCAGGTCTTTGCGATCGAGCTCACCGTCTCGGCCGCCGACGCGGTCGCCGCGCTGACCGCCCTCGGCCACAGCGGCCTGCTGACGACCGAGGCCACAGCCATCGCCCGCCCGCCCGCGACCGCGGCTGTCTCGAGCCTCCTGACGATCGGCCTTCCGCTGCTTCTTCTCGTCGTCAGCGTCGGCATCGTCTGGCTCCTCGCGCGCCGGAGCCGGCGCAGTGGACGCGACCACACGACGTTCACGACGATCCTTCCACCGGATCCGACCGAGTCTGTCGCCGAGCAGGCCGCGCTCGTCGACGGAACCGCCCACCACGTGCCCCAGGTCGCGCTCGCCGACGTCGCCGGCTGCGACGAGGCGAAGCTCGAGCTGACCGAGACGATCGAATTCCTGCGGACGCCCGAGCGTTTCCACAAGCTCGGTGCCCGGATTCCCCGCGGGATCATGCTATTTGGCCCGCCTGGCACCGGCAAGACGATGCTCGCCCGGGCCGTCGCGGCAGAAGCAGGCGTCCCGTTCCACTACGCGTCGGGCTCCGAGTTCGTGGAGAAGTACGTCGGGGTGGGCGCGAAGCGGATGCGCGACCTGTTCGCCCAGGCCCGCAAGCTCGGCCGCGGCGTCATCTTCTTCGACGAGTTCGATGCAATCGGCAAGACCCGCGGCGGTCCGAACAGCCACGAGGAGCGGGAGCAGACGCTCAATCAGCTGCTCGTCGAGCTCGACGGTTTCTCGACGACCGAGGACGTCATCGTCATCGCCGCGACGAACCGCCTCGACACGCTCGACCCGGCCGTCCTTCGGCCGGGCCGCTTCAATCGCAAGATCCACGTGGGCATGCCCGACGTGAAGGGCCGCCTCGCGATTCTCGCCGTCCACGCCCGGAACAAGCCGCTCGCGCCCGTCACCAGCCTCGAGGACATCGCTCGCAAGACCTACGGCTTCTCCGGGGCGATGCTGGCCGACCTCCTGAACGAGGCGGCGATCATGACCGCCCGCCGGCACGGCGAGGCGATCGAGGCTGACGACCTCCACGCCGGCTGGTTGAAGGTCGCGGTCGGGACGTCACGGCGACGGTCGATGGACGAGCGGGAGCGCTCGATCATCGCCGCTCACGAGATCGGCCATGCGATCTGCGGGAGGCTCCACGGCGACAAGCGCCGGGTCGAGGAGATCTCCCTGTTCGCCCACGGCGATGCGCTCGGCGTCACCGTCAGCAGCCAGGAGGACAACGACCTCCCGTCGGAGTCCGACGTGCGCGCCCGGCTGGTCGCCCTGATGGGCGGCCGGGCCGCCGAGGAGATCCTCTTCCACGAGGTGACGGGCGGGGCCTCGAACGACTTCGAGCAGGCCAACCGGCTGGCCGAGCTCATGGTGGTGAAGTGGGGAATGGGCCGAGATCCAGATGCGATCGATGGCGGCATCTCCGGCCGCGGCGTCCTGTCGTTCTTCGTCCCGCCGTCGGGTGGCCGGCTCCTCCCATCGGACGTCCAGCCGGCAGCGACCCGCGCGATCCGCTCGATCCTCGACCAGGCCTACGCCGAGGCGAGCCGGACCCTCGTCGCCAACCTTGACATCCTGCGCCGCCTTGCCGCGTACCTCGTGGAGCACGAGCGCGTCGACGGCGAGACGTTCGATGAGCTGTTCGACGGACGCCGCGCGGTCCCGAACTCCGGTGACGAGTGGCGCGCCGCCGCGAGCCGGCCGCGCGAGTGGGGCGAGGTGACCGACCTGGCCGATCGGCGGACCCAACGCGAACCGCGGCCGATCGCGGTCGCGGCGACCACCGCCAGCGAGGGACTCACCGCCAGCGAGAGACTCATGCCCGAGCCGGCGACCGCTTCCGTCGCCACCGGCGGCTCGACGCGTCGCGTCGCCGTCACGACCGCTGGCGCGCCGTTCGACGCTCCCGCGACGGTCCCGGTCGAGCGAGTCGCGGCCGCCGTCGCTGGATCGCCCCGATCGCTCGGCGTACCCGGTCCAGCCCGCCGTGTCAGGGCGCGGCGCCCGGCCGGTCGGCGGGTGCGGAGCGTTGCCGCAGCCTGGCTCCTGCGTGCCGAGCGGCGACTCCGCCCGCCCGCCCTCGACGCGGACCAGTCCTGAGCTGCGGCTCGCGCCCTGGTTCCCAACCCGCGCGATCCTGCATTCGGATGAGGCGCCACCTGACCAAACGACGACGCCCGCGTCGCCCCGCCAGCCGATCGGGTCCTACCGAATGGACAGCCGGGCCGGCATCGTGTCCTGCACCACAACCCCACAGCGGCGGAACCGACCCCGGTCCTCACGGATCAGACCAGCGCAGGGAGAGAGATGGAGACGTTCGAGACGGAGACCTCATCCGCGGTCGCGGCTTCCCACGAGGGCGCGGGCGAACAGCCGTTCCTGGAGCTCGCCGGCGTCAAGGGATCGAGCCTCCGGGCGACACGAACCGGCCTGACCGTCTGTCCCTGCCGCGACATCTCGGCGCCGCGCGAAGCCGGTGACCGCCACTGGGGTTATGACGAGCTCACTGACCTCCGGCTCGACGCCTACGGCTCGGTCGGGGTCATCCGGGCCACGATCCGCTCCAGTGGGGCGCTCCTGCCACTGCTCCTGCTCGAGCCCGACCAGATCGCGGCGGCCCGGCGGACGCTCGAGATCGTCTGGAACCTGATGAACATGAAGCGCACCCAGGGCACGATCGCATGAGGCTTTTCGGCTCCACGAAGACCCGCCCGGCGGTCCCGGCAGGGCCCGCCCGGAGGCCCGCCACCGAGCCCGTCTGCCTCCAGTGTGGAATGGTCGCCGCCAGTGCTGAGGTGTCGTTCTGCCGGCGCTGCGGGCTGCCGATCGGCGCCGCCCCGCGAGCCGCTGCCGCCCTGCCAAGCTGTCCGATCTGCTACGCGACCGTCGGTGACGACGGCCTTCTCGTGTCGTTCCGCCAGCGCACGGCGCGGATCGACCTGGTCGCCCACATGTTCGAGCACGATCAGTACCCGGTCGGCGACGACGAGTACCTCGAGTCGCTCCGGGCTGGCGACATGATCAGGATCGGGCACTGGCAGGCGCCGTTCGACCTGGTCCGGCGCTACCTCGTGACGGGCGCCATCGACGGCGGCCGGAATCGCTCCTTCCAGCACTCGACGATCGTGACCGCGATGTCGCAGCTCAGGCGCTGGGGCCCGGAGGCCGACATCTTCGGTGACCAGGAGGAGTGGCGCGCCGCGCGACAGGCCGTCACCGATCTCCTCGAGCGGTACCAGCGAGGCTCGTTGATCCGCGCCTGACCGGCGCGGCCGCCGCCGCGGCGGGTACCCTGACGCCGTGAGCTTGATCGCGACCGATGGCCTGACCAAGCGCTACCCCGGGGGCGTCACCGCGCTCGACGGCCTGACCGTCGAGATCGAGCCCGGGATCGTCGGCCTCGTCGGCTCGAACGGTGCCGGCAAGAGCACGTTGCTGAAGATCCTCCTCGGCCTGCTCGACTCGACGTCGGGCTCTGCGACGGTCTTCGACAAGGACGTCCGGACCCACGGCATCGAAATCCGCGAGCTCGTTGGCTACATGCCCGAGCACGACTGCCTGCCGCCGGACATGAGCGCAACGGACGTCGTCTCGCATCTCGCGCTGATCTCCGGCCTGCCCCGGACAGCC
The DNA here is from genome assembly GCA_013698095.1 of Chloroflexota bacterium. Lineage (GTDB taxonomy): Bacteria > Chloroflexota > Limnocylindria > Limnocylindrales > CSP1-4 > CF-46. Next base: position 14,120 of record JACCVQ010000232.1, read on the forward strand.
GCCCGCGAGCGAACCGCCGAGGTCCTCCGCCACGTCGGCCTGTATGAGGAGCGCTACCGCGCGATCGGGGGCTACTCGACCGGGATGAAGCAACGGGTCAAGCTCGCCCAGGCACTCGTCCACGACCCGCGGCTGCTCCTCCTCGACGAGCCGACGAACGGCCTCGATCCGGCCGGCCGTGACGAGATGCTCGAGCTGATCCGGCGGACGGGCCACGAGTTCGGGATCGCGGTCATCGTCGCCTCGCACCTCCTCGGCGAGATCGAGCGGGTGTGCGACCACCTCGTCGCGATCGAGGGCGGCAGGCTCCTCCGATCTGCGCCCCTGGGCTCGTTCACGGAGCGGACCGGAACCCTGGCGGTCGAGGTCGAGGACGGCCGCGACGCCCTCGCCGCGCGCCTCGTCGCCCGCGGCCTGCGGGTCGCGATCGACGGTTCGGCGGTGCTCGTGGACCTCGTCGACGAGGCGCCGTTCGACATCGTCCGCGACCTGGTCGTGGAGCTCGACGTGCCGCTCGTCCGGATGGAGCAGCGCCGCCACCGTCTCGAGGACCTGTTCCGCGATGCGCCGGCGGGCGTGCCGGTGGTCGTGAATCCGGCCGATGCTCCCGAGGAGGTCGCGCCATGACGGCGCCGCCGGTGACCCGCAGCGGCAACATCTACGACCTCGGCTATCGGCGCTACGAGGGGCCCCGGCTCGGCCGCGCCCACGCGATCCGATCGCTCGTGAGTCACAGCTTCCGGACGACGTTCGGGATCGGCCGGAGCGGTCGGGCGAAGATCGCGCCCGTGACCTTCGGGGCGATGGCCCTCCTGCCCGCGGTCCTCATCGTCGGCGTCCTCGCGATCGTCGCGCGGCTCGGCATCGACGACGACATCGGCGAGATCGGGCTCGTCGGCTTCTCGAGCTACTTCGGTGCGATCTCGGCAATCATCGCGCTGTTCTGCGCCGCCCAAGCGCCGGAGCTTTTCGGGCGCGACCAGCGCCACGGCGTATTGCCGCTGTACTTCGCGCGCGCCCTGCGTCGGTCCGACTATGCCCTTGCCCGGCTGGCCGGCTTCTGCCTCGCGCTCCTCGTCCTCCTGCTCCTGCCGATGACAATCCTGTTTCTCGGCCGGGTGCTGCTCTCGACCGACGTGGCCGTGGGCTTCACCCGGAACCTGCCGAGCCTTCCGCCGGTCCTCGCCCAGGCGCTGACGATCGCGGGCCTGCTCGGTGGCATGTCGATGGCGATCTCGGCCTACACGCCGCGGCGGGCCTATGCCACGGCCGGGATCATCGCCCTGTTTGTGCTGCCGGGGATCGTGTCGAGCATCATCATCGAGCTCGGCTCGGGCACGATCGGCAACCTGCTGGTCCTGCTCAGCCCGAGCAGCGTCATCGACGGTACGAACGGCCTCTTCTTCGGCCTCGACCCCGAGTCCGGGCTGTTCTTCTTCGACCTCCCACACTGGACGTTCCTCGTGAGCGCGGTGGCCCTGGTCGTCGTGTTCGTCATCCTCATCGTCCGCCGCTTCGCCCGGATCGCGACATGACGCTGCCGACCCCGCCGACCCCATCGACGCCGCCGCCGGCAGCGACCCCTGCCACCGTCGCGCCAGCCCACGCGGGAGCGATCGACCCGGCCGTCGTCGATCCGCGCCTGCCCATCGTTCTCGATCGGGTCTCGCGCTGGTACGGCAATGTGGTCGCGATCAACGACGTCAGCTTCAGCCTCGGGGCCGGCATCACGGGCCTCCTGGGCCCGAACGGGGCCGGCAAGTCGACCCTCCTCCACCTCTTGGCCGGCCTCCTCCGCCCATCGTCGGGCCGAGTCTTGATTGCCGGCCGGCCGGCCTGGCGCGAGCCGTCGATCTACCGCGAGATCGGCCTCGTTCCCGAGCGCGAGGCGGTCCACTCGTTCCTGACCGGTCGCCAGTTCGTCGACTTTGCCGCCCGGCTCCAGGGTCTGCCCGATCCGGAGGCGGCCACAGCGCGGGCGATCGACGTTGTCGACCTCGCCGCGGCCGCCGATCGCGCGGTCGGGACGTATTCCAAGGGGATGCGCCAGCGGGTGAAGATCGCCGCGGCCCTCGTCCACGAGCCGCCGATCCTGCTCCTCGACGAGCCGTTCAACGGCATGGATCCGCGCCAGCGGTTGCACATGATGGATCTCCTGCGCTCGATGGCGGCGGACGGTCGGACGATCCTGTTCTCGTCGCACATCCTCGAGGAGGTCGAACGACTGGCGGACGGCATCCTGGTCATCCATGCCGGGCGCCTGGCGGCTGCCGGTGACTATCGCGAGATCCGGCGCCTGATGACGGATCGGCCGCACACGTTCCGGGTCCGCTCGTCGGACGATCGCCGGCTCGCGTCGGCGTTCCTGTCGGAGCCCGCGGTCTTCGGGGCGGAGCTCCGCGACGACCGGCTGACAGTCCGAGTCTCGGAGTTCTCCGGGTTCACCCGGATCGTTGCCCGGGTCGCGCGCGACGCCGACGTCCGGCTGTTCGAGGTCGCCCCGACCGACGACTCGCTCGAGAGCGTGTTCGAGTACCTCGTGAGCCGGCGATGAACCTGCTCGACGTGATGCTCACGATCGGCTCGGTGACCGCACGCTCGTTGCTCGGCCGGCGGCGGACGATTCTGATGCTCCTCCTGGCCGGCGCCCCGGTTCTGCTCGGGTTGCTCGTCCAGCTCGGGAGCGGGCCCCGGCCGCGGGCCCTCGTCCCGACCCTCGACGGGGTGCTCATCACGAGCGTGCTGCCGCTCGTCGCCCTCGTCTTCGGAACGGCCTCGCTCGGCAGCGAGCTCGACGACGGGACTGCGGTCCACATGCTGACGAAGCCGGTTCCGCGCTGGGCGATCGTCCTGCCGAAGCTGGCGGTCGCCGGCGGACTGACCGCGCTCATGCTCTTCCCATCGACGATCCTGGCCGGCGTCCTGATCGGCGGGACCGCCCCCGACGAGATGGCAGTGACTTTCGCGTTCGCCCTGGCCGTCCTGATCGGGTCGTTCGTCTACAGCGCGATCTTCGTAGCCCTGAGTGCCGCGACAAGCCGCGGCCTGGTCATCGGTCTCGGCTATTCGCTGCTCTGGGAGGGACTCCTGTCGGGGGCCCTGCCCGGGACCCAGATCGTCAGCGTTCGCGAGTATCTGCGCGGGATCGTCAGCGTCATCGCGCCGCCGGAAACGCTCGAATCGGTCGTCGGCGGGACCGGCTTCGTGCTGGCCGCGGTCGCGATCGTGGTGGTCACGATCGTCGCCGCACTGCGCCTCGCCCGCTACGAGATCCGCGCCGCGGAGTGAACCCTGTCCAGCCTGCTGGCCGCGCCGGTCGGCGCGATCACGAACGGCACATCCGACGGAACCGAGCACCCGTATGTCGGGGAGCTCCTGTTCTACGTCCCGGATTACGTCGACAGCCGGTTCGACGATCCGGGCGGCTGGTTCAGTTGCAGCGGCACGCTCCTGAATGCGACCGTCGTGGTCACCGCCGGTCATTGCACGTTCGGTGTCGGTCTCGATGGCGTCTCGACCACCGATGACGGCGCAATCACGAAGGCGGTCGACGGCGGCACCGGCGGAAACGATGTCTGGATCAGCTTCGAGCTCGAGCCGGACTTCGCCAATCTTCCGCCGAGCTCGAACGACGGCCGCGATGAGAACGGCCTGCGCTACGAGGATCGCGCGGCATTCCTGAACAGCAGCCCCACCTGGCACCGGGCAACGTCATATCCCCATCCACAGTACGACGACAACGCGTTCTACCTGTACGACGCGGGCGTCATCGTCCTCGACGAGCCGTTCACCCTCTCGAAGTACGGCGCGCTGGCCCCGGTCAACTACCTCGAGCGCTACCGGTCGGCGCCGCGCAATACGCAGCGGTTCGAGGCCGTCGGCTACGGAACCGAGCGGATCCAGGGCAAGAAGGAGTTCGGCGGCGACACGCGGATGCAGTCGCACCCCAAGGTCAACAGCTTGACCAGCCAGCCTCGCAACACCTACATCGTCCTGTCGAACAACACCGCCACCGGCGGAACCTGCTTCGGCGACTCGGGTGGCCCGACGTTCGACAACAGGTCGTCGAACCTCGTCGTCGCCGTCACGTCGTGGGGCCAGAGCCCCAACTGCGGCGGCAAGGGCGGGGCGTACCGACTCGACCAGCCGGACGACCAGGCATTCCTGGCGGGCTTCGGCATCACGCCGTAGGGCTCGCCCCGACGCAGGACATTCGAACGGCCCCGGATCGACTCCGCGGCCGTTCTCCGTTTTTACCTCAGCTGCGGGCTCCGTTCGTGCCCCGCCGTCCCATGACCAACGGGTCCTGTCGCGCCAGACGGCCAGCGGCCACGATCGCACCACCATGCCAGTCGAGCTGATCGCTTTCACTGCCGATCGCCGGATCCGCGGCGTGATCCCGCTTGCCGACGACCGCCTCAGCGACATGCTCAACTCGGTCCCGCGGGTGATCATCCGGGCCGCCGAGATCGACGACCTCGTGCTGGACGCGCCGGTCCAGTCCGCCGACGTGACCGTGACCGTCGGCTCGATCGTGGCGGTCCTCGTGTCGGGCAGGCGCGGCGTCGCGACGCGGCGCCGCAAGACGGACATCCACCGCGCCCGCGTCGGGCTGACCCGGTTCGTCGTCTCGGGCTCGCTCCATGTCCCGGTCGGGTGGCCGGACCGGCTGAGCTCGAGCGACCCGGCTGTGGTCCTGGCCGGTCGCGACGTCCTCGTTCCGCTCAGCGATGCCACGATCACCTACGACAAGGCCGACGAGCCCACGACCGAGCGGTTCGAGACGATCCTCGTCAACCGGGCCCATGCCACCTGGATCGATCTCGACGACGCTGCCGGCTGCGGCGCAGACGGCGAGCTGGTCGGCGAGCGGCCGAGGGTCTACCACGCGGCGATGGTCAAGGACTTCACCCGGGCCGGCTGACCGTGTCCGGAAGGCGCCGCGCGCCTGACCGTCAATCGCCGCTCGGGGCGCCCATGATGCTGAAGCCGCCGTCGACATAGATCACCTCGCCGGTCACCGCCGACGACAGGTCCGACGCGAGGTACAGGGCGGTCTTGCCGACGTCCTCGGGAGTGATGTTCGCCCGGAGCGGGGCAATCTCCACGAAGCCGCGGTACATCCCCTTGAAGCCGCCGATGCCCGCCGCCGCGAGCGTCCGGATCGGGCCGGCGCTGATCGCATTGACCCGGATCCCGTCGGGACCGAGGTCGGCCGCGAGGTAGCGCACGGAGGCCTCGAGCGAGGCCTTCGCCACGCCCATCACGTTGTAATTGGCGACGACCTTCTCGGCCCCGTAATAGGTCAGCGTGACGACCGACGAGCCACGCCGAAGCTGGGGCAGGGCAGCCCGGGTGAGCGCGACGAGCGAATACGCGGACACGTCCTGGGCGAGGGCGAACCCGTCGCGCGAGGTGTCGACGAAGCGCCCGGTCAGGTCTTCGCGCTTGGCGAAGGCGAGGGCGTGGACGAGGATGTCGAGACCATCGTGGGTCTCCGCCCAGCGGCTGAAGACGCGCTCGATGTCGGCGTCGACCTGGACGTCGCAGGGCTCGACGAAGGTCGAACCGATCGATTCGGCCAGCGGCCGGACCCGCTTGTCGATCAGCGACTCGATCGACGAGAAGCCGACCTCGGCGCCGGCGTCATGGAGCGCCTGGGCGATCCCCCACGCGATCGAATGATCGTTGGCGACCCCGAAGATCAGCGCCGTCTTCCCGTCCAGGAGTCCCATGCCCGTCCTCCGCTGGCCGCCGGTGCGGCGTCTCGCTGGAGAATACGCGGCCGCTCGGCTCACCGGCGCCCGGCCAGCTATTGACGGCGACGGCATCGTCCGATCGACCTCCGACTTGCATTCGTCCGAAGTCGGCGGATCGCGGCGGACGGAGATGATTGTCGACGGCGTTCGGTTTCGGACGACCTGGCGGGCCGGCCGGGGCCCGCTGGCGCGCACCGCCTCCCAAAGGAGACTGCGCTCTATTGCGGCTGGGTCACCCGGACATCATCGAAGACCGCCTCGACGATCCCGCTCCCGCCGCCGTCGGTGGCGGAGAAGCGGAGACGGATCGCCTTGGCGGCCCAACGCCCCATGTCGATCGACGCAAGATTCCAGCTCGCACTCCGTTCCCAGGCCCCACCCCTGGAGACGAAAACTGCGGTCGCAATCGCGCCTTCGAGAACCTCGACCCGGAACTCGTCCACCGCGCTGGCGGTCCGGTCGTGGGCGAACGACCAGCGGAACTGGAGCTTCTGGCCGGCGCTCGCCGTCAGCGCGATCGTCGGCGACGTGGTCGAGGTCCGGCCGCCGTCGAGGTCGTTGGCCGCCGGCGACGTGCCCGCGGCGAGCCCGGTGGCGAACCCGTAACGACCGGATGTGACCGAGTCCGGCTGCTTCCGGCCGGCCGCGGTGGTGGTCGGCGCGGGGTCGCCGCGCTGCCACGCCCCGGCAGTCGCGGTGTCGGTCCCGGCCATGTTCACCCGCCAGCCACGACTCACCTCGAAGTCGTCGTCGAATGCGCCGCAGCGGGCGATCCGATAGGCCGAGCCCAGGATCCCGAGCGGACAGCCGGCACGCTCCATCAGGTACAGGACCGCCTCCTTGTTCCGGCCGGTCTCGGATGCGATCAGGGCGTCGTCGGGGTAGTCCTTGACTGACAGCTCGAACGTATACGAGAAGATCCGGTAGACCCCGTACTCGAAGTCGCGTGTCGTTCCCGAGGTACCGTAGAGGTCGCTCGCCTGCTGGGCTCTGTAGCCGTTCGAGGCAGCCATCTTCGTGCCGATCGCCACGAGGCCCTTGTAATCGTCAACGGTCATGTCGGCCGGGATGTCCGTCGTGGTGTAGCCGTACGGCCACATGACGAGCCTGCCGTATTCATGGAAGGTGATCGCCATCCGGATCTGCTGACGGCCGTTGACGACACGGCCGGCCAGGAAGTCACGGACGCTGCGAGCTTCGGGGGTCGAGAAGGCGAACGGTCCCTGGTAGGTGATCGCGGCCGGGTTCGTGCTCGTTCGTCCGCCGCCGCCCCAGCGGTAGCCGAAGTTGCGGTTGACGTCGGTCCCGATCGCGGTCGTGCCCGCGTTCGGCTGGCGGTTCTTGCGCCAGAGGTGGAATCGGCCGCCGCTGATGTCGTATGCGGCGCCATCCGGGTTGACCGACGGGATGATCCAGATCTCGCGGCTGTTCACGATGTTCGTGATCCGGCTGACCGTGCCATAACCGTCGACCAGCCAGTGCATGATCTTCAGCGTCATCTCGAGGCCCATGTGCTCGTCGCCATGGGTGCCGCCGTCGAACAGGACCTCGGCTTCGGGTTCGTCGGTCGCGACGTTGTCGGAGATCTTCACCGCCCAGATCGTCCGGCCCTGATAGCTCTTGCCGATCGCGATCTTGCGAGCGATCGCCGGGTACCTGGCAGCCACCGCGGACAGGTCGGCGCTCATCTCGGCGTAGGTGTGGTAGCCGGTGAAGCCGGCCGGGAAGTCGGCGGCGGCGGCCGAGGCCGGAGCCGCGGCGGCAATCGGGACGAGGAGGGCAAGGCCGAGGAGGCCGGACCCGAGACGGGCGCGCAGGGACGGAGACATGCCGTCAGGATGCGCCCGATCCGCGATCCGGGCCACCCCCCGAACGGTTAGAGGCGGACCGGGACCGACGGGTCGGCCCGCCGCGCCCGGACCGACGCGACGGCATGCGACAGCGTTTCGACCCGGGGCCGGCCTCGCAGCGGCCGGCGGCCGACGCCGCGCTAGACTGGCCGCAACGTTCCGAGGCCCATCCGATCCCGAGGTTCCCGACCAATGACGACCGAGTCGCAGCCGCGTCTCAAGATCACCTACGCAACCCTCCGCGCCGACAACGAGCAGCTCCACCGCGAGTACGAGGCGGGCCTCGCCGAGGCGAAGACGCTCATCGATGGCCATCACCGCAACGTGGTCGACGGCAAGGAGCGGGACGGCGAGGCCGAATTCGCGGTCCACAGCCCGATCGACCGCGACATCGTGCTCGGCCACTTCGCGACGGGCACCCGCGCGGACGTGCAGGACGCGATCGCCGCCGCGCGCACGGCTCAGCCGGCGTGGTTCGCTCTCGGCTGGGAGAAGCGAATCGAGATCATGAACCGCGCCGCCGACCTGATCAGCGAGCGCCAGATGGTCTACGGCGGCCTGATGGCGATCGAGGTCGGGAAGACCCGGATCGAGGCCCTCGGCGAGGTCGAGGAAGCCGCCGACCTGATCCGCTACTACGCCCAGACAGCCAAGGACAACGACTTCTACGAGCACCCGATGGACAGCCTCGGCGACTCGGCGGTCCACACGAAGTCGATCCTGCGGCCGCATGGCGTGTTTGCGGTGATCAGCCCGTTCAACTTCCCGATGGCCCTGTCATGCGGCCCGTCGGCGGCGGCAATGCTGGCCGGCAACACGGTGGTCTTCAAGCCCTCGTCGGCCGCGCCGATGTCGGCCGTGAAGCTCGTCGAGGCCTATCGCGACGCGGGCGTCCCGGACGGCGTGATCAACCTGGTCATGGGCCCGGGCGACACCGTCGGCGCTGAGCTCCGCGAGAACCCGGGCATCGACGGGATCGTGTTCACCGGCTCGTACGACGTCGGGATGGATCTCTTCCGGACGTTCTCGGCGCGCTACCCCAAGCCGACGATCGTCGAGATGGGTGGCAAGAACGCAGCGATCGTCGCGCGCAGCGCCGACCTCGACGAGGCGGCCGAGGGGATCATGCGCTCGGCCTTCGGCTTCGGCGGCCAGAAGTGCTCGGCCAACAGCCGGGTCTACGTCGAGAAGCCGGTCCACGACGAGCTCGTCCGGCTCCTGGTCGAGAAGACCGAGGCGATCACGATCGGCGACCCGCTCCTGCGCGAGAACTGGCTGGGCCCGGTGATCGACCAGAAGGCGGTCGACCGCCATCAGGCCGCGACTGCCGAGGCGCGCCGCGACGGGCGGGTGTTCACCGGCGGCGAGCACCTGGCGGATCGGGGGATGGACCGCGGGTTCTACGTCGAGCCGACCGTCGTCGGGCTGCCGACCGACCATCGCCTGTTCCGCGACGAGCTGTTCGCGCCGTTCACTGCGGTCGCCGCGGTGGACTCGTTCGACGACGCGATCCGACTGGCCAACGACTCGGTCTACGGGCTGACGGCGGGCGTCTACTCAGAGGACGACGGCGAGGTCCAGCGCTTCCTCGACACGACCCAGGCAGGGGTCCTGTACGTGAACCGTCGAGCCGGCGCCACGACCGGCGCGTGGCCCGGCGTCCAGGCGTTCGGCGGTTGGAAGGGCTCGGGCTCGACCGGCAAGAGCGGCCTGTCGATGTACTACGTCGCCCAGTTCCTGCGGGAGCAGAGCCACACCGTCGTCGACTGATCGGCTCCCTGCCTGCCGGCCCAGCCTGCGTCGCCGCCAGGCGTGCTGTTTCGTACGCCGTCGACATTCACTCCAATCGCGCGCCCGCTGACGATTTCGGACTCCGAAATCGTCCGGGCGTCGGGACGACCGTGGTTGTCGGGAGCGTCCGAAATCGTTCGTTCGGGGCTTGACGGCTCGCATTCAAAGGTCGATAGTTAAGTAGATGCTTAACCAATCGGGCGACGTCGACCGCCTGCTGCATGCCCTCGCCGATCCCACCCGACGCCGGATCGTTGAGCAGCTCGGTCGCGGTCCGGCGACGGTCAGCGAGCTCGCGGCACCGCTGCCGATGTCGCTGCCGGCGGTCCTCCAGCACCTCCAGGTGTTGACGGCCAGTCGCATCGTCGCCACCGACAAGGTCGGGCGGGTGCGGACGTGTCGACTCGAGCCCGACCGGCTCGGCGTCGTGGCGGACTGGATCGCAGCCCGCCGCCAGACCTGGGAACGCCGCCTCAACCGACTCGGCGAGATCCTCGCCCAGGACGACTCACCCGCCACCGGCACGAGGGAGAGCGAGACATGATCGGTCGATCCGTCAGCCACGGCACGTTCAGCATCGAGCGCATCTACCCGGCGCCTCCGGAACGAGTCTTCGCGGCCTGGGCGATCCGACCGGAAAAGAACCGCTGGTTCGGCGAGGGCGACGACTTCCTCTCCTCGACCGACGAGTACACGCTCGACTTCCAGGTCGGCGGCCGCGAGCGTCTCGCGGGGACGTTGCCGGGCGGCCGGGCGTTCACGTACGACGCGATCTATCAGGACATCGTCGATGGTCGCCGGATCGTCAGCTCGTACGACGTGGCCATCGACGGCCGGCGGACATCCGTCTCACTGATGACGATCGAGATCGATCCAGCCGGCGACGGGACCAGGCTCATCCTGACGGAGCAGGGTGCGTACTTTGACGGCCTCGACTCGAGCCCCCAGCGCGAAGAGGGCGCCCTCGACAGCCTCACCAAGCTGGGTCTGTACCTCGATCGGCAGATGTCGCCAATCGCCTGAGCCGGCGCGACCCGGAAGCCGGGCGGCGCGTTGGAACCGGCCGCCGCGGTGCGGTGTAGTCGTGTCACACGACTCAGCGCGGAGGACGGTTTCATGCGTGCAATCCGGATCCTGGCGGCCCTGGCTCTGATCCTGGGCTCGGTGGTCTTCGCAACGCCGGTCGCGGCCGGCGACCCGTGCTACCACGGCGAAGCCCTCCCTGCCCGGTCCGAGGGTGACGAAACCCAGATCAAGATGATGCCGTGCGCGTTCGCGCCGACGGTCGTTCGCGTCGCTCCCGGCACCATCGTCGAGTGGTTCAACCACGACACGCTGCACCTCCTCACCGGCGCAAACCAGGAGTGGGGCTTCCGCGACGACCAGATCGCGCCGGGCGAGACGGTCGCATTCCGGTTCGACCGCCCGGGGACCTACCCCTATGCGTGCGCGCTCCACCGCGGGATGGCCGGCACGATCGTGGTGGGCGACGGGATCGCCCTTGCGGCAGCGGCCGGCGCCGGGCCGGCGGTCGTTCACATGAAGGGCGGGTCATCGCCGCCGCCGGCCTCGCAGGTCGCGCTCGTCCCTGCGGCCAGCGCACCGGTGCAACCCGCGGTGGCGGCAGCCGCCGTGACGCCATCGCGATCGGTCACGGATTCTCTCCCGGTCGGGATCGTCGCCGCCGTCGTCGTCGTGGCCGTGGCCGGAGTCGCAGCCCTCGCCTTCGTCGCGACCCGGAAGCGATCGACGATCGTCCCGACGCGCCACTGACCGGACCACCCGGGGCGCCGGCCGCGCGGACGGCGTGGTCGGCGCGGACGACGCGCACCCGGCCCAGCTCTTGACCGCGCCCTCGTCGTGCCCGGGACCTGCTCCACTGGGTCCCGGGCTCGACGTGCCCTCTGCTATCCTCCGGCACGAATATCCACTCTGCATACTTCGTATGCGGTCGAGGTTGTCGTGCGCCAGAGGTGCTCCGTGCCGTCCGTCCAGAACCGTCTCGCCGGGGATCGGCCCGTGCCCGACCTGCGGACCGAGGTGCCCGGCCCCAAGGCCCAGGCCCACGTGGCCTACGACGAGACGTGGACGTCGCCGAGCCTGCCGCGGGCCTACCCGATCGTGCCGGTCCGCGGCAAGGGTCTGACGGTCGAGGACATCGACGGCAATCTGTTCCTCGACTTCGCCGCCGGGATCGCCGTGACCTCGACCGGGCACTCGCATCCGGCGGTCGTCGGTGCGATCAAGGAGCAGGCCGGCGAGCTGATCCACTTCAGCGCCAGCGACTTCTACCTCCCGATCTACGCCGAGACGTGCCAGCGGATCGCCGAGCTGACGCCGATCGCCGGCGGCCGCGCCCGAGCATACCTCGGCAACTCCGGGGCGGAGGTCGTCGAGGCCTCGATCAAGCTCGCCCGGTATGCGACCCATCGCCCGTACGTTGTCGCGTTCCTCGGCGCCTTCCACGGCCGGACGTACGGCGCGGTCTCGCTGACCGCGTCGAAGGCGAAGTACCACGCCGGCTTCGGGCCGCTCCTGCCCGGGGTGTTCCACGCACCGTTCGGCACCGTCGAGGGCCTCACCTGGTTCGACGAGGTCCTGTTCGACAAGCTGGTCCCGGCCAACGAGGTCGCGGCGATCATCGTCGAGCCGATCCAGGGCGAGGGCGGCTACATCGTCCCCGAGGACGGGTTCCTGGAGGGCCTCCGGGCGATCTGCGACAAGCACGGAATCCTGCTGATCGCCGACGAGATCCAATCGGGCGCCGGCCGGACCGGGACGATGTGGGCGATCGAGCAGTGGGGCGTCAAGCCGGACATCCTCCTCACGGCAAAGGGGATCGCTAGCGGAATGCCGCTCGGGGCGATGGTCGCTCGGGCGGACCTGCTCGAGGCGTGGGGCCCGGGCGCCCACGGCTCCACGTACGGCGGCAATCCGGTGGCGTGCGCCGCCGCGCTCGCGACGATCGAGCTCCTGCAGGGCGGCCTGATCGAGAACGCCGCCGCACGTGGGGCGCAGGCCGTGGCCGGTCTCACGCCGCTCCGCGAGCGCCACCCGTTGCTCGTCCGGGACATTCGAGGCCGGGGCCTGATGCTCGGCGTCGAGTTCGACACCGCCGAGCACGCCGAGGAGGTCCAGTGGGCCGCGTTCCAGCGCGGCTTGCTGGTGCTCGAGTGCGGCAAGTCGTCCGTCCGGATGGCGCCGGCGCTTGTGGTCAGCGAAGCCGAGATGGTGACCGCGCTCCGGATCTTCGGGGAGGCAGTTGCCGCCATCGCCGGCGAGGGCAGCGACCAGCCGATCCTCCACGCCGCCGAGGCGGCCCACGCGATGGGCGGCGTCGAAGCCGCCGGCTGAGGCCCAGCGATCCGCGCATCTGCCGCCCCGTCGTCGATACTTGACCCGTGTCCACGTCCAAGCTGGCCTCGATGGCCGACGCCGTTCGCGACATCGTGCGCGACGGCGACACGGTCGCGATCGAAGGGTTCACCCATCTCATCTCGTTCGCCGCGGGGCACGAGATCATCCGCCAGGGCAAGCGCGACCTGACGCTCGCCCGGATGACGCCGGACCTGATCTACGACCAGATGATCGCGGCCGGCGTCGCCCGCAAGCTCGTGTTCTCGTGGCTCGGCAACCCGGGCGTCGGGGGGCTGAACGCGATCCGACGCCGGATCGAGGCGAAGCCAGCGCAGCTCGAGATCGAGGAGTACAGCCACTTCGGCATGGTTGCCCGCTACACCGCCGGCGCCGCGCGGCTGCCGTTCTTCCCGCTCCGCTCGTATTTCGAGACGGACCTGCCGAAGGCGAACCCGCTGATCCGCGAGATCGAGTCGCCGTACGGCGACGGCACGGTCTACGCGGTGCCGCCGCTCCGGCCCGACGTCACGATCATCCATGCCCAGCGCGCGTCGGCCGCCGGCGACACCCAGGTCTGGGGCCTGCTCGGCTGCCAGAAAGAGGCGGCATTCGCCGCCGAGCGGGTGATCGTCGTGGTCGAGGAGGTCGTCGACGAGGCGGTGATCCGGGCCGATCCCAACCGGACGATCATCCCGGGCCTGATCGTGGACGCCGTTGTTCACGAGCCGCTCGGCGCCCATCCGTCGTACGTCCAGGGTGCATACGACCGCGACAACCGGTTCTATCTTGACTGGGACCCCATCTCGCGCGACGAGGACGCGACCCGGGTGTGGCTGCGCGACTGGGTGTACGGCGTGTCCGGTCGGGCCGAATACATCGCGAAGCTGGGTCCGGACCGGGTGGCGACACTGACTCCAGGCCCGGCCCCGTCGGGGTCGGTCGACTATGGGGACTACCGATGAGCAAGGGCCACGCCTTGATGATTCTGGTGGCCGGGCCGTACCGCTCCGGAACCGACGGGGACGCCAAACGGATCCAGGCGAACGTGGATGCGATGACGTCAACGGCTTTGGCGCTTCATCGACGGGGCCATCTGCCGGTGCTGGGAGAGTGGTTCGCGCTGCCGCTGATCGAGGCGGCCGAAGCCGATGGCGACGACCCGGAATCCGCGTACGACGCCATCTTCCACCCGATCGCCGAGGCGGTCCTGGAGCGGTGCGATGCGTGTCTCCGGATCGGAGGGCCATCGGACGGCGCGGACCGGATGGTCGCCAGCGCGCGGCGCCTCGGGAAGACCGTTTTCACGTGCCTCGACGAGGTCCCGGCGCCGTGACGGTTTCAAGGACCGTTCGCGCGAGGGTTCTGCTCGATCGGCGACGCGGGCCCGGCGAGAATCGCCCTGATGCATGGCTGGATCACGAGGTCACCCCCAGGGCGTGCCGATCTTATGTGGCGTCACATTTTCCCTTGCCGGCCGCATGTACCGGCGCTTTGGACGTACTCGAGGATCGGAGTCCGTGACGTTCAACAGGTCCATGATCTTCGCGGCGCGGCCGCCGCAGGCGCTGACCGCCCGCCCGGGACCTGCCCACTCAGTGGGCTCTGTGACGGTCGGCCCCGACGCCGGCCGTCGAATGATCCACTGGCCGGGCGATCTGATCAGTGGCCGCGTCGCCGGCCCGCGGTTCGCCCGCCGAGCGGACAATCCAGCGGCCCGCAGGACCGATCCGGCCAGTCAGCTGGCGCCCGGCCGTCGGATGACCCGGTCGGCGGGCATCGAACCGGAGAGCCGCCGCTGGACGGGCATCGAACCGGAGAGCCGCCGGTGACCGCCACCGATCCCAGCACGTTCAGCAAGTCCGAGATGATGATCGTGGCAGCTGCCCGCGAGCTGGCCGGTCAGCGCGTCTGCTTCGTCGGCGTCGGCCTGCCGAACATCGCCGTGAACCTCGCCCAGCGAACCGTCGCACCGGACCTCGAGCTCGTCTACGAGGCCGGCGTCTTCGGCGCCCGGCCGGCCCGCCTGCCGCTGAGCATCGGCGACCCGACGATCGTCACGGGCGCCACGGCCGCGACCAGCATGTTCGAGCTGTTCGCGTTCTACCTTCAGGGCGGCCTGATCGACGTCGGCTTCCTGGGCGCGGCGCAGATCGACCGGTTCGGCAACATCAACACGACGGTGATCGGCGACTACGACCAGCCGACGACGCGCCTTCCCGGCAGCGGCGGGGCGTGCGAGATCGCGATCAACGCCCGCCAGGTGTTCGTGATCATGCGCCAGAGCGCCCGCAGCTTCGTGGAGGAGATCGACTTCCGGACGAGCCCGGGCAACCTCGGCGGGGCCGAGCAGAGCGAACGGATCCGGCGCGAGCAGGGCTGGCTCGGACGCGGCCCGAGCGTCGTCGTCACCGACCTCGGGATCTACCACTTTGACGAGACCGGCGAGATGCGCCTCGACTTCCTCCACCCTGGGGCAACACTCGACGAGGCCCGAGCAACGATCGGCTGGGAGGTCAAGGTGTCGTCCGCGGTCGGCAGGACGCCGCAACCGACGGACGCGGAGCTGCGCCTGATCCGCGAGGAGCTCGATCCCGGCGGCGCCTACACCGGCTGACAACCCGTCGGTCGCTGACGACCGGCTCGCCCCTCAGGGACCTTCGGCCCGGCGCGCCAGCGCGGCCCGACGGCGACGATCAAGGAAATGACACCCGACTCCGATCGACTGACGATCCGGTACCTGGACGGAACCACGACCGCCAGCCCTAACCGACCCGCCCTCAGCGGACTGACGGCCGTCCCGGGCGACCGGGCCGGGATCCCGACCGGCCGTTTGCTTGGCGCGCTCTCGACCGCCCTCGACCTGACCGAAGGTCAGCTTCCCGGCCACTCGCTGCGGACCTGCTTCCTTGCTCTGCGCGTTGCTGACGGGCTTGGCCTCTCGACCACCGATCGGCGCGACCTCTTTCACGCCGCGTTTCTGAAGGACGCCGGCTGCTCGTCGAACGCGGCAGCGGTCACCCGCATTTTCGGCGGTGACGACCAGGTCCTGAAAGGCCGCCAGGCAACGGTCGGGCGCTCGCTCCTTGCCCAGGCGAACTTCACGATCCGCAACCTTCCGTCGACCGAGCCATTGCCGCTCCGGCTCCGGCGGCTGATCCGGATCGGGTTGAGCGGCCAGCGCGAGCAGCGCCAGATCGAGCAGATCCGCTGCGAGCGGGGTGCCTCGATCGCCCGCAAGGCCGGGTTCAGCGATCGAGCCGGCGTCGCGATTCACGATGTCCACGAGCATTGGGACGGGGGCGGCCAGCCGCGCGGCCTGCGTGGCGACGCGATCGACTCACTCGCCCGGATCATCGCGGCCTGCCAGGGGCTTGACGTGTTCCTGTCGACCCGCGGCCGGGCCGAGGCCATCCGGGTCGTCGCGGCGCGGACCGGCAGCTGGTACGACCCGGACGTGGGCGCGATGCTCCTCGACCTGTCCAGCCGCGGTCTGCTCGACGACCTCGCCGCGCCCGACCTCGTGACCCGGACGATGGAGCTCGAGCCGGACGGCCTCGTGGAGATCGCGGACACCGCAGCGATCGATCGGATCGCGGAGGCATTCGCGGACGTCGTCGATGCCAAGAGCCCGTTCACCGGCCTCCATTCGCGGCGTGTCGCCGAGGTCGCCGAGCACCTCGCGGTCGCGCTCGGTCTGGCCGCCGGAGAGATCGTCGACGTGCGGCGGGCCGGCCTCCTCCACGATCTCGGCAAGCTCGGAGTCCCCAACTCCATCCTCGACAAGCCGTCGCGGCTGGAGCCGGAGGAGTTCGCAGTGATCCAGCGTCATCCCGAGCTGACCCTGCGCATCCTCGCCCCGATCCCGACCTTCGCGAGCGTGGCCGAGTTGGCGGCATGTCACCACGAGCGGCTCGACGGCTGCGGCTACTTCCGCGGCCTCGCCGCTCCGGCCCTCGCGACCGGCGCCCGGATCGTGACGGTAGCTGACGTCTGGGAGGCGCTGACCGCGAACCGGCCCTACCGAGCGGCGATGGATCCGGAGCAGGCGCTGGGGATCATTCGGGCGGAGACGGGCGACCACTTGGCCCAGGAGGTCGTCACGTCCCTCGAGGAGCTGGTCAGGCTTCCGGCGGCAACCGCGACGACCACCCCGGCCGCAGCCGCTTCGGACGCCAGCGGCGCGGCCAGCGCCGCGTGACGACCACCCGCTGACTGGGCCTCCAAGTCGCTGGGCGCGGATCGGGCCGCAACGCGACGGATCAGGCGCGGGGCCGTCGTTCCAGTCCGCGGTGACCGGATTTGAAACAACCTCATCGAAGCGATACCGCGAGCGCGGTGGCGGCGGCCCGGTCCAAGTCTGACTCGAGCCGGTACGTCACCCCCCGCCGCGCCCAGATCAACGTGTCGCCGACGATCCGGTGGCTGTCGAACACCGGCTCGCCCGACGGGTCGATGAAGATCAGGTCGTGGGGGGCGCCGCTGATCCACCAGCCGACCTCGCCGTCGACCACGACGGCATTGATCTCCGTCCCGGGCTGGAGAATCTTCTCGAAGAAGCCCGGGTTGATGGACGCCCGGAACTGGGCCAGGATCAGGCCGATCCCCGGCTCACGCAGCGTCGGCAGGGCGTCGCTGGCCGGCCAGACGAGCGAGACCCGGCCGTCGAGCGACCACGCGGCGGCCGGCGCGCCGTAGGGCGGATCGGGCGGGAGGCGGATCTGGAGCCCGGCGACAGTCGAGGCGTCGGCAACCGCGAACGGGGTCCCGAGCCCGAGCCCGCTGCCGAGCAGCCCGCCGCTCGCCGGCGGGCGCACCGGAACGGTCGGGCGGACCGAGGAGGATGGATCAGCCACCGGCCGGGCGGTGGGCCGGGCCGAGGCGCTCGCCGTTGCACCGCCCGACGGATCGGCAGACGCCTGCGGGGCGAAGACGATCCGGATTCCGGGGACGCCGAACCCGATGGCGGCGGCGACCGCGGCAAGAGCGAGAAGTGCGACCAGGGCGAGGACGAGACTCCGTCGGAGCGGGCGGCGGCGCAGGGCCGCCCATGAGCCGGGGTGAGCGCTCGGCCCTCGCTGGCCGACCTCGATCCGCTGGCGAGCCCGAAGGGCCGGATCGTCCCCGGCGCGCGCGCGTGGCGGCATCGCGAGCTCGTCGCCGAGCTCCGTCAGCGCGGCGACGAGCTCGTCGTCGGAGAGGGGCCCCAGCGCCCGCCGGTCAGTCATCGCTCGGCCGCCCATCCGTCGCCCCGAGGCCCTCGCGAAGCCTGGCCAACGCCCGTGACAGTCGCGACTTCACTGTCCCGCGCGGGATCCCGAGGATCTCGGCCGTCTCGGCTTCGGAGAGATCGAGGAAGAAGCGAGCCGCGATCGCGTCGCGGTCGTCGTCGCGGAGGCGGTTGACCGCGCCGAGCAGCCAGGCCCGCTGCTCGTCGGCGAGGACCGCCGACTCGGGCGACGGGGCCGCGTCACCCGGCCGGCGATCCTCGGCGGAGCGGAGGGCAAGGCCGGCTCTCCGACCGGCCGACCTCCGCCGATTGCGGGCCTCGTTCGCGACGATCCGGAGCAGCCACGGGCGGAAGGGCGCGCCAGCTCGGAACCGGGAGAGGGCCGCGTGGGCCTTGACGAATGCCTCCTGGACCGCGTCCTCGGCATCGCCGTCGGGCGCGAACAGGTGAGCCGTCCGGATCGCCACCTCCTGGTGACGACGGACGAGCTCCTCGTAGGCCATGACGTCGCCTCTCCGTGCGCGTTCGATCTGATCCGCCTCGCGAGCGGTGTCCGGTTCGGCGTCACGACGCCCATCGTTTTCCAGTGGAACGGCCCTCCACGGTCAACCGTAGTCCGTACACCGGCCCGGGCGTCGCGGTTCCGTTGGGCGTGGATCGAAGCGCGCCGGACCCGATGGAGCCGGCGCTCCTCGAGGTTCCGGGCGGCCGCCGTACACTCGGACGATGACCGGCCGCGTGTTCCGCCGCTCGCTCGATCCGGATCTGCCGGTCGCCGTCGAGGCATCCGGCTCCACGATCCGTGACTCGACCGGCCGGTCCTATCTCGACGCAGCCGGCGGCGCGATCGTGGTCAACGTCGGCCATGGCCGAGCGTCGATCGCCCGGGTCCTCGCCGACCAGGCCGGCCGCCTGTCCTACGCCCACGGCTCGGCGTTCACGACGGAGCCCCTCGAGGCGTACGCCGCCGAGATTGGCCCGCGGCTGCCCGTCGAGGACCCCGCGATCTACCCGGTGAGCGGTGGCTCGGAGGCGATCGAGACGGCCCTCAAGCTTGCCCGGGCCTACCACGTGGCCCGCGGCGAGACCGAGCGCTGGACCGTCCTGTCGCGCTGGGGGAGCTATCACGGCAACTCGCTCGGCGCGCTCGACCTGTCCGGCCGGCCGCCGCTCCGCCGGCCGTACGAGCAGTGGCTCGGCCGGTTCAGCCACGTCTCCGCCGCCTACCCGTACCGGGCCGGCGATCCGGACAGCCACGCCCTGGCAACGACGGACGAGCTGGTGGCGGAGCTGGAGGCCGCGATCGCGGATGCGGGGTCCGGATCCGTCGCGGCGTTCGTCGCCGAACCGATCGTCGGTGCGACGCTGGCGGCCGCGATCCCGCCCGAGGATTACTGGCCGCGCATCGCCGAGGTCTGCCGCCTTCACGGGGTGCTCGTGATCGCCGATGAGGTGATGACGGGCTTCGGGCGGACCGGCCGCTGGTTCGGGCTCGATCACTGGGCGACCCGGGCCGACATCGTCGTCGCGGCCAAGGGCGCAACCTCGGGCTACTGGCCCTTCGGGTTCGTGGCGGCCTCGGGCGCAATCCACAGCGCGGTCATCGGCCACGGTGGCTTCGTCCACGGCTTCACCTACTCGCACGCCCCGGCCGGCGCCGCGGTTGCCCGAGAGGTTCTGCGGATCATCGACGAGGAGGAGCTCGTCGAGGCGAGCCGGGTCAAAGGCGACCGGTTGCGCAGCCTGCTCGACGAGCGTCTGGGAACGAACGACCACGTCGGTGAGGTCCGCGGGCGTGGGCTGCTGGTCGGGCTCGAGCTCGTCGCCGATCGCTCGACGCGCCGACCGTTCCCGCGGGCCGCCCGCGTGACCGAGGCGATCGTCCGCGGCGCCCGCGAGGCTGGGGTGCTCGTCTACTCGGGGACGGGCAACGCCAACGGCGTCGACGGTGACACGATCCTGCTCGGGCCGCCGTTCGTCGTCACCCAGGCGGAGCTCGAACAGGTCGTCGACACGCTGGCCATCGCGATCGAGCGGGCGACCGCGCTGGGCGCGGCCGCTCGCGGCTGATCCGCGGCTCGCGGGCATGTGCGGTATTCCAGGAAGGACTCCCTGGGAGCCGGTTCGGACGGACCGAGTCTCTTATGCCTGCCGGGAATGTCACCCGGTCAGATGGCGCTACTTGATCACGTTTGATGCCTTCACAACATCAATGATCGGCAGGTGAACGCTCGCTGTCGCGAATAGTCCTTCTCGGAATATCGGCTGGCCGCGGGATGGGGCCGCCGCTGATTCGGGCGTGGGGTGACCGAAACGCGAATTGCGATACGCCGAACCTCGTAGCGCAATCCCCCGCAAACGGGTGATGGCACGCCCACCCCGCCGGGGCCACGATCTAGCGACACATGACTGTCACAGCCTCCGTGCTCGGCGACGAGCGCTCCGAACCAGCCGCCGGGCCGCTGCGGGCGTCCCCGGCCGTCCGCATCCTCCAGATCACGGCGGTCGGATGCCTGCCCGTCGTGATCCTCGCGATCCTCGCCTCACCCGCGGACCGGCCGGCCTGGGACAACCTCCACTGGTCCATCTCCGCGGTGGGGGCGGCGCTCGCCACGGCCTGGTCGGTGCGCGGCACGACCGGCCGAGTCCGGGACGTGCGTACAGCAGGGGCGGCGTTCCTTGGACTCTGGATGCTGGCCACGCTCAACTGGGC
Source organism: Chloroflexota bacterium (assembly GCA_013698095.1). Classification (GTDB taxonomy): domain Bacteria; phylum Chloroflexota; class Limnocylindria; order Limnocylindrales; family CSP1-4; genus CF-46. Next base: position 34,817 of record JACCVQ010000232.1, read on the forward strand.
GCTGTTGGTCCTGACCGGAAGCGCCAGCGCGCCGTCGATCAGTGACCTGTTGATCCTCTCGATGGTCGTCCCATCGATCGCGGTCCTTCTGGGCATCGTTCACGGCCAATTGTCGGCCGCCGAGGAAGCAGCCGTCTTCCTCGACGGGGCGCTCGTCGTCCTGCTCGTCGCCACCCTCATCGTGCTGGTCTTCGGGCCGAACCTGATCGCCGTTCCGACCTACGCCAGCTTCGCGGCGGCGGTCTATCCGACGGCCTTCCTCGGGCTCAGCGCGGCAGGCATCGTGGCCGCGATGGCCGTTGGCAATCCCTTCGCCCTGCGCGGCGGCCCGGCCTTCGTGATCGGGGGAGCCCTGTTCGGCCTGGCCTACCTCAGCGCGATTGGCCCAGTGATCTCCTTCACCGATCCCGGTGAGGTGTCGAGCGTGTTGTTCACCGCCGGCACGCTCGTGGCCGCGTTCGGGGTGGTGACCTGGCAGACGGAGCGCTCCACGAACGGCCGGTACCTGACGGTCCTTCGCACGGCGTCGCGAATCACCGGGCCGTTGGTCGCGAGCCTGCTGTTCCTGCTCCTGCTCGCGCCCATGGCGGACTCGATCGATCTCATCGTCCACCTGCTCGTCTTCGCCGGGGCGATCGTCCTGATCTTCCGCCAGGGCCTGATCGTCCGCGAGCGAACGTTCATGCTCGAGACCGTCACGACCCTGACCTACGCCAACCGGCGGCTGGTCGGCGAGCTCCGGCGCGAGCTCGAGGAACGTCGCCGGGCGGAGCCCCAGACGATCAAGGCCGCTCGCGCCGACGCGGTCGAGGCCCTGTCGGCGAGCGTCGGCCACGAGGTCAACAATCCTCTGACCGGCGTGCTGGGGTATGCCGAGCTGGTGTTGGCCGAGCTGCCCGCCGACCACCCATCGCGGCCCGATGTCGAGACGATCCGGCTCGAAGCGCTCCGGGCGCGCCGGATCCTCAGCTCCCTGCGCGATCTTGCGAGTCCGCGCCCGCCGCGCCTCCAGTCGACCGACCTGGCCGCGCTCGTCCAGCGAACGGCGGCCGCAGCCCGAATGTCGGGCGTGTGCAGCGGGACCGAGATCGACGACAGCTGCGAACCAATGGAGCCCCTCTTCCTTGATGGCGGAGCGATCGCGCGAGCGATCTCGATCGTGCTCGCCAACGCCTGCCAGGCGACTGCGGCGGGTGGCCGGATCCGCGTCACGGGAGGGCGCGCTGACAGCGACGTGGTGATCACGGTCGCTGACGACGGGACCGGCATGGATGAGGCCGCCCAACGCCTCGCCTTCGAGCCGTTCCACTCTGGCTGGCCCGAATCGGGGCCCGCCGGGCCGGCGACGGGGCTCGGGCTGTCGATCGCGAATGGACTCGTCGCCGGACTCGGTGGCAAGATCACGATCAGCAGCTCGCCAGGCTTGGGGACGACGGTCGAGATCCGCGTCCCCCTAGCCACGTCGCACCCAGCGATTGACGTTGCGTCGGAGGACATCGCAAGATGACCATCCGTTCCATCGGGCGGCGAAACCGGACAGGCGCCTCGGTCACGCACGTCCTGTGCGTGGACGACGAGCCGGTCGTTCTCAGTCTCATGAGCCGGCTCCTCGAGCGTCTCGGCTGTGATGTGACGACAGCGCCCGGGCCGATCGAGGCGCTCGCCCTGTTCGATGCGGAACGATTCGACCTGGTGGTGACCGACATCCGGATGCCGGGCATGGACGGGCATGCGTTCCTGGCCGAGATCCGCGCCCGGGATCCGGAGATCCCGGTCATCGTCGCCAGTGGCAACGCGTCCGTCGACAACGCGATCCGGGCCCTCCGCGACGGAGCGTCCGGGATGCTCCTCAAACCCTTCACCGGCCAGGAGTTCCAGGCCGAGATCAGCGCTGCCCTGCAGCGGACCAGGATTCGACGAGCCGCCCTCCAGTACCAGTACGTCACGCCGATCCTCGACGGCGTCGCCCTCGCCCTGACCGCTGCGATCGAGGCGCGCGACCTGGAGACCGGCGAGCACTGCCGGCAGCTCGGCTGGATGGGCGAGCGGATCGCGGGGCTGATGGACCTGTCCGAGCTCGACCAGACGACGATTCGGATCGGCGGCTACCTCCACGACATCGGCAAGATCGCGATCGCCGACCGGATCCTCCTGAAGCCCGGTCCGTTGACGCCCGACGAGTACGTCGAGATGCAGCGCCACGCCGATATCGGCGGCGACATCGTCTCGACCCACGAGGCAATGGGCGAGATCGCCCGGATCGTCCGTCATCACCACGAGTGGCACGACGGTCGCGGCTACCCGTCCAGGCTCGGCGGCGACGCCATTCCGATTGGCGCCCGGATCATCGCGGTCGCCGACGCCCTCAGCGCGATGACGAACGATCGGCCATATCGGCGGGCGATCGCGCTCGACCAGGCCTGGGACGAGATCGTCAGCCACACGGGTGGTCAGTTCGACCCGGCCGTCGTCGAGTGGTATGCCACATTGATCGGGACGGACATCGTTGCGGCACCGGCCGAGACCGTCGGGACGACGATCGCGATCCGGCGCCCGGAGCCGGCAGAAACCCAGATCGGCCTCGCTCTCCCGACGGATCGGCCGGTGGCCTAGGGGCCGCGCTGGCTCGATCGCGGCCGCTGGCTCGAGCCGTGCCGCTAGCTCGAGCGCCCGCCGCTAGCTCGAGCGCCGCCGCGGACAAGCAGCAGGATCCCCATCGCGACGAGGACGAGCGGCCAGGCGATGCCGGCCAGGTCCGGCCGCACGATCTCGGACACGGCAATCGCCGCCAGGATCGCGCCGTACAGGGCCTGCCAGCCGACACCGCCACCCTGCGTGGCCCGGATCGCGGCAATGAACAGGAATGCCAGCCCGAAGCACAGCATCCCCCAGCCCGGCCCAAGCGCGACCCCGAGCGCCTCGATCGTGCCCGGCGCAGCGAGGGCGGTCAGGAAGGCCCCGGCGTAGAGGGCGATCGTGCCCCGCCGCATGAGCCACGCCGCCAGAAATGCGAGCCCTGCCGCCAGGACCGCGACGTCGCCGAGCCGCCGGTAATCCGGCAGCGCCCGCTCGATCAGCAGCAGACCGCCGAACACGACGAGGAAGATGCCGATCCAGGGCAATCCCGGGCGCCGCTGCTCGTCGTCGCCCCAGCGCCAAACCCATGCCCGGATCCGGGGCTCGGCCGGCGTTCGATTGTTCATCTGACCCTCCACCTGGGCCGACCCGGGCGTGCGGACGGGTGCCCTCGGCAGGAGTCTACGACCGGGCGAGACCTGGGGCGGGTCGGCTGACGCGCCCGTCGCCCGCGCCATCGGTCGGTCCGTCCTCGTCCGCCCCGTCCGTCCGGTCCGCCGCGTCCTCGGCGTGGCTGAATCCGAGCCGATCGGCCAGGCGCCCGAGCGGCCCCGGCGCCCACCAGTTCCAGCGACCCATCAGGCGCATCGTGGCCGGGACCAGGAGCACCCGGATGATCGTCGCGTCGACGAACACCGCGATCGCCATGCCGACCCCGATGCTCTTGATCGTGATCGACTCGGCCAGGGCGAACGCGGAGAAGACGACGACCATGATCAGCGCCGCGCCGGTGATGACGCCGGCCGTGCGCGACAGCCCCTCGGCGACCGAGGCGGTGTTGTCGCCGGTCCGGCGATAGGCCTCCTGGACCCGCGACAGCAGGAGGACCTCGTAGTCCATCGACAGGCCGAACAGGATGCTGAACATGATGATCGGGTTGCCCGCGACGGTGAAACCGGGCGAGGTGAAGCCGAGGACGTTCGAGAGGTTGCCGTCCTGGAAGATCCAGACGAGGGCCCCGAAGCTGGCGCTGATCGACAGGAGGGTCATCACGATCGCCTTGAGCGGGATCACGACCGACCCGAACAGCAGGAACAGGATCAGCCCGCTGGCGACGAGCGTGACGAGAACGGCGTACGGGACCGTGTTGGCCTGGCTGACCATGAAGTCGTTGCCCTCGGCGGCGAGCCCGCCGACCTGGCTCGTGACACCGGCCGTCTCGACCGCGCGCACGCGCGGGATGACCGCACCGCCGGCCGGGCTGACGGGGTCGAGCGAGCTGATGGCATCGATCCGGACCGTCGACTTGCGGACGTACGCGTCCTTGAGCTGGTCGCGGGCGGCGACCAATGCGGGTGGAAGCTTGTCGGCCGGGGCGGCATAGAAGGCGGCGAGCTGCTCGGGCGTCATCGCCGCGCCGGTCGCGGGATCCGTGAGCGCGAACGGGCCTTCGATCCGGTCAATCCCATCGACCGCGTCGACGGCGGCGGCGAAGCCCATGAGGGTGGCGATGTTGGCGCCGCTCAGGGGTTCGCCGCTGACCGTGGCGAGGATCGCGATCGGCGAGGTCTCGCCCTTGGCGAAGTCGGTCGAGAGGGTGACCGCGGCGTCGCGGCTCTCGAGACCCTCGGGCAGGGTGGAGGCGTTCGGGATGCCCTGGCTGAGGCGCAGGAACGGGGCCCCGGCAAGGAGCAGGAACAGGACCGACGGGATCAGGAACGCGAGCGGGCGGGCCATGACGGCACGGGCGACCTGGGCCCAGCGCGATCGGCTCGGATCGCTGACGCGGGCCGCAACCGGCCGGCCGAGCCGGCGCCGGATCGCGTCGAACAGGCCGGACAGGCTCAGCGCGTTGACTCGGTGGCCGAGCATGCCGAGGACGGCCGGCAGGAACGTCAGCGCATAGAAGACCGACGAGGCGACGACGATCGAGCCGCCGATCCCGAACGACCGCAGGGCGGCCGGCTGGAAGAGGAGCAAGCCGCTCAGGCCGATCGCGACGGCAAGACCGGAGAAGGCCACCGCCTTGCCACTCGTCGCGACGGTTGTCTCGACCGCCTGGGCGACCGTGCGGCCCCGGCGGAGCTCCTCCCGGAAGCGGCTGACCATGAAGAGGGAGTAGTCGATCGCCAGCGCGAGGCCGAGCATCGTCGCCACGTTCTGGACATAGATCGAGAGCTCGGTCGTCTGGGCGACAAGGAAGACGCCGGCGAGGGTCGTCGGGATCGCGAGGCCCGCGACGAGGAGCGGCAGGCCCGCGGCGACGACCGATGCGAACACGGCGAGCAGAATCACAAGCGCAAAGGGGCCAGACACGATCTCCGCCTGGACCAGCTCCTTTTCGGATTGGTGGGCCTGGTCCTCGGTGAACGGGCCAACGCCGGCGAGGCTGAGCTTCGTGGTGGTGGGAGGCTTGTCGATCAAGGCGCGGATCGTCGGCATCTCGTTCGAGGACGCCTCGTCGGTGATCGTGAGGCGAGCGACCGCGTACGCGGAGTGGCCGTCGGTCGAGATGAAGCGGTCGTCCTGGGTCTGGGCGAAGCCGATCACGCCGTCGGCGATCGGGTCCGATGCGAGGCGGGTGAGGGAGGTCGAGATCTGCTGCTGGAATGCCTCGGACCGGGCGTCCGTCGTGTCGTCACCCTCGAACAGGGCCACGATCGAGCCGCGCCCGGCCCCGAACTCATCGGCCAAACGGGTGGCGACCGCGGCGGATTCCGAATGCGGGTCGGTCCAGCCGCCCGAGACGAGGGAGTCGGTGACCCTCGCCGCGAGACTGGCCGACCCGACGGCGAGGACGATCGTGACCAGGGCGATCGGCTTGCGGAAGCGATAGACGAACGCGCCCCAGCGAGAGAACAGCATCGGGAGCCCCTTCGGTCGGTTCGGTGGCAGGCATGTGCCAATCCGTGACCCGGCGACAATAGAGAATGGTCATTCGTTTTGTCAATGCGACGAATGTCAATGGTGTTTGCATCGTGAGAGCTTCCCATCTAGTCTGCCCCGAGCAGTCATTCTCTTTGCAGGGAGGGCCGAGTGCCCCGAGTCAGCGCCGAGCACGAACAGGAGGTCCGCGACCGGATCGTCCGGGCGGCTCTCGCCGTGTTTGCCACGCGCGGCTTCCATCGGGCGACGATGCAGGACATCGTCCGCGAGTCCGGGCTGTCGGTCGGCGCGATCTACACCTACTTCCGGAGCAAGTCCGACCTGATCCTTGCAGGTTGCGACCTGATCACCGACCAGGAGCTTGCCCAGCTCGGCGGCCGGCTGGCCGCGGTCAGTGGCTATCGCGACCGGATCGCCGCAGCGGTCGGATTCTGGTTCGACAACCTCGCGGTCGAGCAGTCGGAGCGCGGCTCCGGGTTCCTGATCCTCCAGGCCTGGGCGGAGGCCGACACCGATCCCGCGATCCGCGAGATGCTCCTGCGCCGCCGACGGGAGACCGTGACGGCCGTCGTTCTCGTCCTCCAGGAGGGCGTGCTGCGCGGGGAGCTGCCCGGCTGGCTGGACATTCCATCTGTCGGTCACGCGCTGGCGGCGCTCCTCGACGGGATGCTGATCGAGGCGGCCGAGGCCGGCGGCGCGTACCGTCGGTCCGACGCCGAGCGGCGCGTCCTGGCGGTCATCGAGACACTGCTTGCCGCGCGGGATGCGGCGATGCCGGAGCCGATCGTGCCGGCCGCACCCCAGCCGTACGAGTCGGCCCGGGCCAGGCGAGCGGCCCCGTGACCGGGCGCAACGAACCAGCGACGTCCGGCGCCACGGGCACCCCCGCCGGCCGGGTCCAGACCGTCCTCGGCCCGATCGATCCCGCAGAGCTCGGTTGGGTCCTGCCCCATGAGCACACGGCGATCGCTCTCTGGCACATCCCGAATCGCTGGGACTACTGGGAGCTGCGTCGGGACAAGCCCCTGATCAGCGACGAGCTGGCCGCCTTCCGGTCGGCGGGCGGCGGCGCGATCGTTGACCTGACCCTCGACGGTGTCGGGCGCGACCCTGACTGGCTGGCCGGCCTCGCACGGACCACCGGGCTCCATGTCGTCATGGGCTCGGGCTGGTATCGAGGGGCCCACTACCCGCCTGAGGCCCTGATCGATCGGCGCTCCGTCGACGCCCTCGCCGATGTCATCGTCCGCGACGCGACCAGCGGGGTGGGGGACACCGGGATCCGGTCTGGAGTCATTGGCGAGATCGGGACCGACAAGCCATGGCTCAGCGCCCAGGAAGAGCGTGTCCATCGGGCCGCCGCCCGGGCCGCCCGACGGACCGGCCTCGCGATCACGACCCACGCCGTGCAGTCCGCGGTCGGGCTTGACCAGCTCGACGTCTTCGCCGCCGAGGGCGCCGACTTGACCCGGGTTGTCATCGGGCATGCCGACTCCTACCCAGCGCTTGACTACCACCTCGCGATCGTGGATCGCGGCGCGACGGTCGAGTTCGACTTCCTCGGGATGACTTTCACCCCGCTCGAGCGCCACGGCGAGGGGCGGATCGTCGAGATCCTTGTCGCGTTGCTGGCGCGCGGCCACGCCGAGCGACTCCTCCTGTCGCAGGACGTCTGCCACGACAGCCAGCTCCGGCGCTACGGCGGCAATGGCTACACCTACCTCGCCGAGTCCTTCCTGCCGCGTCTTCGCGAAGCCGGCGTCTCGGAGTCCGACATCCGGACGATCACGATCGGCAACCCCCGGCGTCTCCTGACGATCGCGCCGCCGCACGGCTGAGCGCCACGCCGGCACCCAGGGCCCCGGGCACGGGCCCGCGCGCGAGTGAGCGGCCCCACCCCGAACTTCGCAACCAGTCGCCGGCGAACTCGTCCGGCGCCGTGCTGGTCAGCCCTCGAGGGTCGCCTCCACCGACATCTCGACGTTGCCCTTCAGCGCCCGCGAGATCGGGCAGCCGTCCTTGGCCTCGTTGGCCGCCGCGGCGAAGCTCTCCTGCGTCGCGCCAGGCACCGTGCCGCGGACGACGATCGCGGCGCTGAGCACCGTGAACCCGGCCTCGCGCTTGTCGGCCGAGATGCTCACCTCGACATCAACGCGGGTCGGCGGTGTCCCGGCCTTGGCGAGGACGTTCGAAAAGGCCATTGAAAAGCACGACGCGTGAGCCGCGGCGAGGAGCTCCTCAGGGGAGGTGACGCCCTCGGGCTCGGCGGTGCGCGCTGCCCAGGTGGTCTGCTGGTCGCGGAAGATGCCGGTCGTCGTCGCGGTCACGGTGCCCTTGCCGGAAAGCAGGTCGCCGCTCCAGGTCGCGGTCGCCCGTCGTGTCGTCGCCATGGTGGGTGATCCTCCGTCGGGTTCGCGGCCGAGTCCGGTCCGCTCCAGCGGCCGAAGCCGGGCTCGGCCGGCCGCCGGGCGTGGATTGAGCCGGCGACCGATCGCGGCCGCTGCTCCAACCGATGGTCCCACAGGTGGCCCATCGGGTCCGGTGCGGTCCCGACAGGTCCGGGCCGGAGGGGTGGTGACGCTGCGTCCGACGGCGTAGAGAGAGGACCGTACCAATCGCCGGGGCTGCCCGGGACGCCTCACCCATACCGCCGGCCGCGGCCATCCGGGATGGTTCGGTCATGAACCGCATGACCCGCACGTCCGGCCTCCGGCGCCTCGCGTCGCTCTCCTTCGTCGCCGCTCTGGCGCTGGCCGTCGTCGCGCCGGCAGGCGCTGCTGCGACGACCATTGCGCCGGTCAGTGCGGCCACGATCTCGGCGGCCGAGGCCGCGATGGTTCAGGCGCTCAACGCCAACCGCCGGGCCCTCGGCCTCGTCCCGGTTTTCATCGACTCGCGGCTCATGGCGATCGCCCGGGCGCGCTCGGCTGACATGATCGCCAGGAACTACTTCAGCCACTCCATTCCCGGAGGCGGAAACGTCTTCTCGATCCTGACCGCCAAGCAGATCACCTGGTACAACGCCGGCGAGATCATCGCCTGGAACAACTACCCGATGGACTCCACGGTCAGCGCGGCCAACCGCCAGTGGATGAACTCGCCCGGCCACAAGGCGATCGTCATCTCGAAGGACTACAACTACGTCGGAGTGGGCCTTGCGATCGATCCGGCCACCGGCAAGAAGATGTGGACCGCGGTCTATCTCAAGGGCCCGGATCGGACCGCCGCCCGGGCGACCGTCGCCGGAGTAGCCCTCAGCTCCGGAACGACCGCGACCACTCGTCGCGCCAGGCTCACCTGGACGGGTTATGACCCGAAGCTCCAGGTCCTCACGGCCGGCCTGGCCGGTTTCACCATCCAGCGCCGGATCGACGGTGGCGCCTGGTCCACCGCGGTCACGCTGACGACCCTGACCTACACGAACTTCACGGTCCACATGGGCCGCCTGACGGAGTTCCGGGTCGCCGCCCGAGACAAGCGCGGCAACCAGGGAGCCTGGTCGATGAAGAGCGTCGATCTCCGCTAGCCAGCGCGCCTCGCCTGGCTAGCGCGCCTCGATCGCCGCCGGCAGCCAAGAGGCGGCCATCGCGCGAGCGCCGCCCCGGCTCGGCAACGGACGCTCGCGCGCCCTGACCGCCGCCACCAGCGAGCGCAGCCGTGCCGTCCGCGGCCACTGGACGCGGTCGACTCCGCCGAACGCCCGATGGGCCTCGATCGCGGCGGCGAACGCAGAAATGAAGCCCTCGGCCGCCAGGGGGTCGAAGCCGTCCTCCCACCAGACCTCGACGATCCGGAGCACGTTTGCCCGCCGCTCGATCCGCGGCTCGATCCGTCCCACCAGCCGATCGCCGAACAGGATTGGCAGGACGTAGTATCCCCAGCGACGCTTGGCAGCGGGGACGTAGACCTCCCAGACATAGTCGAAGTCGTACAGGCTCCGGAGCAGGTCGCGATCCCAGACGAGCGGATCGAGCGCCGCCAGGAACGCGACCCCCGGGCCGCCCGCCTGCCAGCCCGGTGATGCACCGGCCGCGACCTCACGCTCGGCCCGGTCGAGCCACTCAAGGGAATCGGCCGGGATGTAGCGCAGGCCGCGGATACCCTCGACCGCGACCGGCAGGAGTGAACCGTCGTCGACGAGCGCAGCGTGGAGCTGGCGCCGGCCCTTGGTCTTGAGCTCCAGACCGTCCTCGTCGCCGAGCGCGAGCCACGGCGAGGCGCCCAGCCAGATCTCCATGTTGCCGTGATGGCCGAGCAGGCCATGAGCGCGGAAGCGCGACATGAGCTTGTGGCGGAACTGCTCGCTCGCCGGCGTCTTGCGGGCCAGCAGCTCGGCAGGAAAGAGCCGCTCGACGAGGTCGTACACGCGCCGATTGCCATCGCGCCGGGCGAGACCCAGGATGCCCGCCTCCGCGAGACCCTCGAGGATCGCCCGGACCTGGTTCGTCGGCCGCCAGGACCAATCGATCGCGGCCCGCGGTGCGATGTCGATCGACGACATCGGGCCCGTCTCGCGGATCCGGGTGAGCAGCTCGTCGACGAGATCGGCGTGGGTCGCAAAGGCCTCTTCCTCGTGGCGGACCCGAGCCCGGTCCCAGGTCACCCGGTACCACGGCAACTCGGCGGTCGGCACGAGCGAGAGGCCCTTGTTGTACGTCTCGAACAGGGAGCGCTCCTCGTACAGGAGCTGGTCCGTCATGTCGCGGCGGTACTCGGCGACCCGGGCCAGGAGCACCAGGTCATGGTTCCGGCCGGCGATCTCGATCGGATCGAACTGGATGGAGCCGAGCCGGTCGAAGACCTCCAGGATCCCGGTCGGGCCTGGCGTGACCGCGCGCGGCGGGGCAAGCAAATGGTGGATTGCGAGGTAGCGCCGGGCGACGGCGCGACTGATCTCCCGGGCCGCGCGGCGGGGTTCTGGGGTCGCGTCGGATGGTGGGGCGCTCACCCGTTGAGGATCGCCGCCGAATACGTCAGACGCTGTCAGGTTTCGGTCCGTCCGAGGATCTCGACCAGCCGGTCGACGAGCGGCACCTGGGTCGGCTTCAACCGGCGCCGCGCCTCGGCTGGGGCGAACCACGCAACCCGGTCGATCTCGGGGAACGAGCGGCGCCGCCCGCTCCGTGGCGGCCACTCCATCTCGAACTCGTTCGAGGCTGCAGTGGCCGGGTCGAGGTCGCCCTCGAGCGCCCAGGCGTGGACGACCTTGCCGCCCTTCTGGACGATCGTGCCGAGCTCGATCGGCGGGCTGCCGTCGGGCTGGCTGGCGGGCGCCGGGTGGCCGGTCTCCTCCGCGAACTCACGCCGGGCGACGAGGAGGAGGTCGTCGTCTGGGCTGTCGGGCTCGCCTTTGGGGATGGACCAGTGGCCCTCGTCGCGCTTGCTGAAGAACGGTCCGCCGGGGTGGCCGAGCAGGACCTCCGGCCCGGCCCCGCTGCCGGACTCCGGCCCGTCAGGCGGGCGGCGGAACAGGAGGATGCCGGCGCTGCGACGGATCGCCATGACGGCGATCGTAGCGGGCACGGCGCGGTCGTGACCGTGCCCGGACCGGCTGCGATGGACCTGCAACCCCACCGTGCCAGGGACGGGTCGGCCCGTGATGGGCTGACCTGCACGCTGGTCTCAAGCACACTCACGTGAAGGAGCCCCCATGCCTGACATCTCCCTGCCGGAGATCCGCCTCCCGGAGATCAAGCTCCCGGACGGACTTCGTGACTTGAACCGCCACGACATCCAGAACGCGATCAGCGATCGCATGCCGAAGAAGATCGAGATGCCGGACGTCGACCTCTCGAAGGTCGAGCTCCCAAAGGCCGTCGAGGATCGCCTGAGCCAGATCGAGAAGGCGATCAACAAGATCGACCTGCCGAAGGCCGTTGAGGACCGCCTTCCCGGCCGGAAGCGGACCAACCCGATCCTGCCTGTCGCCGCGTTCTTGGCCGTCGGCTCGATGATCGCCGCCGCGTGGTGGCTGATCACGTCCCCTGACGCCACGATGAAGGTCAAGGACACCGCCTATCGCCTGAAGGCCAGGATCACCGGCGAGGAGCTCCTGCCCGTCGCGTACGACAACGACGCCGATCTCGGCAGCCTGCTCCCCGAGCCGGACCAGAACCGTCCGACGCTCGAGGCCGAGACGTGGCCCGACACCTTTGCCGACGTCGGCGAGACCGTCAGTGCCGGCAACGGCTCGACCGAGGAGCGCCCGGCCGGCGTCTGACCGACGGCGGCCGCGTTGCGCGGCTCTCCCACGCCGAGCACCGGCTCGACCGGTGCCGGTCCACCACGCACGACGACGACTCGGTCACCCGGGTCGTCGTTCGGCGCGTTCGCGGCTTGTCCCTCAGGTCGGCCCGGGTCGGCCGTCGATCGCCGCCAGGATCGAACCCTCGAGCTGGAGGATCCGCCGCTCGAGCGCCTGGATCTGCGTGAGGATCTCGACATTGCCCTCGAGGAGTCGGCGGTTCTGCTCGTCCTCGATGTCGGCCTCGGCGGCTGCGTGCTCGAGGGTCAGCCGGTCGCGCCGGGCCGCCCGATTGCCGGCCAGCAGGATCAGCGGCGCCGCGTACGCCGCCTGGGTCGAGAAGGCGAGATTGAGCAGAATGAACGGATATGGGTCGAACGGCCGGCTCAGGAGGTAGGCGTTCGCTGCGATCCAGATCGCCACGACGATCGTCTGGACGATGATGAAACGCCAGCTGCCGAGGAACCCGGTCACGCGGTCGGCGACCCGTGCCCCGAGCGGCGCCTGATCGTGGACCTCGACGTTTACTGGGTGCTTGCTCAATGCCACGATGTCCTCCTGTGCTCGGCCCTCTCGGACGCTCCGGTCCGACGCTGACGGGATCGCCCTCGCTGGCTGGTATTGTCCGCCGATGCCCATCGACGTCCGCCCCATCTCCGACGACGAGCTGGTCCCCTGGGTCGATACGGCCAGCACGGGCTTCCTCGAACGACCCGATCACGAAGCGATTGCCGCGGAGGTCCGTCCGCATTGGGACCTGCGGCGGACATGGGGGGCGTACGACGGATCACGGATCGCGGGGACGCTTCGGACCTGGCCCACCGAGCTGACCGTCCCGGGCCTGGCCCAGGTTCGCGGGACTGCCGTCACCGGCGTCACGGTCCTCCCGACCCATCGCCGGCGCGGAATCCTCAGCCAGCTGACCGCGGCCGAGGCGACGGCTGCCCGAGGGCGTGGGGAGGTGGTCGCCCTGCTCTACGCCTCGGAGTTCCCGATCTATGGGCGGTTCGGGTATGGAGCGGCGACGACATCCGCAACGTGGACCCTGGATGCCGCGGCTGCGGAGCTCCATCCGGCGGTCGCGCCGGCCGGCTCGGTCGAGCTGCTGCCGTCGGACGACGCCGGTCGCGACATTGCGATCGGGATCTTCGACGCGTGGCGGGCGCGCCAGGCCGGAGAGATCTGGCGGCGACCGATCATGTGGGCGCAAGACTTCGGGAAAGGGACCGCGTGGGGGCCACCGTGGAAGGGATTCCTGGTCGTCCACCGCGATGGCGCCGGTTCCGTCGACGGCTACGCGCGCTACCACGTCGAGGGAAAGTGGGTGGAGCGCCAGCCCCGCAACAAGCTGATCCTCGACGAGCTCCACGCCCTCACCGACGACGCCTACGCCGGCCTGTGGCGGTTCCTCGCCTCGATCGACTGGGTGACGAGGATCGAAGCCGAGAAGCGCAGCCCGGCCGAGCGGCTGCCATGGCTCCTCGCCAATGCTCGGGCGGCCGTGATGTCGGACGTCGGCGACGGGATGTGGGTGAAGCTGCTCGACATCCCGCGCGCGCTCGCGGCACGAACCTACGAGCGGAGCCGCTCGCTCGTTCTCGAGGCGATCGTGCGCGACGGCGGCGAGACCGATTCCACGGCGGCGCGGGTGCGGGTCGCGCTCGACGCGTCGCCGGACGGCGCCACGGCCCAGCCCACCGACGCCGAGCCGGACCTGACCCTCAATGGCGCGGCACTCGGGGCGGCATATCTTGGCGGGACGCGCCTGCGCGACGCCGTCCTGGCCCGCGGCTTCGACGAGCACCGCCCGGGCGCACTCGCCGAGGCTGATGCCCTGTTCGCGACCGACCGTCCGCCCTGGACCTCGACCTTCTTCTAGGGTTCCGTCGCGGCCTCGCTGGTGATCGGGGCGGCGCGCCCGGGCTCGTCGCGCCACAGTCGTCCGATGCCCGAGCGTCACAACCTGCCAAACATTCACCCAGGGACACTTCGGCTGGATACTGGCGGATCTCCACCCGGCGCGGGACGTGAGTTAGTCTTCGAGGGCTAATTGCCGCCCGACACGAAGTGCTTTGGCCTCGCTGGGCCGCGCCGATCACACCTACCAGTCCCTGCATGGGTATCTGGCCAGGTGTGGCGCCCTCCGGGGCCGCGCGCTCAGGCGCCGCGCGCTCAGGCGCCGCG
>JACCVQ010000238.1 GCA_013698095.1 Chloroflexota bacterium
CCTGAATCCGGGGACCGGCCAGCCGATCGGGCCCGGCGATCTTGCGCCGCTCTTCCCGATGGAGCTGATCAAGCAGGTCGTCAGCCAGGATCGCGAGATCGAGATCCCGGATCCCGTCCGCGACGTCTACAAGCTCTACCGGCCGTCGCCGCTTCACCGGGCCCATCGGCTCGAAAAGGCGCTCGGGACGCCTGCCCACATCTATTACAAGTACGAGGGCGGGAGCCCGTCGGGCAGCCACAAGCCGAACACGGCGATCGCCCAGGCCTTCTACAACAAGAACGAGGGCGTGACCCGGCTCGCGACCGAGACGGGCGCCGGCCAGTGGGGAAGCGCCCTTGCGTTCGCCGGCGCCGCGTTCGACCTCGAGATCAAGGTCTACATGGTCCGGGCGAGCTACGACCAGAAGCCGTACCGGCGGAACCTGATGGAGACGTACGGCGCCCAGATCGTCGCGTCCCCGTCGCCCGACACCGAGTACGGCCGCAAGGTCCTCGCCGAGACGCCCGGCCATACGGGCTCGCTCGGGCTCGCGATCAGCGAGGCGATCGAGGACACCGTCACGCATCCGGGGACGAAGTACTCGCTCGGGTCGGTGTTCGATTTCGTCCTGCTCCACCAGACGGTGATCGGACAGGAGTCGATCGAGCAGATGGCGATGGCCGGCGAAGAGCCCGACGTGATCATCGGCTGCGCCGGTGGCGGCTCGAACTTCGCCGGGCTCACCTTCCCGTGGCTCGGCCGGACGTTCCGGGGCGGGCGGTCATATCGCGTGATCGCGGCCGAGCCCGAGGCCGCGCCGTCGCTCACCCGCGGCATCTACGCCTACGACTTCGGCGACACAGCCAAGATGTCGCCCCTCGTGAAGATGCACACGCTCGGGTCGGACTTCATCCCCGACCCGATCCACGCCGGCGGACTGCGCTACCACGGCATGGCGCCGCTCGTGTCACACCTCCTCGAGCTCGGTTCGATCGAGGCGCGGAGCGTCCACCAGCTGGCGAGCTTCGCGGCCGGCGTCCAGTTCGCCCGGACCGAGGGAATCCTGCCGGCGCCCGAGCCGACTCACGCACTCAAGGTCGCGATCGACGAGGCGATCGATGCCCGCGAGAAGGGCGAGGAGCGGGTGATCCTGTTCAACCTGTGCGGCCACGGCCACTTCGACCTGTCGGCATACGAGAAGTACCTTGCCGGCACGCTCGAGGACTACGAGTATCCGGACGAGGCTGTGAAGAAGGCCCAGGCCGCGATGCCGCAGGTCTGAGCCCGGCAGCGGGGCATCGGTCCGCCCGGTGTAGACTCCGGGACTCGGGGCGTGGCGCAGTCTGGTAGCGCACTAGTCTGGGGGACTAGTGGTCGTCGGTTCAAATCCGGCCGCCCCGACCAACATCTGAGCGTGAAACCCGGCCAAGCGGCCGGGTTTCTCGATCCCTGATAGCAACGCTGATACCAACAGAGGTGCCAACCGCGTACACGCTCCGAAGTCGAAGCCCGCGGGCCATCGCGCGGCGCGGCTCCGGGACGGTCGCGGTCGTCCTCGTCGCGTCCGCCACCGGGTCCGGAATGAGCGGACAAGGCTCGTCAGCGGGCCGAGGACGAGCTGCTCCTGATGCTCGCCTCACGAACACCGTAGGAGGTTGCGTTAGGCGACCGGCGGGCGCTAAACCCGACGATGCATCCGAGCCGCCGTTACGGCGCTCCGGGCTCCGTCTCGGCGATCTTGAAGGCGATGAACTTTGACACCTGAGGCGCATCACCCTGACCGGTAATGCCGGGAGCCGATCGTTCCGCCCGAAGTTTCACGAATCCGGCGCCGACGAAGACCATGTCTCCCGCGATTGCAGGCGGAGCGTTGAACCCCGAACCGGCTTCGTAGTTCCAAAGCTCTGCGCCGGTGTCGGTATTGAACGCCCGCAAGAAGCCGTCGAGGCTGTTGGTGAAGACGACGTCGTTGGCGACGGTAGCGCCACCGAACACCAGCGTGTTGATCTTCGTTTCCCACTTCACCGATCCATCCGCGGCGTTGATCGCGAGAATTCCGCCTGTTCCGGTTGCGAGGGCAGCGCTGTTGGGGCCGGCGCCGCT
>JACCVQ010000245.1 GCA_013698095.1 Chloroflexota bacterium
GGCGGCGCCCGGGGCCGACCATCCGGACCCGACGCCTCCGAGGTACGACGAGCCGATTGTTCAGCCGGCCGCGCGGCCGACGCGCCGCCCGACCGGGCCCGCTCCGACAAGGGCGGCCGCCCCATCCGAGCCGCTGGTGGCCACCACACCGGCCACGGCGGCAGAGCCCGTGCCCGTCGCAACCGGCTCGGAGCTGCCCGCCGCGCCGGCCCCAACCGATTCGGCCAGCGACGGCATCGACCAGCTTCGCGCGGCCTGGCCCGAGATCGTCGCGGTTCTCAGCCAGAGCCCACCGGTCAAGCCGCTGATCGCCGCCTGCCGGCCGGTCAGCGTGGAGGGGCCACTCGTGACCCTCGGCTTCCCGGAGGATCAGGGGTTCCTGAAAGATGCCCTCGAGCGGCGTCGCCCCATCCTCGAAGAGGGGATCGGCCGTGTGCTCGGCCGCGCCGTCAACGTCCACTGCGTCGCGACCAACCTCGAACACGTCCCGGCCGTCCCGACCGGCGAGGCTGCCGATCTCATCAGCGAGGCGCGCCGGATCTTCGCCGACGACCTGGTCGACGTCGGCGAGGTGTCCTGAGCCACCACGCGTGCATATGGCGGCAGCTTCCGCCAGACTCAGCCACGCCGCACCACACGATTAGGAGGATCGATCACATGGGCATGGGCAACCTGCAGCGAATGGCCCAGCAGATGCAGCAGGAGATGGGCCGCATCGAGGTCGAGCTGCGCGACGCCCAGGTCGACGGCTCGGCCGGTGGCGGCGTCGTGAAGGCGGTCGTGACCGGCAAACAGGAGATGGTCTCGATCACGATCGATCCGGCGGCGGTCGACCCGTCCGATGTCGACATGCTCCAGGACCTGATCGTGGCCGCGGTCAATGACGCTCTCGGGGCGTCGCGCCGGATGGCCGAGGAGAAGATGGCGGCCGTCACGGGCGGACTCAAGATCCCGGGCTTCTAGGCGCGACGCGACGTGGCATCCCCGCTCATCGAGCCGGTCGCCCGGCTGATCGAGGCCTTCGCGCGGCTTCCAGGGATCGGCCCGAAGACGGCCCAGCGCCTGACCTATCACCTCCTGCGCGCGCCCGATGCCGAGGCCCGGGTCCTCGCCGCGGCCCTGGTCGACGTGCGCGACAAAGTCGTCTTCTGCGACCGCTGCTTCAACATCAGCGACCAGCCGCTCTGTCCGATCTGCCGCGACCCGGGGCGGGACCAGACCCGGCTGTGCGTGGTCGAGGAGCCGCTCGACGTTCTGGCGCTCGAGCGGACGTCCGAGTTCAAGGGGCTCTATCACGTGCTCCACGGGGCAATCTCGCCGATCGACGGCATCGGGCCTGATCGGCTCAAGGTCCGCGAGTTGCTCGGCCGAGCCGACGAGGCCAAGCGAGGCGGTGAACCGTTCGTGGAGGTCATCCTCGCCACCAACCCGACCCTCGAGGGCGAGGCCACCGCGATGTATCTCGCCGAGCGGCTCGAGGACACGGTCGGGCTCGTCAGCCGGATCGCCCGCGGGCTGCCGGTCGGCGGCGACCTCGAGTACGCCGACGAGGTCACCCTGATCCGGGCCCTCCAGGGCCGCCGGGCCGTCTGACCGGCGATGTCGCATCTGGCCGGCGAGATCCTGCTCCGGCTGGCCAAGGCCGGTGCTGCCGCGGTCGTCGGGCTGGCGATCTACGCGGTCGCCGTTGGACCGCTCGCGGCGCCGCCCTCGGTCGAGCTCCTGCTGCTCTCGTGGCTGAGTGGCGCGGCGTTCATCCTGTTGGTCGAATCCAGCCCGATCTGAGGTGGCCGCGGTGCCCCGGAGCCGGGCCCGGAGGCGTTTGACACCCGCCGCCGGGCGACCCTAGTATTCGCCGTCGTGCCGCCCCCACGGGGAACGGGACGCCCGATCCGAGGCTTCGGATGCGGACGGTTGCCGGGTTTGACACTCTGGCGGCGAAGCCCCATCATTGTGGGTCTGCGCCGCGGCCTGTCTTGCCCCGGATGCTGCACCTTGACAACTGAAGAGTGACAGGAAATCCGTGATGGAATGTGCGAGTGGTCGAACCCTCGGATGAAAGTCGCAGCGCAAGCTGCGCAAATCTTCGGAGAGTTTGATCCTGGCTCAGGATTAACGCTGGCGGCGTGCATGAGACATGCAAGTCGAACGGACGATCAGGGCTTGCTCTGATCGTTAGTGGCGGACGGCTGAGTAACGCGTAGGTGA
>JACCVQ010000004.1 GCA_013698095.1 Chloroflexota bacterium
CACCGGTACTGCGCTCGCCCCGCTTCTCTCGTTCACGCTGGGCGACCCACGGGCGGGCCGCGTCTGCGGTCGTCGGAACCTACAATCGACGCATGGCAGATCCCACCGCAGCCGTTTCGTTCCGCGACATGACCATCGGCGGGTTCGTTGACGAGCTCGCGTCCGCCGCGCCGGTTCCCGGTGGAGGCAGCGCATCCGCCGTCGCGGCGTCGCTCGGGGGAGCCCTCGTCGCGATGGTCGCCTCGCTGTCCGAGGGTCGTCCGAAGTACGCCGCGCACGCTGACCTCCATCGTCGGAGCCACGAGGTCGGGCAACGACTGGCGGCTCGCTTCCTCCACCTGGCCGACGAGGACGCGGACGCCTACGCCGACTTCGCCGCGGCGATGAAGCTGCCGAAGGACACGGACGAGCAGAAGACCGCTCGGCGCTCGGCGCTCGGCGTGGCAGCCAAGCGGGCCGCCGAGGTCCCGCTGTTGACCGTCGAGGCCTGCCTCGAGCTGGTTGCGACCGCCGAATCTCTGGTCGGGCGGAGCAACGTGAACGCATCGAGCGATCTCGACGTCGCGACCCTGCTCGCCGAGGCCGCCGCGCGCGGTGCCGCCGCGAATGTCCTCATCAACCTGCCCTCGGTCGACGACGAGTCCTTCTCGGGCGACGCGACGGCGCGGGTCATGGGCCTGCTCACGAGCATCGAGGAGATCGTGGCGACCGTCCACGCCGGTGTCCGGAGCGGCGAGAACCGTGATCCGATCGAACCGGAACCGAGCCGGGAATGAGGGCCTGACCGGAGTGGCCCGCGGCGGCGCTCGGCTTCTCGAGGGCGGCCCGATCGCCGCGGAAATCCGCCAGGCGGTCAGCGAAGACGTCACTGCCTACCGCGAGCGCCACGATCGGGCCCCTGTGCTCGCTGTCGTGATCTGCGGGCGGGACGCCCCATCCATGGTGTATCTCGGCCAGATCCTCCGGAGTTGCGCCAAGGTCGGGATCGAAGGCCGTCTCGTGGAGGTCGACGGTGAGGCCTCCGAGGCGAGCGTCATCGATGCGATCGGCGCCTTGAATGCCGATCCCGTGGTCAACGGGATCATCGTCCAGATGCCGCTGCCGCCGACGATCCGCCTCCGGGCGATCGTGGACGTGATCGATCCCGCCCGAGACATCGATGGCATCCACCCCATGAACGCGGGACTTCTTCGGCTCGGGTACGACGGGTTCCTGCCGGCCACGGCCCACGCCGCGGTCGAGATCCTGCGCCGCTCCGCGATCGAGATCGAGGGCAAGCGCGCGGTCGTCATCGGGCGATCCGCCGTCGTCGGGATGCCGGCCGCGTTCCTCCTGGTCCGCGAGAACGCGACCGTCACGGTCTGCCACTCGCGGACGCGCGACCTTGCCCGGCATGTGAAGGACGCCGAGATCATCGTGGTCGCGGCCGGTCACCCAGGTCTGATCCGGGGCGATATGGTCCGGCGCGGCGTGGTCGTCGTCGACGTCGGGATCAACGTCGTCGACGGGACGATCGTCGGCGATGTCGATTTCGAGTCGGTTCGACCCCTCGCGTCGGCGATCACGCCCGTTCCCGGCGGGGTCGGTCCGCTGACCAACGCGCTGCTGCTGGCCCACCTCGTGCGCGCCGCGCATGCCCAGGAGAAGGCGACGGGCCCGGCCGGTCCGGCCGGTCCGTCGTTCGCGCGAGCCGTCCCATCCGCCGAGCCGGCGACGTCATCGACCGACGCGTCTGCCACCGTGTCCCACGATCGCGTTGCCGTCCAGCGAGGAGCCCGATGAGCTTTCCGTCCGATCTCGAGATCGCCCGTTCCGTCACGCCGCGTCCGATCATGGACGTGGCCCACGACCTCGGCCTCCACGACGACGAGATCGAGCCGTACGGTCATACCAAGGCAAAGGTCACCCTCGCCGCCATCGAGCGGCTCGAGGTCGAGCGGCCGCGCGGGAAGTACGTCGTCGTCACGGCAATCAGCCCGACGCCCCTCGGCGAAGGCAAGTCGACCACGACTGTCGGGCTCGCTCAGGGCCTGAATCGGATCGGCAAGAAGGCTGCGGTCTGCATCCGCCAGCCGAGCCTCGGCCCGGTCTTCGGGATCAAGGGCGGCGCTGCCGGGGGCGGCTACAGCCAGGTCATTCCGATGGCCGACTTCAACCTCCACCTGACCGGCGACGTCCACGCGATCGGGGCTGCCCACAACCTCGGCGCGGCCTTCCTCGACAACCACCTCCACCACGGCAACGCGCTCGGGATCGATCCCTTCTCGATCCTCTGGCCGCGGGTCCTGGACATCAGCGATCGTGCCGTCCGGCGGGTGATCGTGGGGCTCGGCGGGAAGGAGAATGGGATCCCGCGTGAGACCGAGTTCGTGATCACGGTTGCATCCGAGGTCATGGCGGTCCTCGCCCTCGCCCGTGACATCCACGACCTCCGCGCCCGCCTCGGCCGGATGGTCATGGCCACCCGCAAGGACGGCTCGGCCGTCACGGCCGAGGACCTGAAGGTCGCCGGCGCCATGACCGCCCTCCTGACCGATGCGATCAAGCCGAACCTGCTCCAGACGCTGGAGGGTGGGCCGGCGTTCGTCCACTGCGGGCCGTTCGCGAACATCGCCCACGGCAACAACTCGATCATCGCCGACCGGCTGGCCCTCGCCACCAACGACATCGTCTGCACCGAGGCGGGCTTCGGGGCCGACATGGGAGCCGAGAAGTTCTTCGACATCAAGTGCCGGGCCTCCGGGCTGAGCCCAGACGCGGCCGTCGTCGTCGCCACGGTCCGGGCTCTGAAGATGCACGGCGGCGTCGGCAAGATCGTCGCCGGCAAGCCGCTCGACCCGGCACTCCTCGCGGAGAACGTCGACGCGGTCCGGACCGGCGCGGCAAACCTTGCCAAGCAGATCGAGAACGTCAAGATCTTCGGCGTGCCGGTCGTCGTCGCGATCAACTCGTTCCCGACCGACACCTCGGGCGAGGTCGAGGCGATCCGCCAGGTGGCGCTTGCGGCCGGTGCCCGGGATGCGGTCGTTGCGACCCACTTCGTGGAGGGCGGTGACGGCGCGGCGCCGCTCGCCCAGGCGGTCTGGGACGCGGCATCCAGCGGGGAAGCGAACTTCAAGCTCCTGTATCCCGACGATGCCCCGCTCGGCGAGAAGATCGAGGCGATCGTCACCAAGATCTACGGCGGCACGGGCTACGAGCTCGCCCCGGCGGCGAAGAAGGCCCTCAAGCTGTACGAGGAGCTCGGGATGGGCCACCTCCCGGTCTGCATGGCCAAGACCCAGTACTCGCTCAGCCACGACGCCAACCTGAAAGGCGCCCCGAGCGGCTTCACCGTCCCGATTCGGGACATCCGCCTGTCGGCCGGGGCCGGGTTCATCACCCCGCTCGTGGGGGAGATGCGAACGATGCCGGGCCTGCCGTCGAAGCCGGGCGGCGAGAACATCGACATCGACGACCAGGGCAACGTCGTCGGGCTGTTCTAGCCCTCGTGCCGGCCTGACCGGCGGCCGACGAGGAGCACCACGCCGAACAGGGCGAGCGATCCGATCAGGAGACTGCCAAGGATCGTGATCGCGGCACGATCGCGTGCCGCGGTCGCCGGATCCGGCGCGGACGCGGTATTGGGAGGCTCCGCCGTCTGGACCGGGGTTGCCGCCGGGACGCTGATCTCGTCGAAGATCGCGAGCGCCTCCGCGAGCATTTCCTGTCCCTCGGGCGTGTCGAGATCGCCGGCCGGTGAGCAGAGGCCCGTCCCGAAGTCGCCCTTGTTGCCCGGCAGCCAGGTGACCCACAGCCAGTGCGAGCCCGGGCGTGGCGGGTTGGTCCCGCAGCCGGCCGAGTCGCCGAAGCTCGAGGCGGCGAGCCAGACGACCGGGGCGGCGTTCTGGCCCCACAGCCACCGCTCCACGTCGACCGGGACGCCGCGGTCCTGCTGCTGTCCGGCGGTGCCGGTGAAGATCGCCTGCTCGGCTGTCGCGTGCTCCTTGAGCGACTCGCTCATCGCGCAACTGCAGGCCGCGACCGGGCGGGGCACCGCCAGGAGGCTGCCGAACGCCGCCAGCGACGCCACGACGAGCAGGAGACCGCTGCGGCGGAACAGACTGGATGGCCGAACAGGGATCGCCATGGGCGGAATCTCCAAGCGCCAGCGCGGACATCCGTGGGACGCCGGGCTGGCGCTCGGTGTTCCGCGCCGGCGACCGGCGGGAACGGTGGCTCAGCGGGTGACGGTCAGCGTGCCCTTGATCCCGAGGCTTTCGTGGCCGGGCAGGGAACAGAAGAGGGTGTACGCGCCGGCTGGCAGATCGACCGTCAGGCTCTCGGCTTCGCCGGTCTTCAGTTCCTTCGTCGTGGCGACGACCTTGCCGGCGCCGTCCCGGATCGCGATGTTGTGAACCGTCGGGCCCGCGTTGGTCACTGCCAGCGCGCCGGCGCCCTGGATGGTCACGTCTTTCGGGTCCAGGCTGAAATCCTTCACCGTGACCGGCGTTCCAGCCGTGGGTGCCCCGGTGTCAGACGGGGTCGGTGCCATCGAGTGGCCGACCGACGGGGCCATTGACATGCCGTCGCTCGGCGCCGTCGAGGGCGTCACGCTGGGGGTCGTGCTGGCGGGGGCGCTGGTCGCCGCGCTGGCGGGGGCCTTGGTCGCCGCGCTGCCGCCGCACGCCGCGAACACCACGATCGCGACCGCAGTGAGGGCGATTGATCGGAACTTCACGTTGTTCTCCTGTCACTGGGATCCCAGCGTTCTCGTGATCACCGACCAGCCTCTCAAGGGTGGCCGTAGGGAGGTTTGGCGATCGACAGGAGTTCGGGCGGATGGCCCGCGCGGATCAGACCGGTAGGTAAAGGTTCGACCGCGAACATTGCAAACCGTTTGCAGCGCCGTGCACCTCAGGCGGCTGGGGTCGGCGCCTTAAGCATCACGGTCGTGATGACAAGGCACAGCGCCACGAGCAGACCGGCGCCGACACCGAGGGCGAGCGCGCCCCAGGCCCGGACGTCTACCGGCCCGAGGTGCTCGTCGCGGTGGGCGTGGTCGTCGTGGCCGTCCGCCTCGCCATGGTCGTCCGGGCCGTGGGTTTCGTCGGCGATCTCGCCGGGATGATGGCCGCGCTCGTTCGCGGCGTGGACGAGCTCGTCAGGGCTCGGCTCGTGACTCGTCTGGGTCGTGCTCATCTGGGCCAACGCACCTCCGCCGGCATTCTCGCACCCGACCGGCGCTGCCGCACGTAGACTCGGGCTCGTGAGCGGACCCTTGACTAGCCCGGAGGTCGATGCCGGACTGATCCCGAGCCTGCGCGGACTCGCCCCGAGCGGCCGCCTCCTCTTCCTGACCCGCTTCCTGCGAATGTTCGCGTACGGATTTCTCGCCGTCGTCCTTGTCCTCTACCTCGCCGCCCTGGGCCTCGACGCGCTCATGATCGGGGCGATCCTGACGCTGACCCTGGTTGGCGACACGCTGATCTCGCTCTGGCTCACGACGAATGCGGATCGGATCGGCAGGCGCAGGGTCCTTGTCGCAGGCGCGCTGCTGATGACCGGCGCGGGGCTCGTCTTCGCGGCCACGGCCTGGGTACCGCTCCTGATCGTGGCCGCGACGATCGGGGTGATCAGCCCGACCGGCAACGAGGTCGGGCCGTTCCTCGCGGTCGAGCAGGCGGCCCTGAGCCAGGCGACGCCCGACGCTCGCCGCACCCCGACGTTCGCCTGGTACAACCTCGTCGGCTACGTGGCGACGGCCGTGGGTTCGCTTGCGGCGGGCTTCGTCAGCCAGATCCTGCTCGACGCCGGCTGGCCGGATGTCGATGCCTACCGGGCGATCGTCGTCGGGTATGCGCTGGTCGGGCTCGCGATGGCCGTCGTTTTCTGGCGCGTCGGCGCTGCCGTCGAGGTGCCTGGCCTGCCGCCCGCCGGAGACGGGATCGCGCGGAGGCTCGGTCTGGGCCGGCGGTCGCGCGGGATCGTCGCCCGGCTGTCCGCCCTGTTCGCGCTCGATGCATTCGGCGGCGGGTTCATCCCCCAGAGCCTGATTGCGTACTGGTTCCACCTCCGGTTCGGCGTCGAGCCTGCGATCCTCGGCTCGATCTTCTTCGGGGCAAATCTCCTGGCGGCCGTTTCGTCCCTGTCCGCCTCCCGCTTCGCGGCCAGGTTCGGGCTCATCAACACGATGGTCTTCACCCACCTGCCGTCGAACGTTCTCCTCATCCTCGTTCCGCTGATGCCGACCCTGGCGCTGGCGATCGTGGTGCTGCTCGTCCGATTCAGCCTCAGTCAGATGGACGTCCCGACCCGCCAGTCGTACGTGATGGCGGTCGTGGAGCCGGGCGAGCGCTCTGCAGCGGCCGGAGTCACCGGCATCGCCCGAACGACCGGCGCGGCGCTGTCGCCGATCCTGTCGGCGCCGCTCGTCGCGAGCGCCGGCCTGACCGCAATTCCGTTCTTCCTCGCAGGCGGGCTGAAGATCGTCTACGACCTGCTGCTGTACCGGGCGTTCCGCTCGGGTGGGGCGCCAGACGAGCGGAACGTCGACCGCTGACGGGCGCCCGGCCGTCGGCGGCCGAGGGCAGCCGGCGCTCGTCGGGCGATGGGACCCTCGGTCAGGCCGAGGCGCGTCGCCGGGGGCTGATGATCCGGACCCAGATGAAGGCGAGGACCGCGATCGCGATCACGCCGAGGATGACGTACTCGAAGCGCTTGAGGACGTCGCCGATCTGCTCCCAGTTGGCACCGAGCTGGGTGCCCGCGAAGACGAGGACGAACACGAACGGCAGCGAGCCGAGGGTCGTGAACGCGATGAACGGCAGGAGGGGCATCCGCGCGATCCCGGCCGCGAAGGACACCAGCGAGCGGACGACCGGAATGAGCCGCCCGAAGAACGCCGCCTTCGTCCCGTGGCGGGCGAAGAACTCGTCGGTCCGGTCCAGGTCGGCCGGCGTGATCCGGAGGAACCGGCCCCAGCGCTCGAGCAGCGGTCGCCCGCCGAAGTAGCCGATCGCGTAGGCGATGAGCGCGCCGACGACGGACCCGATCGTGCCCGCGATCGTGACGAGCAGGAGAGACCATGGCTGGCCGGTCAACGGCTCGATCGACGTCCCGGCGCCGACGAGGAAGCCGGCGAATGGGAGGACGAGCTCGGACGGGATCGGGACGATGACGCTCTCGATCGCGACCCACAGGATCACCCCGATGTAGCCCACCGAGTCGTAGATCTGGGTGACGAGCTCGCGGACGGGCCCGTTGAGGAAGTCGAACACGGCCGGGAGCATAGCCCACGCCGACCGGACCGGACCGGGCCGTCCGCCGCCGACTATCCTCGGGTCGTGAGCGATCAGGCCGGCGCGAGCCGGCGACCCCAACCCTCCGATGCCATCGTCCTGACCGGCGCCGACCTGACGATCGACGATGTCGAGGCAATTGCCCGGCACGGCCGCACTGCCATCCTCGACGACGCGGCGCGCGAGCGGATGCAGGAATCGCGCGACCTGATTGAGCGCTTGGTCGCCGCCGGCGAGGTCGTCTACGGGGTGACGACGGGATTCGGCGCGCTGGCGACTCGGTTCATCGCGCAGGCCGACGCCGAGCGGCTCCAGGAGAACCTGCTGAAGAGCCACGCAGCCGGAGTCGGCCCGCCGCTCGACACCGAGATCGTCCGGGCGATGCTTCTTCTCCGGTCGAACACACTGGCTCTTGGCCACAGCGGCTGCCGGCCCGAGCTCGTCGACCGGCTTCTCGAGTTCCTGGCTCTCGGCGTTCACCCTGTCGTCCCGGCTCAAGGCTCAGTCGGGGCGTCCGGCGACCTCGCCCCGCTGGCTCATCTGGCCCTGCCTCTGATCGGTCTTGGCCGGGTGGAGCTGGGTGGGCGCGAGATGGCGGCGGGCGAAGCGCTTGCAGCCGTCCGGCTGGAGCCGTTGACGCTCCAGGCGAAGGAGGGCCTGGCGCTTCTCAACGGGACCCAGTTGATGACCGCGATCGGGGCGTTGCTCCTGGCGGACGCCGACCGGCTCGGCCGGACGGCGAGCGTTGCGGCCGCCGTGAGCGTCGAGGCCCTCCTCGGGACCGAGGTGGCGTTCGCGGCGGCGTACCAGCTCGCCCGCCCGCATCCCGGTCAGATCGCGGTCGCCACCGAGCTCCGCCACCTCCTCCGCGATTCGACCATCCAGACCGGTCATCGCGCCGACACCCACAAGGTCCAGGACCCCTACTCGCTGCGCTGCGTGCCGCAGGTCCACGGGGCCGTTCGTGACGCGCTCGACCATCTGCGACGGGTGCTCGACATCGAGATGAACAGCGCCACGGACAACCCGCTCGTCTTCCCCGACGGCGGCGTCGCGTCCGAGGACGCGCTGGCAACCGGCGGCGGGCGGGTGATCAGCGGCGGCAACTTCCACGGTGAGCCGGTGGCGCTCGCGCTCGACTTCGCGAAGATCGCGATCGCCGAGCTCGGCTCGATCAGCGAACGGCGAACCGCGTTGTTGCTGGATCCCCGGCTGAGCGGCGGGCTGCCCGCGTTCCTGGCGTCGTCAAGCGGGCTGGATTCGGGGCTGATGATCGTCCAGTACACGGCGGCAGCGCTGGCGTCCGAGAACAAGGTCCTCGCTCACCCGGCATCGGTCGATTCGGTGCCGACGAGCGCCAACCAGGAGGACCACGTCTCGATGGGCCCGATCGCCGCCCGTCACGCCCGGACCGTCCTGGAGCATGTCGAGCAGATCGTGGCGATCGAGCTCCTGGTGGGCGCGGAGGCGCTCGACTGGCGGCTGGAGTTGCTCACGGCCGAAGCGCTTGCGGCCGCCGGCACGCCGAGCCTCGCGGATCGTCCGGTCGCAGGCGCCGGCGTGGCGGCCGCCCACGACCGGATCCGGGCTGTGGTGACAAGACTCGGCGGAGATCGCGAGCCGGGTCCGGACCTGGCGGCGGTGGCCCGCCTCGTTCATGACGGGGTCCTCGCCGATCTGGCGGACGCGCGTAGATCCGCGGTGACGCCCACATGACCGAGCTCCAGATCGTGGATGTGACCGACGAGGCGTCGTTTCGGCTGATCCCGCCGTGCGCCGACCCGGGCTTCGACCATCGATCATGCGACTACTGGGAGGACGCCGATCGCGGCTCGAAAGCCGCCCGCCTGGCCTGGCTCGAGGCTGCCAGCCTGCGATCGCCTCCCTCCCACCCACCCTCTGACAACCCATTCGCGCCGCGACGCGACACGCCGATCGCCAATCCGTTCGCGCCGACGACCCGCTCCTCCGGCCCTGCCTTCAATCCGTTCGGCGACGATGACGACACCGAGCCGACCGCGAACCCATTCGCGCCGCCGCCGCCGTCCCGAGCCAGGGTCGGCGCCGAAATGCCGCGCAAGCTCGGGCTCCTCGGCCGCGGGCTGGCCGTCTTCGGCAGCTACGCCAAGGTCGCCCTCGTTGACGACGTTGCGGTCGCCTACGCCCAGTTCGGGCCGCTGTCCGCCTATCGCCGGGCTCAGCGTCTCCGGGAGCTGTATCCGCAACTGCCCGACGCGCCCCTTCCGGCGGTGATCACCTGTATCGCGACGACCGCCGCGGCGCGCGGCAACGGCCACGGCCTGCAGCTGGTGGCGGCGGTCTGTGACGACCTGGCGAGCCGCGGCTTCGCCGCCGTCGAGGCCTATCCCGAGCGCGGAACGCCACCCGATGCGACCAGTGCGGCCACGCCCGAGTTCTGGCTGGCCGCCGGATTCACGCTCGCGGTCGAGGACGAGAGGTTCCCGGTCGTCCGGCGCGAGCTCGCATAAGGCGAGGGAGGAAACGGACGGGCAACCGACGGGTGTACCGTCGCATCCTCAGCACCACCTCGACGAGGAAGCGGCATGTCGATGATCCAGGCCCTGGGCAACGTCAGCAAGGTCCGCGGCGCCCTGATCTTCGTCGAGGATCCGGAGGCGGAGCTCGCGTTCTACCGCGACGTCATCGGGCTACGCCTGCTGTATCGGACCCGGACGTTCCTGCGCTTCGATGCGACCCAGGGCACGAGCCTGTCGCTGATCTCGGGCGGCACTGCGTCGGACGAGCCAAAGGACTACCGCAAGGGCGGCGTCGTGCCCGAGCTGATCGTCGACAACCTGACCCTGGCGATCCGCCGGCTCGACGCGGCAGGCGTCCGTCACGAGGCAGTCGTTCGGACCGAGTACGGCTCCTTCTGCTTCCTGTGGGATCCGGAGGGCAATCCGCTCCAGTTCTACGAGTCGGCGTTCACCCGACCCGAGGCCGATCCGGAGCGCTTGCCGGCTTGAGGCTCGCGCGTTGCCGGGTCGGCCGCACGATCGGGTTCGGGGTCGCCTTCGCCGTCGCGGTGGTGCTCGCGGGCTGCGCCAACACAGTCCCTCCGTCGCCAGCGTCGTCGTCGACCATCGTTCCGTCGGCTTCGACCAGCCCGAGTGCGACGCCCGCCGCCCAGAGTCCGCCCCGGACGGTCAGCGTCGCCCCGACCGGCGTCGATCCTGATCCTGGCCTTCTCGAGCTCGTGCCGGTCGCCGAGGCCGGGGCGGTGCTGACCTACGACGCGCTGACGACGGCCTCGGTCGCCGGTGAGCCATCGCTCGCTCGGGACGTGAGCTACCTGGCGGTCGGCCTCGCCCGGCTGCGCGACGCGCCCGCCGATGACCCGAACCTCGCGATCGTCAACGTCGTCCGTCTCCGTGACCCGGGATCGGCGGGCGACGAGCAGTGGTTCCGTGACTGGCGCGACACGTACGACGGCGCCGCCTGCGCACCGGCCGGCGGCATCGCCCGCCACGCCGAGACCGAGGTCGATGGTCTCGCAGTCTTCATCGCCGCCTGCGCCAACGACGCCTTCACCTACCACGTTCGGGTTGCGGACGGCGTCGCCGTCCTTTCGCTCACCTCGGTCGGGCCCGCCGATATCGGCAGGCGCATCGTCGAGAAGCTGCGCCAGTGATCCCCGCGCTCGCTACGATCCCGCCATGACGAGTGGCCCGCGACCCGTCCGAGCGCCCCGCGGCAGCGACCTGACGTGCCGCGGCTGGCAACAGGAAGCCGCCCTTCGGATGCTGATGAACAATCTCGATCCGGACGTCGCCGAGAACCCAGACGCCCTCGTCGTGTACGGCGGGACCGGCCGCGCAGCCCGGAGCTGGGACGCTTTCGACGCGATCGTCGCCGAGCTCCGCGTTCTCGCCGACGACGAAACCCTGCTCGTCCAGTCGGGCAAGCCCGTTGCCGTGTTCCGGACCCATGAGTGGGCGCCGCGGGTGCTGATCGCGAACTCGAATCTGGTGGGCAAGTGGGCGACGTGGGACGTCTTCCGCGACCTCGAGGCGAAGGGCCTCATGATGTACGGCCAGATGACCGCCGGGTCGTGGATCTACATCGGGACCCAGGGGATCCTCCAGGGCACCTACGAGACGTTCGCCGAGCTGGCCCGCCAGCACTTCGGCGGGACGCTGGCCGGCCGGGTGGTGCTGACCGCCGGACTCGGCGGCATGGGCGGCGCCCAGCCGCTGGCGGTGACAATGAACGCGGGCGTCTGCATCGCGATCGAGGTGGACGAGACCCGCGCCCGGCGGCGGCTCGACATCGGCTACGTCGATCGCCTGACGGCGTCACCCGAGGAGGCGCTAGCGTGGGCGCGGGAGGCCGCCGTCGCGAGTCGGCCAGAGTCGATCGCCTTGATCGGCAACGCCGCCGAGATCGAGCCGGGTTGGGCCCGAGCCGGGGAGCGGTTCGACGTCGTCACCGACCAGACGTCGGCTCACGACGCGCTTGTCGGCTACGTCCCGAATGAGATCTCCCTCGAGGACGCGGCGTCGCTCCGCCGATCCCAGCCCGACGAGTACGTCACGCGCTCGATGGCCGCGATGGCCGACCACGTCAGGGCCATGCTGGCGTTCAAGGATGCCGGTGCGATCGTGTTCGACTACGGCAACAACCTCCGGGCACAGGCCCAGGCCGCCGGTGTCGCCAACGCCTACGACTATCCGGGCTTCGTTCCGGCGTTCGTGCGGCCGCTGTTCTGCGAGGGGCGCGGGCCGTTCCGCTGGGTCGCCCTGTCCGGCGATCCGGCCGACATTGCCCGGACCGATCGGGCGATCCTGGAGCTGTTCCCCGACGACGAGGGCCTCCGCCGCTGGCTGACGCTGGCGAAGGAGAAGGTTCCGTTCCAGGGCCTGCCCGCACGTATCTGCTGGCTCGGCTACGGCGAGCGGGCGAAGGCAGGACTGGCGTTCAACAAGCTGGTCGCCGACGGCGAGGTCTCGGCCCCGATCATCATCGGCCGCGATCACCTCGATGCGGGCTCCGTGGCCTCGCCCAACCGCGAGACCGAGGCGATGGCCGATGGCTCCGACGCGGTCGCCGACTGGCCGCTCCTGAACGCGTTGGTGAACACCGCGGCCGGCGCAACCTGGGTCTCGATCCACCACGGCGGCGGGGTCGGGATCGGCTATTCGCAGCACGCGGGGATGGTCGTCGTCGCCGACGGGACGGAGCTCGCGGCGCGGAAGCTGGAGCGAGTGCTGACGACGGACCCCGGGATGGGCGTCGCCCGGCATGTCGACGCCGGCTACGAGCGAGCGATCACCGTGGCCCGTGAGCGCGGCGTCCGGATTCCGATGCTGGACGGCCGCTGACCGACCCCGCGAGTCGTTCAGGGCCCAAGCGGCTGCAACGAGGACTTGACGGCCGGCCCGCGACGGGCCGGCCGTTTCGCGTTCCGGCGCGGACCGGGATCAGGCTGCGGCGGCCTCGTTCGGGTCCTCGGTCGGGATCGTCTGGATCGTCCGGACCTTGGAGAGGAACACCGGCAGGAACGCGAAGAGGCCGAGGATCGCCGAGATCCAGATCGTCGTTCGCACGCCGACGATTTCCGACAGGGCCGCTCCGATCAGCGAGCCGATCGGGATCCCGCCCCAGACGAGGAACCGCATCGTCGCGTTCATCCGGCCGAGGAAGTGGTCCGGCGTGATCGCCTGGCGGAGGCTGACCTGAGACACGTTGTAGATGACGTTGTTGACGCTCGCGAAAAAGATCGCGGCCGACAGGAAGAGGAGTGCGACGCTCGGGGTGGCCAGCGGGATCAACAGGTTGACCGGGCCGAACAGGAGCGACGTCAGGACGATGGTCCGGCCGACGCCGAGGCGGCGCTGGACCCGGCTCGCGATCAGGGCGCCAAGGAGGACGCCCACTCCGCCGAGGCCGCCCACCGTGCCGACCGCGGCCGGCGACATCTGGAGCTCGCGGTAGACGTAGACCGGAAAGATCGCCATGCCGATGTTTCCGAAGAGGTTGGAGGTCGCGGTCGTTGCGGCGATGTTGGCGAGGTACTCGTGGCGTCCGATGTAGCGCAGGCCGTCCATGATCTGGCTGCGCATGCCGGGCGCCTCGGCCGCCTGCGCGACCGCCTCCGTTTCCGCGGCCGCGGCCTCGACCGCCACCGAGACGCCGCCCGCTTCGCCCGGCCCAGCCTCATCTGCCTCGCTCGCCGCGATCGCCGCCGCCGGGTCGAGCGGTCGTGCCGCCCCGATCGCCCGTCGCCGCGTCTCGCGGATCCACAGGATCAGTCCGGCCGACCCGAGGTAGCTGATCGCGTCCAGCAGCAGCGCCGCCGGCGCGTTGACGAGGGCCACGACGCCGCCGCCGAGCGGCTGTCCGAGGATCTGGGCCGAGGATTGGCTGATCTGGAGCTTGGAATTGCCCTCGATCAGCTCGTCCCGCTCGAGGATCGTCGGGAGATAGGACTGGTCGGCGACGTCGAAGAGGACGGTCATCATGCCCATCCCGAACCCCACGACGTAGAGCTGCCACATCGTGAGCGCATTCAGCCCGTAGGCAACCGGGATCGAGAGCAGGAGGACCGCCCGCCCGACGTCCCCGCCGACCATGATCAGCCGCTTCTGGAAGCGATCGACCCACACGCCGGCCGGCAGCGTGAAGAGCAGGAACGGCAGGAACTCGATCGTCGTGAGCAGGCCGACCTCGCCCGGCGACGCCTTGAGGAGGACAGCGGCGATATACGGGATCGCGATCAGGCTGAGCTGCGTCCCGAACAGCGAAATCGTCGCCGCGGCCCACAGCTTCCGGTAGTTCGGATGGTGGAACAGGCTGCGGCGGGGAGCGGTGGACGCGGCCAATGCGCACCTCGGGCTGGGCGGGTGGGCCGCCGCGTCGGCCAGGGACGCCGTCGCGCTCGACCGAGTCGGTGTTAGCTTACCATCTAACACGCGTTAGCCATTGTCAACCACGGATCAGGCTATCCATCACGGGGCGACGCGTTCCCGCCGCACGGTCCTGCGGCTCGAACCGTGGCACGATGGACCCGATGCCCGCCCTGCCCGCGTCCCTCGCCGATCGGCTCGTCGAATCGGTCCCGAACGTCTCCGAAGGCCGGCGGCTCGACGTCGTCGAGCGGCTGGTGACCGCGATCACGGCGGTGCCCGAGGTTCACCTCCTCGACCGGACGAGCGACGCCAGCCACAATCGCTCGGTCTTCACCCTCGCCGGTCCGGCCGCGGCCGTCAGCGCTGCCCTCGACGGGCTCGTCGGCGCGGCGATCCGCGAGATCGACATGGACGAGCATTGGGGTGAGCACCCCCGGATCGGGGCCGTGGACGTGATCCCGTTCGTGCCTCTGGCCGACACGACGATGGATGAGGCGGTCGAGATCGCGCGCGCCTTCGGGACACGGATCGCGGAGACGCATGACTTGCCCGTGTACCTGTACGCCCAGGCGGCGCGACGGGGCGACCGGATCAAGCTGGCTGACGTCCGGCGCGGTCAGTACGAGGGGCTCAAGGTTGAGATCGGCCAGAACGGCCGCGAGCCCGATCTCGGTCCGGCCCGGATGCATCCGTCTGCCGGGGCCGTTGCGGTGGGGGCGCGACCCTTCCTGATCGCGTACAACATCAACCTCGCCAGCGCCGACGTCGAGCTGGCCAAGCGGATCGCCCGGCGCGTCCGCGAGTCCGGCGGCGGCCTGCCGAAGCTCCAGGCGAACGGCTTCTTCATCGACGAGCTCGATCGGGCCCAGGTGTCGATGAACGTCCTCGATTTCCAGGTCACGCCGCTCTGGCGCGTCTGGGAGACGGTCCGAAGCGAGGCCACCGAGGACGGGATCGAGCTGGACGAGTCGGAGCTGATCGGCCTGGCCCCGCTGGCCGCGTTCCTCGCAGTCGCCGATCACGCCGAGGCGCCGGCCGACGACCCGGTCGAGACCCGCCTGGCTGCTGCCGCC
The DNA here is from genome assembly GCA_013698095.1 of Chloroflexota bacterium. Lineage (GTDB taxonomy): Bacteria > Chloroflexota > Limnocylindria > Limnocylindrales > CSP1-4 > CF-46. The sequence continues at coordinate 15,223 of JACCVQ010000004.1, forward strand.
AAATTCCTCAAGCTGCGCGACTTCAGTCCGCTCCAGGCGCTCGAGCTGCGCCTCGACGCGGCTCGTTCGCCGCAGACCCTGTGAGCCTCCGGCTGATCGCCGGCGGCCGGGATGCGCCGAAGCTGCCCGGCCTCCTCGTGGTGGGCGCGTCCGAAGTCGTGACGATGAGCGGCGGTCTACGAGCCGGCTCGGACCAGGGCGCAATCGGCCGCCGGGCGGCCGCGGACGCGGGCGGTCCGACCGCTCCCAACGCGCCGGCGGTCGCGATCTGGGATGGCCGGATCATCGGCGTGGCAGGTCTCGCCGACCTCGAGCGGGCCCTCGGCGCCGAGGGCTATCCGATCGGGCGGTTCGAGCGGCTCGATGCCCGCGGCGGAGCGGTCACCCCCGGCCTCGTCGACCCCCACACCCATCTCCTGTTCGCCGGCAGCCGCGAGGGTGAGCTCGAGCTCCGCCAGCGAGGCGCCGCGTACCTCGAGATCCTGGCGGCGGGCGGCGGGATCCTGGCCACGGTCGCGGCCACGCGCGGGGCGTCGAGCGAGACCCTGGCTGTCCATGGCCGGCGCTGGCTCGGCGAGATGCTCGGCCACGGCGTGACGACGATCGAGGCGAAGTCCGGCTACGGCCTCGACCTCGCGACCGAGCTCCGCCTGCTCGAGATCGCTCATCACCTGGGCCGGGAAGGCCCCATCGAGGTCGTCCCGACATGGCTCGGTGCGCACGCCGTCCCGCCCGAGTTCCGCGGCCGTCCGGACGGCACCGAATCCTACGTCCGGCACCTCCTCGACGAACAGCTGCCGGGCATCGCCGCCCAGGGTCGCGCGGTCGCAGCCGACGTGTTCTGCGAGGAGGGCGTCTTCACCGCCGACCAGTCGCGCCGGGTCCTGATGGCAGCGGCCGCGCTCGGGTTGCGGCCGCGGCTCCACGCGGACGAACTGACGCCGAGTGGCGGCGCGGAGCTCGCGGCGGAGATCGGGGCGACGACCGCCGACCACCTGGCAACGCCGTCCGATGCCGGGATCGCGGCGCTGGCCGCCGCTGCTGCCGACGGCCGACCGGTGGTCGCCACCCTGCTCCCGGCGACGACCTGGTTCCTGATGAAGGACCGCCACGCCCCGGCCCGGACGTTCATCGACGCCGGTGTGCCGGTGGCGATTGGGACGGATTTCAACCCCGGGACGTCGCCCACGCCGAGCCTGCCGCTGGCGATGACCGCGGCCTGCCTGAACCTCCGGATGTCACCCGACGAGGTCCTGGCTGCCGTCACGATCAATGCGGCCCAGGCCCTCGGGCTGGCCGACGAGATCGGTTCGTTGGAGCCTGGCAAGCAGGCCGATCTCGTGGTCTGGAAGGTCCCGACCTCACGCCAGATTCCCTATTGGCCGGCGGCCGATCTCGTCCGGACGGTCGTCAAGCGCGGCGAGGTCGTCCTGGCCGAAGCCTAGGCCATCGTGGGCCCTGCCCAGCGGCCCGTGACGACAGGCTCAGGCCAACGATCCCGCGTGTTGTTCGACGAGAGTGGTGTTGCCGTCCGGATCCACTGTCATGGCCTACTCCCGCCGGTCACGGCCTGCCTGTCTGTGGCTCCGACACGCGCGCTGCTTCCTGGGCCTTGCCGCGCGACTCCAGGAGGACCGTCGCGGTCTCGGCCGGCAAGCCCGAGATCGTGATCGTCAGCTTGGGCTGGGGAGCGGCCTCGCCGCCCATCTCGTGGAAGAACTTGGCGAGGGCCTCGGCCGTGTCCGGAGCGTCGTCGTCGAGCGGCATCGCGACGACGATCTTCGGGTTGAGTTGGGCCACGAGCTCGGCCAGGCGCTGCGGGGAAAGGACGCCGCCGACCGGAACGCAGGCGATATCGACCGGGCCGATGTCGGCCAGCTTCTCCTCGGTCAGGAGGTGGCCGATCTCGCCGAGATGGATCGTATGCATCCCGTCGAGCTCCACGACGAACGACACCTGCTTGCCCCGCTCCGAGCCCTTCGTGTCGTCGCGGTAGGTCCGGACGCCGGTCAACAGGACGTCCTTGACCTCGTATTCGCCGGGGCCGTCCAGGACGAATGCCCCGTCGAGCGACGACGGCAGGAGCGTCGAGCCGTCGCGGGAGCGGGTCCCTTTCGCTTTCGGCAGCGGGCGATCGTCGGGATGGGAGAAGGTGACGATGTCGCCGGTGATCCCGCGTCCGGTGGGGCCGACGATCGTCTGATAGGGATCGGCGACGACGACGGCGTCCCTCCCGCGCATCCGGATGCAGGTCCGGCCGTACCAAATCAATTCCATGACCCGATTCTTGCACAGCCCGCTGCACCGCGGGACACCACGGCCCCCGCGGCGGGGCCCGAGATTCACCAGCGCATCAATCCGCCGATGAATGAGCGTGGCCAACCGTCCGGGCGGACAGGATCGTGTCGATCCGGCGATCCGGCCGTGCTCGTTCGGGAGAAGATGATCCCAGGGAGGATCGTCCGCGGCCCGCACGTGCCGGTCAGGGTGCCGGGCAAAGAATGAGCGGGGACGCCTGCCCAATCGGCGCCCCCGCTCGGAGGGAGGGAGGATGGAACCCATTGGGTTCGGTCCGTGTTGAACGCTAACCGCGGCACGTTCACCCACAACCGGGAAAGCCATTAAGAAAGCGCTATGCAACCCCTTACTGCTGGCCCATCGCCGTCCGCGAGAGGCCATGCAACAATCCCGACGATGCTTCCCGACCGCTTCCCGAGACCCGCAGGGCACCGACGCCGGGCCTGGTCAGGCGTGCTCGCCCTGGCGCTCGCCACGGCCGGTTGCGGGTCGCCGACCCCGTCCGGGACAGTCGTCCCCTCACAGGCGCTTCCGTCGGCGACGCCGAGCGGGCCGTCTGCGATCCCCTCCGCGGGCCCATCGCCCGCGCCGTCGCCACTTTCATCGGCGGAGCTGGCGGCTCTGTACAGCGAGATCAACGGTCAGGTCCGTAACATCCGCGGCCTCGCCGAGAAGTCTCCCACTCAGCCGGCGATCCTCAGCCCGGAGCAGATGACGGAACTGCTCACGAAGCAGCTGAACGAGGAGACACCCCCGGCGCTCCTCTCCGCGTACGAGCGGATGTATCACGGGCTTGGCGTCCTTCCGAAGGACGCCAAGCTCAGCGCCGTCTTCGGGGAGCTCCTCGAGAGCCAGGTTGCCGGTCTGTACGTGCCCACCGACAAGAAGCTGTACGTCGTGTCGAAGGGCGGCGGGATCGGGCCGCTCGAGAAGGTGCTCTACTCCCACGAGTACACGCACGCGCTCCAGGATCAGAACTTCGACCTCATCAAGTACCAGCCGGATTCCCTGGCGGACCAGAGTGACCGACAGCTCGCTCGGCAGGCCCTGGTCGAAGGCGACGCCTACGTGACGATGACCTACTGGCTCCAGCAACACCTGTCACCGGGTGACATGGGCGCGGTCATCGGAGGCGGCAGCGACGCAGAGGCACAGGAAGTGCTCAAGCGGATCCCGCCGCTCATCGCATCGCAGATCCTGTTCGCGGCGCTGGAAGGCACGATCTGGGCTCTCGGCGTCCAACTGAAGAGCGGCTTCCCGGCGATCGACGCCGCGTTCGCCGATCCACCGGACTCAACGGAGCAGATCCTCCACCCCGAGAAGTGGGCCAGCCGGGAGGCGCCGATTGTCGTCGAGCTCCCGAGCGACCTCGCGTCGAAGCTCGGTGCCGGCTGGTCGGTGGGCCTCCAGGACACGTTCGGGGAGCACCAGCTCGGAGTCTGGATCACGGGCGCCGTGCCGACCGGCGGCTTGCCCACGCCCCCGCCGGCAGCGGTCGTCGGCTGGGGCGGCGACAGGATGGCCCTGCTCGACGGGCCCGACGGCGCATGGGCCGTCGTGTTCCGAACCGAGTGGGACACGGACGCTGACGCCGCCGAGTTCGAGACGGGAATCACGCCGCGAGTCGAGGCCGCCGGCGGTCCCGGTCGGGTGCTTCCGGGCGAGGGCGGCCGCGTGCGCTGGATCGTGATCGGCTCGGACGACGCCACGCTCAATGCTGTGGCGGGCGTCCTCGGCCTCGCCGGCTAGTCAACTCGGACGATTGGCGCGCCGCCGCGACCGGACGCGGCGGGACGGGCTACATCGATTCGGGCGCTGAGATCCCGAGCAGCCCGAGGGCGTTGGCGAGGGTGATCCGGGCAACCGACACGAGGGCCAGCCGGCTGGCCGACCGCTCGGGGTCGGCCTCGTCGACGACCCGGGCATCGCGGTAGAAGGCATGGAACTCGGTGGCCAGCATCGTCGCGTAGGCCGTCACGCCGTGGGTCTCCTCGGACGTCGCTGCGTCCTCGACGACTTCCGGGAACCGGACGATCGCCCGGGCGAGGGCCGCCTCCGGGCCGCCGCCCAGGAGCTCGCCAACCCCGGACGCCGGGGCGATCCCGACAGCGGTTGCCTTGCGCAGGATCGAGGCGATCCGGGCGTGGGCGTACTGAACGTAGTAAACCGGGTTCTCGGCCGACTGCTTCTTGGCGAGCTCGATGTCGAAGTCGATCCCGGTGGTTGCTGCGCGGGACGCGAAGAACCAACGGGCGGCGTCGACGCCGACCTCCTCGAGCAGCTCGTCGAGCGTGATGAACTCGCCCGCTCGCTTGCTCATCGAGATCTCGTGGCCGTCGCGGATGAAGCGGACCCACGAGTAGAGGAGCATCTGGACCGCGTCACGATCGTAGCCCATCGCCTCGGCGGCATTGCGAGTCCGCGCGACTGTGCCGTGATGGTCGGCGCCCCAGATGTAGATCAGGTGGTCGAAACCGCGGCTGAACTTCTCGGTCACGTAGCCGATGTCGGCGGCGAAGTAGGTCGGGCGGCCGTCCGAGCGGTAGATCACGCGGTCCTTGTCGTCGCCGAACGTCGTCGAGCGGAACCACACGGCGCCGTCCTGCTCGTAGACATGACCGCCGGCTCGGAGCCGTTCGACGGCCCGCTCGACCCAGCCCTCGGCGTGGAGCGAGCCCTCGCTCTTCCAGACGTCGAAATGAACGCCGAGCCGCTCGAGGCTGGCCTCGATTCCCGTGCGGACCCGGGCACCGGCCCAGCGTCCGATGATGTCGGCGCCATCCGCTCCGGGCGCCTGCGCCGCCGCGAGGACGTCGCCGGGAAGCTCGCGTGCGAGGTCCTCGACATAGGCGCCGTGGTAGCCCTCTTCGGGCACGGGCTCGGCGTGGCGAAGCGCCACGACCGAAGCGCCGAGCTTGCCAACCTGGGTCCCCGAATCGTTGAAGTAGTACTCGCGCGTGACCGTCTGGCCGCCCGCTTCGAGGACTCGGCAGAGGAGGTCGCCGACGAAGGCACCGCGGGCATTGCCGATCGTCAGCGGGCCGGTGGGGTTGGCCGAGACGAACTCGACGTTGACCGCCCTCCGCTTGCCGGCCGGCACGCGGCCCCAGCCGACAGGATCGGCGAGGATCGTCCCGATCGTTGTCGCCAGCGCCGTGTCGGTGAGTCGGAGGTTCAGGAACCCCGGCGCCGCGACGTCCACCGACGCGATCGGCGACGTGCCATCGCCCGCAGCCGCCTCGGCGGCGATCTCGGCAGCGATCGCGGCGGCGATGTCAAGCGGCGCGCGGCGATACGGCCGGGCGAGCTTCATGGCCAGGCTGGCGGCGAAATCGCCGTGCTCGGGGTGGGCGGGCCGATCCAGATCGACCGCCGGGAGGACGGTGCCGTCTGCGACCCCCGGGAGGGCGCCACGCGCGACGGCGCGCTGCCATGCCCGCGCGACGGCGTCGCGGACCTGCGCCCGGAGCGGCAGCTGGGTCGTCGGCTGGCTGGCGCTGGTCACGTCTGGCGGCCTCGAATCGTGCTGGGGAACCGGTGCCGTCGAGCCGACTCCGGGTCCGACCAGAACGGGCCGCCCATGGTAGCCGGTCGGTCCGCGCCGCTGCCCGTGCCCCGGGTCCTGGTACCTCGTTGCACTGCCGCAACGCAAAGACGAACCGGGGCCGGTGTCAAACAGTGGACACTTGTGAAATTGGGTCTAGTCATAGGTAATGCGGACCAGTACTTTTTTCAGTCCGTAGCGCCGTAGAGTGCCCGTACTTCCTTCGCGGAAGCATTTACGGCAGGAGACGGAAGTACCGGCACTGAGCCGGCGTCAGTGGGACTGAGGTCCCACAGGGGGTACCGACAACCGGGGATCGTCTTTCTGTTCGAGGTCTTATCTATCGTGGGTGTTTTCTCGGGGATCCGGAGGGTTTGATCATGGCGTCTCGGGGTATCTGGCAGTTCATGAGCGCGAGGACGCGACGAGGATTGGCCCTGTCGTGGTCGGCGCTCTTCGTGCTTTCACTGCTGTTGCAGTACTTCAGCTTCGCTCTTGCATCGCCGGCCCTGGCCGTCCATGGCGAGGGTCTCTTCGAGGTCGACGGCAACGCGCTCGACCAGGCGCCGCCGGAGCCGGATGACGACTGGAACAGCCTGAACCACGCCATTGACAGCATCTTCATCCCGGGCTCCGTCGAGAAGGACGGCGTCGACACCACCTACTTCACGGGCGGCGGGTCGAAGGACGTCAACGACATCTCGCAGTGGCAGTACTCGGCGAACGACGTCGCCCCGGACAAGGACGAGATCCTCGACGCCTTCGCCGCGGTGTACGAGAAGAATGGTGACACGTTCGTCTACTTCGGAGCGGATCGGTTCGATGGCTCCGGCGACGCGTTCATCGGCTTCTGGTTCCTCCAGAGCAACATCAGCCTCGGCGCAAATGGCTCCTTCAACGGGACCCACGTGAACGGCGACATTCTCGTTCTGTCGGACTTCACGAACGGTGGATCCGTCGCCGAGATCCAGGTCTACGAGTGGATCAACGGCAAGCTCGTCGTCAAGGCCAGCAGCGCCACTTGCGACGTCCCGGGCGAAGAAGAGGCCTGTGCCGCGGTCAACGCCGCCACCGCCACTGCCCCCTGGGCGTTCCTCGACAAGAGCGGCAGCACGAACTTTGCTGCCGGTGAGTTCTACGAGGGTGGCGTCAACCTCGACCTGATCTTCGGTGAGGATCCGCCCTGCTTCTCGACGTTCATCGCCGAGACCCGTTCGTCGGCCTCGACGTCGGCCCAGCTCAAGGACTTCGCCCTCGGCAGCCTGAGCACCTGCGTTCCGCCGACCCTGACCACCGACGCGTCAACGACAACCTGGCACTTCGGTGATGCGGGCGTGACCGACACCGCGACCCTGTCGGGCAACGACGGCCCTGCCTCGGGCAAGGTCAAGTTCTTCATCTGCACGCCGGCCCAGATCACGGCCGCCGGCTGCCCCACCGGTGGGACCCAGATCGGTGTCGCCGCCGGCGTGGCAGTCACCACGTCCGCGAACGGTGGAACGGCCACCTCGACGCCGGCCTTCGTGCCGACGGCCGCGGGCAAGTACTGCTTCCGAGCGCAGTACGTTCCGGACGGGAACTCGGACTACCTGGCCGCCTCGCACACGAACGCCACCACTGAGTGCTTCACCGTCGTCAAGAACGACACGACGATCACGACCATGGCCAACCAGAGCGTGAACGTCGGCGCCGCGATCGCGGACACGGCCGTCCTGGCTGGCGCCACCGGCGACGCGGGCGGGACGATCACCTTCCGGGCGTACGGCCCTGGCGATGACGACTGCAACGGCACCGCGGCGTTTACGAGCGATCCCGTCGCCGTCAGCGGCAACGGGTCGTACGGCCCGGTCTCGTTCACCCCGACCACCGCCGGTGTCTACTACTGGATCGCGACGTACAGCGGCGATGCCAAGAACGCGGGCTCGACCCACGCGTGCGGCGCGACGGGCGAGGTCGACACCGTCGGCAAGCTGCATCCCAGCATCAACACGGTTGCCTCGGCCTCCGTCATCGTCGGTGGCACCATTCACGACACCGCCACTCTCGCCGGTGGGCACGCGCCGACCGGTTCCATCACCTTCAACCTGTATGGCCCCGATGACGCGACCTGCACCGGCGACGTGATCTTCACCGACAGCGTCACCGTCAATCGCAACGGCGACTACGTCTCGGACGCCTTCACGACGACGCAGGCCGGCACGTATCGCTGGATCGCCAACTACAGTGGCGACGCCAACAACACGGCTACGGCCAACGGCTGCAACGAGACCAACGAAAGCGTGATCGTCAACAAGACGACCCCGTCGATCACGACCTTGCTCGTGTCCGGTGACCACACCGGCGCGAACATCTCCGTCGCGCTCGGATCCATGGTCCACGACACCTCGGCGCTTGCCGGTGCCACGGCCGACGCCGGCGGCACGGTCCACTACCAGGTCTTCTCCGACGACACCTGCACGACGCTCTTCGCGGATGCGGGCACCAAGGACGTCGTCAACGGTGTTCCCGGCGACTCGGACGCGATTCAGTTCAACTCGTCCGGCATCTATTACTGGCAGGCTGACTACAGCGGCGACGCCAACAACAGCGCCGCGGAGGGAGACTGCACCGAGGAAACCGTCTCGGTCGGCCTCAGCAACCCGACGATCTCGACGAACGCCTCGGCGAGTGTCCTGGTCGGCGGCGAGATCCACGACACCGCGACCCTTGCGGACGGGTTCAACCCGACCGGCTCGATCACCTTCAACCTGTACGGCCCGGACGACGCGACCTGCGCGGCCGAAGCCATCTTCTCGAGCACCGTCGCTGTCGACGGCAATGGCGACTACGTCTCCGGGGCATACACGGCCACCACGGCCGGCGTGTACCGGTGGGTCGCGCGCTACAGCGGTGACGGAAACAACAGCGTCGCTGCAGGCTCCTGCAATGACGCGAACGAGAACGTCATCGTCACCACCCCGGACCTCGACGTGGTCAAGCTCGTCGCGACCGGCGACGGCGTCTTCGGCCCGACCAACGTCGCCACCCCGGGCTCCGTGGTGAAGTACCAGATCACCGTGACCAACAGCGGCGACGGCGTCGCCACCAACGTCCCGGTCTCGGACGACATCGCTGCGATCCTCGCTCATGCGACCTACAACAACGATTGCAACCTCGCGTGCAATCTCGTCGGCTCCACCCTGAACTGGACACTCGCGTCGATCGCCGCGGGAGACTCCGTCACGCTGACCTTCTCGGTCACGCTCGATGAGTCGTTCCCGGCCGGCACGACCACCCTGCCGAACGTCGTCGTCGTCACCGGCCCGGGCAGCAATTGCCCGGAGGCCAGCACCGATCCCGACTGCACGACGACCACCACGGTGACCGAGTCGATCCTCTCGATCGACAAGTCGTTCACTGGCAACACCGGCGGCACCGACCCGGACCTCGACGTCCCGGCTGCCAACGTCGGCGACACCCTGACCTACACCCTCCACTACACCGGCGAAGGCCCGCTCACGGGGACCGTCATCAGCGACGTCCTGCCCCAGGGTCTCGCCTACATCGCCGGCAGCGGCGAGGCCGGCGACAACGGTTCCGACTTCGACTTCGTCGGCTACGACGCAGCGACCCGGACCCTGTCCTGGATCGGCAATGGCGAAGGCCAGTCCATCCCGGATCCGGCCGACGGCGACGTGACCTATCAGGTCACCGTCCTCGCCACAGCCCCTGATTTCGCCCAGCCACTCGTCAACGTGGCCACGATCGACTCCGATCAGACACCGCCTGACAGCGACACCACCCCGGTCGCGGTCCTCGCTCCGCCGCTGGAGCTGACCCCGCCACCCACCAGCACTCTCACCCCGCAGTCGGGGACGGGCAACCCGGGCTTTGGCCTGATGCTCATCCTCATCGGCGTGGCCGGCCTCGTGCTCGGGATCGGGTTCGTCACCCCGGTGCCGGCACGGGTCCGACGACGGGACCGCCTCGGCTAAGCCCGAAGCAACCGGCTCCCGGCCGGCGGATTGGGTGAACGATCACCCGACTCGCCGGCCGTCGGGCGGCCGTCGAAACCAAGCCATTGGGTCCCCGAGACCCGGACGGGGCGTTCTTGCCTAGGAACGCCCCGTTCGTCATGCCCGGGCCGGACGTCCCGTCGATCGCGCACCCCGGTGGTCCCAGGGACCGTCCGGGGTGTTTTGTTGCCCGCTCGCAACGATGTTCGCGCTCGCTGTCCGGACTGATGCGGTCCTGTGGAGTTGCCGCCGCCAAATGGTCCTAGACGAGTACCGGGCCCGCAGTGCAGGATGACGGAGCCGTCCAGGCAACGGCTTCCGGAAGTCCGGGATCAAACCAAACAGCCTCTGTACCTCGGGGACCGACAAATGACGACTTCTACTTCTCGCACGGCCCAGCGCGGCCACACCCTTCGCAAGGCCGGTTGGCTCAGCGCCGCCGCCATGCTCGCCGTTTCGGCTCTCGCACCGGCCGTGAACGCAGCATCCGTCACGCCGACGCCCGTCAACTCCGGCAATCCCACGTGCGCGTCCTTCGATGCCGGTTGGACACAGTTCAAGCTGGAAGGCGAAAGCCTGGCGAACGGCATCTACACAGACGGCACTCTGATCGTCACGATCAGCGGCTACACCAACTCGGAGTCGGGAGAGCCGGGCAGCTTCGACTGGTCGTCGAACATCGGCGTCGACGCGGTCTTCGTGAAGGCCGGCACCGACAAGCACAACCTGTATGTCTACATCCCGGAGTCGACGGGCGACACCGACCTGGGCCCGCAGGCCGGGAACGGCAACGGAATCAGCCACATCTCGTTCTGCTATGACGTGGAGACGGCTTCGACGCCTCCGTCGACCCCGCCGAGCGAGGCCCCGAGCGAGGCTCCGAGCGAACAGCCGAGCGAGGCCCCGTCCGAGGCCCCGAGCGAGGCCCCGTCCGAGGCCCCGAGCGAGCAGCCGTCCGAGGCCCCGACCGAGCAGCCGTCCGAGGCACCGAGCGGCAGTGAGCTCCCGATCGCGACCGATCAGCCGAGCGAGCAGCCGGCCGGCGGAGTTGCTGGCGCAACCGGCGTCCCCGGCGTCACGCCTCCCCCGACCGACACCATGGGATCGGCCCAGACCTCGAGCAGCGACGGCTGGCGGGTGGTCCTCATCGGACTTGCCACCATCCTCGTCGCAGCCCTGACCTTCACCCAGCCGGGCCGTTCGACCCGCCGCCGCTAGTCCTCGCCGTCTCCGAGGATCTCCGGGACCGGAGCGCGAATGCCGCGCTCCGGTCTCTGCTTGTCCGGAGCGGGTCGCCGGGATCAGGCTGCGGAGGGTGAGGGCCGCGCATCGGATCGAGCCGCGGCGATCAGCCCTGCTCCATCAGGTCGATGATGTCGCCCGGCTCGACCAGCGCCACAGGCCCGTCGAACACCTCACGGACGATCTGAACCGGGGCGGCCCGGTCGAGGCCCATCTGGAGGTGGGTGAGCAGGACCCTCCCCGGTCGAGCGGACCTGACGAGCTCGGAGATCGCCGGGGCGTCCAGATGCTCCGACCCGGAAGGGACGGGACCGGCGCCGAACGAGACCTCGACGAGGAGCGTGTCGCCTGGCCGGATCAGCGGCAGAAGGTCGGCTGCCCTGCCGCAGTCCCCCGAGTACACGAGGCCGGGACCGTCCAACGGCGCAACGCGGATGGCGTGGCTGTCGGCGGTGTGACGAACGCGCCTGGCTTCGACCGTCAGGTCGCCAATCGTTGCCTGGCCGCTCGCAAACGGCTCGCAGTCCAGGGTCTCGGCCGTGAACCCAGGTCGATCGTGCAGGGCGTCGATCCGGCTCTCCAGGCCGGCCGGCGCGATCACCCGGACGTGGCGAGGCTCGTCGAGCTGGTAGGCGAGGTAATGCCGGAGCGGGACGAGATCGATGAAGTGGTCGGGGTGGAGGTGGCTGATGACGACCGCATCCAGGGTGCTCGGCTCGATCGCTGCGATCAGGCGCGGAAACGACCCCTGGCCGAGGTCGAGGAGGATCGCGGTCTGCTTCGACTGGACCAGGTAGGCGGCACCCGCGGCGTCGCGACGATCAGACCATGCCGGTCCGGCACCAAGGACGACGAGCTCCAAAGAGAAATCTCCACCCGCCATGGCTTCAGGGTCCGTGTCTCGGGGGCGAATCCTGCCGGTCGATCACGCTGGCGGCGCGGGATCAGTCGCCGCTGGACCCAGTCGAGTGCGGCGGCGCCGGCTGGGTGGCTCGCGGCGTCGGCCTGACCGCGGGATCAGGTGTCGGCTTGGGCGTCGCGTTGGCGTCCGCAGTCGGCTTGTTGGGCGTGGTGTCCTGGATTGGCCTGACCGTGAGATCAGGTGTCGGCCTGGGGGCCTTCGTGGCGCTCGGGCTCGCCCCAGCATCCGTCGGTTCAGCGCCACCGGCTCCGGAATTTGCACCGGTCGCCGCGCCGCCCAGGTTTCCCGCTCCGCTGCCGGAACCGCCGTCGCCGCCCGACCCCACCCCGGGCGTGACCGACGTGATCCGGTCGATGATGACCTGGTTGCGGTCGATCGCGCGTTCGACCGAGGCCGCAACGGCGATGGCGGCGGTGGTGTTGCCCTTGGCGGTCAGCAGCGTCGCGACGTCGGCCAGCACCACGCGGTGCTTGTCGAGTGCGGTTGCGACGAGCGCCTCGAGCCCGGCGTCGCCGGCCGTGGCGACGAGGGTAGCGTCGGCGATGGCGCGGTAGGCCTCGAGCGCAGCTGCGACGGCACCGGCGTCACCTCGCGCGGCCGCGGCCAGAGCGTCGGCCAGGCGGGCGTCGAGCCGGACGATCTCGGCGGAGGCACGCGCCGCTGCACCACTCGGAAGCGTCGCTTGCTCGATCCACAACCGGGTGGGATAGAGCAAGCCGCCTGCCTGCGACGCGAATGCAGCGCCGGCCGCGACGCCGAGCCAGACGGAAGCTGCGAGAAAGGTCATCGCAAGCCTGCGCGGCACCATTCGGCCTGATCGCGCGCGCGGCGCAGCAAGGACGCTGATCCGGGGCAGGTCTGCCCGGAGCCGAGCCTCTCTCATCACGCGGGCCCTGACCCGCGCGATCACGAGGGGGTCAGGGCTCAGGCGGGCGCGGGCGTACGACTCGAGCCGTCGCTCGATCTCGAAATCCCCGGCATCCATGACCTGCATGTCTTCATCCATCCGTCGTGGCGCTCACCCGGCGGGGCACCCGCAGCTCGATGGCGTCGTTGCCTTCGCTGTTGATTCCGAGCTCGCGCCGCAAGGCGGCGATGGCCCGGAACTGGAGGCCGCGGACGGTTCCCTCTTGCTTGCCCATTGCCTCTGCGGCTTCGCGAGCCGAAAGGCCAGCAAAGAACCGCAGCTCGATGGCCTCGCGTTGCTCGTCGGTCAGGCTGGCCAGCGCCGTTGCGACGGCGTCCAGCTCCTGGCGGACGGCTACCATCTCCTCTGGGCCGACATCGCCGTTGTCACGGTCGATGATGGTGTCCAGATCGGCGTGGTCATGCCGCGTGCGCGCATGGTCGATCACCGCATTCCTGGCCAGCCGGAACAGCCAGCCCCCGAAGGGAATGCCACGCGACTCGTATCGCGGCAGCGCTTCCAGGGCCTTGACGAAGACGTGCTGCGTCAGGTCCTCCGCGTCCGACGGGCGGTTGACGCGGCTGGCGATGAAACGGTGGATCGCCTCGTGGTAATGGTCGAAGATCATTCCGAACGCCCACGGATCCCCGTTCTGGGCCTCGGCCACGAGTCGATCGATCGCTACGTCGTCGATGGTCATAACGACGGACTGCCCCGCTCCGTTAGGTGTACGCCCCGGTCACACCCCCCCGGGTGCGAAAGCGATCTGGCAGGGCCACGCCGACCCTGGATCCGCCACGACGGAACGCGAGCTGCCCGAGCCCCGCGGCGGCCACGACACCATACCCCGCCTCTAGCCCGCTTGTGAATGACCCAGTTCGATGAGAATCGGAGCCGGCGGTGACTGCGGTGCCCCCGAGCACCGCGAAGCGCTCGACGATCGGGCCGGCCGGATAGGTCTCGGCCGGGGGCTGACGAAGGCCGCTCGTGTTGACCTCGAGGGCAGTCCCGGTTTCCACGAGGGCCACGAGGAGGGGTTCGTACAGCTCGGGCGCTGCGGCGAGCTGGGCGGTGGTGACATGCGGGACGAGGTAGCGCTTCACGAAATCGAGGTGACCGAGCGTGTCGAACAGGCCCGATCGAATCGCAGCCAGGACCTCGTCGAAGTACGGCGCCACGACCTCCGCGAGGGGCCGGCCGGCCGTCCAGGCGGCGACGCGTTCAGCGTGGTACGGCGAATGGGAAAAGACGTGGACGCTGCCGATCACGTAGTCGTAGGCGTTGCGGGCAAGGTGCTCGCGGATGTCAGCCTCGTGGCCGCGCTCGTAGCTGATCTCGACGCCGAAGCGGATCGCGAGCCCGTGCGGCGCCCAACGCTCCGCCGCGTCGCGGACGACCCGTTCGCGCTCGTCGAATGACGTGAACCCGTAGGCCGGCATGCCCGGGCCGAAGTCGACGTGATCGGTGATTGCGATCTCGGCGATGTCGCGCTCGACAGCCTGGGAGGCGTAGGCGTCGATCGGGGCGTCGCTGTCGGGCGACAGGTCGGTGTGGACGTGCGAGTCGAGCGGCAGGTCGCGGGCCTGGACGGTAAGCGCCGCACTGGCCGCGGGCGCCGGAGCAGCCGGCGACAGCACTCGCGCCGAGCGACCCGCCGTCACCCGCTGATCAGGCCGAACTCGCGGCCAACCGTCGCGAACGCCTCGAGCGCCCGATCGAGCTGGGCATCGGCGTGCGCCGCCGTCACGATCGTCCGGATCCGCGCCTTGTCGATGGCGACCGTCGGGAACACGACCGGTTGGGCGAACACGCCCTCCTCGATCAGGCGCTGGCTGAAGCGGCCGGCGGTCTCGGGGTCGCCCATCATCACTGGCGTGATCGGCGTTTCGGACCGGCCCGTGTCGAAGCCGAGCCGGGCGAGCTCGGCCTTGAAGCGCTTCGTGTTCGCCCAGAGCCGTTCGTGCAGCTCGGGCTCCTCCTGCATGACCCTGATCGCCTCGCGACAGGCGGCGGCGACCGCCGGCGGATGTGACGTCGAGAAGAGGAAGGGCCGGGCGCGCTGGATGAGGATGTCGCGAAGGTCTTGCGAGCCCGCGACGTAGCCGCCGAGGACGCCAACGGCCTTGCTGAGCGTCCCGACCTGGATCGCCACCCGACCGTGGAGCCCGAAATGGTCGACGGAGCCGCGGCCGTCGCGGCCGAGCACGCCCGAGGCGTGGGCGTCGTCGACGAAGACGGCGGCGTTGGCGCTCTCCGCCGCCTCGACGACCCCGCGCAGTGGCGCGATATCGCCGTCCATCGAGAACACCCCGTCGGTCACGACGAGGATCAGGCGATAGGGCAGCCCGGTCCTCTCCCGGCCCTTCTCGACGGCCTCCTCGAGAATCGACCGGAGATGGTCGGTGTCGGCGTGCTTGTAGATCTTGCGAGGCGCCTTCGACAGCCGCATCCCGTCGATGATCGAGGCGTGGTTGAGCTCGTCGCTGACGATCAGGTCCTGCTCGCCGGTGATCGTCGGGATGACGCCGGTGTTGGCGCTGAAGCCGCTCTGGAACGTCAGGGTCGCCTGGGTGCCCTTGAACACAGCGAGGTCGCGCTCAAGGTCCTCGTGGAGCGACATCGTGCCGGCAATCGTCCGGACGGCGCCCGATCCGGCCCCGAAGTCGCGCACGGCCGCCAACGCGGCGTCGCGCACGCGCGGGTGGTGGGTCAGGCCCAGGTAGTCGTTGGACGACAGGCTGATCAGGCGCTTCTCGTCGACCGACACGATCGGGCCCTGCGCCGACGACATGACCCGGAGCGGCCGGTACAGGTTCCGTGTGCGCAGGTCGTCGAGTTCTTCGCCGAGAAAAGCGAGCGGGTCGCGGCGGGGTTCATTCGTGGTCATCGAGCAGGCAACCTCAATGTCGTGCTGGTACTCGATCTCCGAGGCACGAGGCCGAGCTCCGCGAGGCCATCGGGCCGAGGAGGATCCCAATCCATGATCACCTTGCCGGAGTCGCCGCTGCGGGCCGCGGCGAACGCGTCTTCGTGATCGCGATACGAGAAGCGGTGGGTGATCGCCGGCCGGATGTCGAGCCCGGACTGGAGCATGACCGACATCTTGTACCAGGTCTCGTACATCTCCCGGCCATAGATGCCTCGGAGCGTCAGTTGGTTGAACACGACCTGGCTGACATCGATCGCGATCTCCTCGGTCGGAATGCCCAGGATCGCCATGCCGCCGCCATGGGCCATGTTGCCGAGCGCGTCGCGGAGCGCGGCCGGGTTGCCCGACATCTCGAGGACGACGTCGAAGCCTTCGACCATTCCGATCTCGCGCTGGACGTCCTTCAGCGACTGGGCTCGGGGGTCCACGACGTGGGTGGCGCCCATCCGGGTGGCGAGCTCGCGGCGGAAGGCGTTGGGCTCGCTGACGACAACGAAGCGGGCGCCGGCGTGGCGAGCAACGGCAGCTGCCATCAGGCCGATGGGGCCGGCCCCGACGACGAGCACGTCGTCGCCGAGGACGGGGAAGCTGAGCGCGCTATGGACGGCATTCCCGAACGGGTCGAAGATCGCGGCGACCTCCTCGTCGACACCGGGCCAGTGGTGCCAGACGTTGGTCACCGGCAGGACGACCTGCTCGGCGAAGCAGCCGTCGCGATTCACGCCCAGGCCGACCGTGTTGGCGCAGAGATTCCAGCGGCCCGCCCGGCAGTGACGGCAGCGGCCACAGACGACGTGGCCCTCGCCACTGACGACGTCGCCAGGCTCGAGATCCGTCACGTTCGCGCCGACCTCCAGAACGCTGCCCATGAACTCGTGGCCGACGACGAGGGGCGGCTTGATTGTCTTCGCCGCCCACGGATCCCACGACTCGATGTGGAGGTCCGTCCCGCAGATGCCGGTCTTGCGGACGCGGATCCGGACGTCGTTCACGCCCATCGCCGGCTCCGGCACGTCACGGAGCTCCAGGCCCGGGGCGGCAGCAGACTTCACGAGGGCGCGCACCCTCGAAGTGTGCCGCAGTCGGGCGGCCGTCGCGGAGCGAGGCGCCACATCCGGTGTCGGAGCGGCTACGGGCGCGGGTCGTCGGTCCAGTCGACGATCGGGTTCTCGACCGAGCCGATCCCTTCGATCTCGCAGCGAACGCGGTCACCCGGCTCGAGGAAGACCGGCGGATCGCGGAACACGCCGACGCCGCTCGGCGTGCCGGTCGCGATGACGTCGCCAGGCTCGAGTGTGATCGAGCGGCTGATGAACGCAATCAGCTCGGCGATCCCGAAGATCATGTCGGCGGTCGAGCCGTCCTGCATCAACACCGCGTCGCCCGCGCCAGGCCGGCCGGGTCCCGGGATCCGCCAGCTTCTGAGACGGAGGCCGGCAGCCGGCTCGAGCTCGGCGGCCGGGATGAGCATGGTTCCCATCGGAAGGAACGTGTCGCTGCCCTTGGCCCGGAGCCATTGACCGTCGCCCTTCTGGCCTTCGGCGAGGGCGGGCTTGCTGCCCTGCCAGTCGCGAGCCGAGATGTCGTTGACCACGACGTAGCCCGCGACGTGGCCCAGGGCGGCGTCAGCCACCACGCGCCGGGCACGGCGTCCGATCACGACGCCAAGCTCGACCTCGAGGTCCAGGGCCCGGGTTCCCTCCGGCCGGACGATCGCGTCGCCGTCGCCGACGACGGCGTTCGCGAACTTCGAGAAGAGGAGCGGCCACTCGGGCGCCTCGCGACCTGCCCCCTCCGCGACGTGGTCGCGGTAGTTCAGTCCGACGCAGACGATCTTCCCGGGCGCCGGAACGGCCGCCCGCGACGGAGCCACTCCGACTCCTCGATCAGCTCGGCGCGGCGGACGGCTGAGGACTTGCCGGGGCAACCGACGGTGCGGCGGAGACCGCCGGCGAGGCCGGGAGCGACGCAGCGGCGGAACCCGACGGCGCCACGGACGGCGCTACGGACGCATTCGGGTCGACGCTCGGTGTCGGGCTGCCTGTGCAGTAGGCCTTCTCGGGCGGCGCAACCAGCGCCCCGTCCGAGTCGAGCCGTTCCGATTCGGTCAGGTAGAACTTGGTGACCAGGGCAGGATCCCAGGTGTCGAGGTAGACGACGCGGTCCCAGACGAGCGCCGCGTACGGATGCGGCATGTCATCGAACCGAGCGACGACGGGCGAGATGACCCCGGTTGCCACCTTGCAGATGGTGGTCGGCGGAAGGGCGGTGGCGAAGTCGCGGAACGCCTGGAGGCCGGCCGCCGTGGCGCCCGGTGAGTCGTTCCGATACAGGACGACGAGCCCGCCGTGCTCGAGGTTGTGGATCCAGTTCGACGGCCCCTTCTTGTCCTCGGGCTTGTAGACCGCCGGCGGGATCGGGCCGATCCCAGCGCCGTTGTAGTGGTTGCCGGACGCAGGCGGGCAGAGGAGGTACTTCTGCGGCGGGGTCACGACGTGGCTGTTGCCCATGTCGTCCTGGAAGAAGCCGAGGCGGTCGCTCGAGTCGGGCGCCAGGGCCGGCGTCGGCGAGGGGTTGAAGATGTTCGTGCAGGCGTACGCCGGCTGGGTCGAGCCGATGAAGACGAAGCCGACAGCCAGCGCGACGACGGCAACCGCCGCGATCGTCACGATCGCGGAGCGATATCGCTCGAGGAAGGGCTGCTTCGGCGCGAGGCGGGAGCGTTCGCGACGGCCGGCCCGCATTCGGGTCGACGCGCCGGAGCCGCCGGTCGAGCCGCCGCCGGTCGAGCCGCCGGTCGAGACGCCGCCGGTCGAGCCGGGGCGACCGCTCGTGCCCGCCGTCGAGAGGGCGGGCGTCGCGCTAGCATCGCCAGCTCCAACGTTGGTTCCGGTGCGAGCCTGGCCGGGGCCGGCACCGGCGCGTCGGCTCTCGCGGGCCAGTCGGGCCGCGTGGCGTGACTCCTTGCTCACGGTTCGGTCGTTCCTCGTCTCAGTTCACGTGGGAAGGCACGCGGCGCGGACGCGCGCACGTGCGGATGTGCGGGTGCAGCCCACACGATCCGCCACAGGGTACCGTCAACCGCCGAGGACCGTCGACGGCGCGATCGCCCGGAGCCGCCCGGTGCCGGCTGCCCGACGTGCGCCCAGTGACTCGACGCGCGGCCCGCAGGTTCGACCAACGGCGCCGGTCACTCCTCGCTCAGCCAGGCGCGGGCCTCCGGCCGGAGCAGGCCCCGGAACAGCAGCGCCGCCAGGACCGCCATGAAGATCGCCTGGGGGAGCAGTCCGAGCGCCAGGAGGTACGGAATCAGCGGAAGGGTGAGGCTGGCCAGCCCCAGGGCGAGGCCGCGTGCCACCTGCTTGCGCTGGATCACCATCGTCGTCGTGAAGATCGTGTAGGCCAGCAGGACCATCACGACCACGCCCGGGCCGCTGACGGGAGCGCCGATCGCGATGTCGATCACGTATGGGAGAGAGATCCCGATCCCGGCCAGGATCGCGATGGCATACACGAGGAAGAGGCGGATGCCGCCCGGCATCGCCGCGATCTGCTGAAGCATGCCCGGATCGTGACACGGGACGATCGGCGACGCTCGCGGCCCGGGCAGGCCAGCCGTCGTATCCTCGGACCGTGTCGGACCTACCCATCGACCTGCCGCCCGCGACCGGCAGCCTGCTCGCAGCGGCGTTCGACCGCGAGGGCAAGATCAGCCGTTGCCTGGAGACGCTCGGGCCGATCGCCGATCGCGACGTCGTCGTGATCGGCGGAGGAACCGCCGAGATCGCTCGCCTGGCGGAGGCCGGGGTGCGCGCGACCAACGTCAAAACGATGCCCGGCGACGACTCGCAGGCCCTCCCGGACGGAGGCGCCGATGCGATCGTGACGTCGTGGGCGGGCTTCCGCGGCGTGGAACCAGCGGCGCTCGCCGAGGCGGACCGGATCCTCCGGCCGGGCGGCAAGCTGCTCGTGGTCCACGACTATGGCCGGGACGACGTGTCGCGCCTGCGCGGCGACCGTCCCGAGTACGGCGCCTGGAGCCGGCGCAACGGACCCTTTCTTGCGAACGGGTTCCGGATGCGCGTCCTCCACTGCTTCTGGACGTTCGACACGATCGAGGTCGCGCGCTCGTTCCTTGCCGAGGCCTTCGGGCCGGAGGGCGAGGCGGTCGGCGCCGGGCTGAAGCGGCCGCGCCTGACCTGGAACGTGGCGGTCTACCACCGGGCCAAGGACGGCGCGATGGAGCCGCCGACCGGAGCGCCGGCAGCGAGCGAGGTGCCCGGCGCGATCAGCGCCGAGGGGCGCGCACGGCCTTAGAGTGCGGCCGTTCCCGTTCCGACCTCGTCGAGAACGGCCCGGTACATCTTTTCGACGTCATCGACCATGCGCCGGACCGTGAACCGCTCCTCGGCCGCGGTCCGGCACACCCGCCGATCGATCGACTCAACCTGCCCGATCGCCTCCACCATCCCTTCGAGATCGTCCACGACGAAGCCGGTCACGCCGTCCTCGACCACCTCCGGCACGCTGGCCCGCCGAAAGCCGATGACCGGCGTCCCCGACGCGAGCGCCTCGACCATGACCAGGCCGAATGGCTCGTCCCACTCGATCGGGAAGAGCAGCGCGTCGGCCCGGGCCAGGAGATCGCGCTTGGCGGCTCCGTCCACTTCGCCGACGTAGTGGACGCGGTCGCCGTCGATTGCCGGCTGGATCCGCGCGTTGACGTGGGCGGCATCGGCCGGATCGATCTTGCCGGCGAGGATCAGCCGCCGGCCGGCGCGGGTCGCAGCCTCGAGCGCCCGATCGGCGCCCTTGGCCTGACTGAACCGGCCGAGGAAGAGGAGGAAGTCACCGTCGGGCTGCTCGCCGAAGGTGAACGACCCGACGTCGATGCCGTGGTGGATCGGTGGACGCGCGCCATGGACGGGAAAGGTCGCCGCGCTCGCTGCCGAGACAGCGTGGTGGAACCATGGATACGCGTCCCAGACCGGCTGCGAAGCCGACGCGAACTGGTTGTGCATCGTCGAGATGACGGGTGTTCGCGACGATGCTGCCAGAACCAGGCCCTCCACCCCGGCGTGGTTATGGACGATGTCGAAGGCGCCGTCGGCGGCGGCCAGGAACGCGGCCTGGACGTTGGCGAGATGGAGGTGCTCGGCGTGGGTCGGACCGTCCCCAGACGAATCGCCGTAGCGCTGGGCGACCGGCGTGACGCTCCGCAGCCGGCCGGTCGTCTCTGAGTCGCCGGTCGCGAACAGCGTGACGTCGTGACCGCGGGCCACCAGCTCCTCGGTGACGAGATGGACGATCAGCTCAGTTCCACCGTACGTCCGCGGCGGGACTCGTTCGTATGTCGGTGCAATCTGCGCAATGCGCATTCGATACCCCCTGCGACACGCTGATCCTAGCCGTCCTGCTACCCTCGGCGCAGATGAGCGACCGACGACGAGGCCCGGCCCGGCAGGCGCAGGCCGACCGCAGCCAACCGGCCCCGACGGCCCATCTCGGACCCATCCCGATCACCGTGACCGGCGTCCTGATCGTGATCGCACTGATCGCGTCGCTCGCGTATCTCTTCTATGCGGTCACCGTGCGGGATGCAGCGCAGATCCCGCTGCTGGCGTCCGGTGCCGTCGTCCTGGGAATCGTCTTCACCGCAATCGCGTTCGTCGGCGGGCGGGCGGCCTGGCGATCGAGCATTGGTGGTCGCGACGCCCGCGCCTTCGGCCACGCGATCGTCGGCGGCGTCGCGGCGCTCGTTGCCGCGGGCTGCTTCGCCGGCGCGGTGATCCTGTTCATGATCCGCTCCGGCTGAGGGCGCGCCGGGAGCGAGCGAGGCGCGGCGGGGGCCCTGCTACACTCGGCCCGCTCTCGCCCTCATCGTCTAGAGGCCTAGGACGCCACCCTTTCAAGGTGGAGATCAGGGGTTCGAATCCCCTTGGGGGCACCACCCGCTGTCTTTCGAAAAACGGGCGGACGGGTGGCGTCCAGGCGATCGAGTCGAGTTTGCGGTCCCGGATGACGACCCGCTCGATGAGGATCCGGCAGAGCTCCTCCCGCCGGGCCGGTCGACGCCACCGCGATCGCCGCTGGGAGCTCTGGTGAACCCGATCGAGCCGGCTCGGGCGGGGCTTATGCAGACGTTCACGAGCGTCGAGGAGTACATCGAGTGGCTGACGTTCCACCTGAAGTGACAGCGACGTGCCGCTAAGCATCGACAAAGCCGGCTCGACGGCTGTCCTCGACGGTCCGTGGACCGCGGAGGACAGCGCAGCGTTCGAGCGCGCCCGGCCGACTCGTCTTGTCGTTGGCGCTTCGCCGGACCTCGACTTCTTGAAGGACCTTCCGCCGCTGCGCGACCTGGAGGTGCACCGTCTGCCCCTCCGGGACATCAGTCCAGTTGCGTGGCAGACCGAGCTTCGCTCCTTGTCCATCAACGCCTACTTCAAGGTCGGCGTGGACTTCTCGAAGCTCCCGGCCCTCGAAACGCTCCATCTCGACTGGGGTCCAGGTGCGGAGACCCTGGTCGCCGCCCGAGGACTCGAGGACCTGTCGATCAACCGGCTGTCGGGAACGGACCTCAGCGCGTTGCGACCGTTGACTCGGCTTCGGCGCCTTCGACTCGCGAACAGTCGGTCGATCACGTCTCTCGACGGCATCGGCGCCTTCCGGCAGGTCGAGGCGATCCGGCTCCTCGACCTGCGCTCGCTCGTGGACCTATCGGCGATCGGCGAGGTCGCGAAGTCCCTTCGATCGCTCGAGTTCAACACGTGTCGCAGGATCGGTCGACTCGATGCGATCGCGTCGCTTCACGCGCTCACGCGCCTCCTGGTTAACAACTGCGGGAACATCGAGTCGCTCGCCCCGGTCGCGGGCATACCCCTGAGGACGTTTCTGTTCTACGAAGCGACCAACATCGTTGACGGTCGCGTCGATCGGTTGCTCGAAATGGCTGACCTTCGCGACACGGCCTTCGCCGACCGTCGGCACTACACGCACACTCTCGGGGCCATCGAAGCCGCGCTCGCCGGCCGCCGCTAGCCCCGAAAGCCCTACCGCCACGCTCAGGCACGATGACTGAATAGTGTCCAGGGCGATGGACGTTCTCGTCCCGGCGCTCATGGCAGCCGGTCACCGATTACTGACCAGAAAGCCGAGACAGGAGGCTGCCATGCGGGGTGGCGCCGGAGTCGGCGGAGCCAAGGATCGATTATGCGACCGGTGACGCCTAGTCGAACCCGGCAGGACGCCGTCAGGCTGGCGCCCGGCGGTCTTGGTCATTGTCGCGCCGGTCGGGCGCGCGGCGTCAGGCGACATACCAGGCCAGCGGATCGTTGTCGGACAGCGGGAGGGTGCTTGAGACCTCCTGGGGGCACCACTCGAATCCGACCTTTCCGGGGCCTCACGCCAGCCACCGGCAGGCCTGCTGGAGGCCCCAGCGGGCCGCCGCTTGGTCCGGGCGACGCTGCTACCATCGCGCCGATGGACATCATGGGGATCAGGATCCCGACCGTCATCGAGGACAACGTCGCGCGCCGCTGCGACGGCTGCCTCCAGGTGATCGCGGGCACGCCGTGGCGGATCAATCTCCTTGACAGCGTCGCGACCGAGATCGCCGCCCCGTGGACGGACACCCTCGCCGTCAATCCGGGACCGTTCGAGTTCCATTCCGACGACGCCTGCGTCAGGCGCTGGCTGGCCAGTCGCGACTTCCTGTTCTGCCGCAAGGGCCGGGTTCGCGAGATCATGCGCCCAATCCCGATCCCGAGCGCCGACGGATCCTCGCTCCGGTGGGGCGTCTGCGACGGGATCCACCGCGACGACCACGAGCTCGTCCCCGCCTGAGGTGTGGCCGCCGCCGGCCCGCCGGCCCGGAGGCGGCGAGCAGCCCGGGGCGTTGGTTTGACGGCCGCCGAATCCGATCGGATAATCCGCCTACCGGCTCGCAGGCCGGACCGAGATTTACCTAGATTTCGTTGCAAGGATGTGCACTGCCGTGCCCGCCATCACGCGTTCCAGCCGCGTCGCGACCGATGGACCGTTGTCACTCGGACCGGCCAGCCGGCTCCTCGGGGTCGACCCCGACACGCTCCGGCGGTGGGCCGACGAGGGACGGATCGAGGCGTTCACGACGGCCGGCGGTCACCGCCGCTTCCATCGCGCCACGGTCGAGCGGATCCTCGAGGCGCGCCGTCACGACGCGACCCTCCGGCTCGCCACCCTCGGGGCCACGACCGACCGCTTGTCGCGGGCCTACCGCCGCGGCTACTCCCACGGGGCGGCGGCCGGCGAAGTCCGCGATGCGATCCCGTCGGGCGATCGCGATTCGTTTCGCGACAGTGGCCGGCGCCTCGTCGCGGCTCTTCTCGAGCATCTCGACGCCCAGGACGATTCGGCCCGGGAGCACGCTGAGCACGCGGCCATCGCCGCCACGGACGAGCTCACCGGGCAGCTGGTCGCGTCGGGCATCGGGCCGGCCGAGGCCGTGTCGCTGTTCGTGGCATCGCGCCGGCCGTTCCTCGCCGAGCTTGGCGCGATCGCCCGCCGTCGCTCGCTCGACCCGGACCGCCTGACCGCGATCTACGACAGCTCGTCGATGCTTCTGGATCGCCTCCTGATCCGGCTCGTCTCGTCCTATCCGGCAGCGGTGCCGCCGCCGTCGGTCCCCATCCACGCTGTCGAGCCCCGCGGCGGGCCTGTCCGACGGCCGGCCTGATCGACGTGATGCCGTCGCCCTGGCTGCCTGCCGCCACGGCCGTCCTGGCCCTGGTGTTCGCGGTTGCCCTGCTCGATCAATGGCGCGAGCGGCGTCAGGCGTTCCAACTGGTCTGGGCGCTCGGGATGCTCTTCTACGGGATCGGTGCCGGGGCTGAGGCGCTGGCGTCCTTCGGCGGAACCTGGAGCGAGCCGCTCTACCGGGCGTGGTACCTGACCGGCGCCGTGTGGACCGCGGGTTGGCTCGGTCTCGGAACCGCGTTCCTCCTCGGCCGGACGCGGTTCGGCTACTCCTTCGCCCTGTGCCTCTTCCTGGCCGGGCTGTTCACGTTCCTCGTCCGCAACCGGCCGGAGTACGCCGGGGCGGGCAGCTTGCCGCTCCTCTACTTCATCGCGGCCGGCGTCCTCGCCCTGGCGGTTGCGGTGGAGACGTATTTCGCCAACGACCGCTGGCCGCGGCTGGCAGCGGTCGCGGTGGTCGGCGCAACGCTCCTGTCGATTGTCCTGATGGCCACGACGACGCTCGCCGCGCCGGGCTACGCCGTCGATCCCGTGACCGGCGTGCCCCGGGCCGACCTGTTCCCGGGCAGTCTCCGCCTCCTCACCCCGTTCCTGAACATCAGCGGCGCCTTCGCCCTCGTCCTCGGCGCGGTGTTCTCGGCGTATGTCTTCATGCCCAAGCGGCGGGTCCTGCCGTACTCACTTGACCCCACCCAGCCCGGCGACCAGTTCCTGTTCAACCTCCTGATCGCGCCGGTCGCGATCCTCGTGAACCTCGTCGTCTCGCTGCCCGGTGCGATTCGGGCGATGCTGGCCGGCCGGATCCACAGCCGGGTGCCGGCAACGCTCCTGATCGCGGTCGGCGCGTTCATCCCGACGATCACCGACTCGCTCAACCGGTTCGGTGCGACCGAGCTGTTCCAGCTCGGCAAGTTCCTTGGCGTCGTCTTCCTGTTCGCGGGCTTCCTCGTCTCGATTGAGACGTTCCGCCAGATCCGGATCCCGTTCACGTCATTCGCCCTTCGGGGCACGCGCGCCGAGCGCATCGGCGCGGCCGGGACCGATGAACGGCCCAGCGCCGATCCCGAAGCCGGAGCCGGCGTCGACACGGATTCTGACGACGGTCAGGCGGCCGGCGGGCGACCGACCGGCCAGCCGGCTGGGACGACCGTCACGGGCTGAGGCTGCTGGCAGCCGGCGGCGATCGGCTCCGCCCAGCGCGTGGCCGCCTCGGCTCGGCACTGCCCGGCGGCGGGACCGCGCGCGCCTCGAGCGCACCTCACCC
>JACCVQ010000022.1 GCA_013698095.1 Chloroflexota bacterium
GGCCCAGGGCGGTGGCTGGTTTGTCCCGACTGGCACCGTGGCCGGACCGGGCGACCGCGGCCGGATCCATCTCGCCCTCGACGTCCGGTCCGGGCTGCCGGTCCCCACCGGCCACCTGCGCTGGACGGACCGGGCGGCAGACGTCGACCTCCGCCTCGACGGCTGGACCACGTTGGTGGTGGACGGCGAGACCGCGACAGCCACCGGGCGAGCGCGAACCGCGAACGGCGACCTCGTCACGTTCGAGCTGACGATCCACGACGGCGGCGAACCAGGTCGCGGCCACGACACCGTCCGCCTCCGCCTGCTGGACGACAGCTACGAGCGCGCGGGCACATTCGGCGGCGGCAACGTCCAGGTTCGCCCGGGCTGACCGGCACGCCGCCAGGTCCCCGACGAGCGGGGAGCCGCCGGCAGAGGCCCAGGCCGCACCTTGCAAATCCGTCACAACCGTCACGCGCGGATTGACACCCCTGCGAGTGGTGTGTAGCGTCGCCGCAACAACGGGGACGAACCACGGGCAGTGGTGACACTGCCGACACCTCGCGGAGGAGACCGATGTCGCAGCGGTTGACCCTTGCTCGTGCTCGACGGCGCGTGGCGAGCACAGTCCTTGGCCTGACCCTGATCGGGACGATGATGGGGACGCCGGCGATCGCCGCCGAGAGCGCCACGCAGCGCTACCTCGTCGTGTTCTCGGGCACCTACGCGCTCGATGGCTCGTACGCCCTGGGCGGCAACTACGCCCTCAACCACAGCGCTGCCTTGGAGGCCGTCCGGGCGGCGGGCGGGACCGTCGCAACCGACCTCAGCAAGCAGATCGGGGTCATGGTCGTCGAATCGTCGAGCGCCCAGTTCTACGCCCTCCTGAAGAACTACGCCCTGGTGGAGGAGATCGGCCAGGACTGGCGCTGGCAGGGCATCCCCACGGACGTGCCGGCCGGCCCGGCGCCGGAGCCGGTTGACGACCCGGCCGAGGCGCTCCAATGGGACATGCAGCAGATCCGAACCGATCAGGCCCACGACGTCCAGGGCGGACGGACTGAAGTCCAGGTCGGCGTCCTCGACAGCGGCATCGACGGCAACCACGTCGACTTCAAGAACGGCACCCTCTCGAACGTCGACTGCTCCAAGGGCCACAACTCCGTGGCGTTCCTGCCTGATGGACCGGGCGTCGGTATTGCCGACCCGTGCATCGACAACCAGTTCCACGGGACCCACGTGGCGGGAACGATTGCGGCCCGCGCCAATGGCGTTGGCGTGGTGGGCGTCGCACCGAATGTCACCCTGATTCCGGTCAAGGTCTGCGACACGAGCGGCTACTGCTACGCCAGTGCAGTGGTCGACGGGATCACCTACGCCGGTGACCAGCAGTTCGAAGTCATCAACATGAGCTTCTTCGTCGACAACGACGTCTTCCAGGAGTCGACCGAGTTCAAGTGCTCGAGCGACCCCACCCAGCGAGCTTTCCGACGTGCCGTCGAGCGGGCCCTCCAGTACGCGCGCAGCCAGGGCGTCGTCCCGGTCGCCGCCCTCGGCAACAGCGACCAGGATCTCGCCCACCCGGTCGACGACACCGGCCAGCCCATCAGCAACGAGTGTGAGGTCGTCCCGGCCGAGTCGAGCGGCGTCATCGGCACCATGTCCTTGGGGAGCCGGAGCGAGAAAGCCGGCTACTCCAACTACGGGACCGGCGCAACGGACGTTGCAGCTCCGGGCGGCAACGGAACGACCGGCGACTGCAGGAGGACGATCCTCTCGACGATCCCTGGCGGCCTCTATGCCTGCATCCAGGGCACCTCGATGGCCTCGCCCCACGCGGCCGGCGTCGCGGCCCTGATCGTCAGCCAGTTCGGATCGATGGGCTCCGACGGCGACTGGAAGATCCCGGTCACCAAGGTGGAATCGATCCTTCAGTCGACCGCGGTCGACATCGGTCTGCGCGGCTACGACGAGTGCTTCGGCAACGGCCGGATCGATGCCCTGCGGGCCGTGACGAAGGACACCTCCCCGGCGTACGACGCGACCGCCCCGGCCTGCCCCGAGTACGCCGAGTAGCCCGACTTCCCGAGGACGCCGTGCGACCGGCGGCCTCACCCCGGCGA
>JACCVQ010000045.1 GCA_013698095.1 Chloroflexota bacterium
CCGTCGAGGAGCTCCTCGACGCCGGCCAGGAGTTCATCGATGCCGATCCCGAGCGCGGCCGAGCCGAAGAACACGGGATGGACGAGGCCGCGCCTGGTCTGGGCGGCCAGCTGGTCGCGCAGCCCCCTGCCGGACAGCGATGTCTCGTCCCCGACGTACGCCCGGAGGATCGCCTCGTCGTGCTCGGCCAGGACCTCCATGAGGCCGGTCTGGTGGGCCATATCGTCGGCGCCGAACGGCACGATCGCCGCCGTTCGACTGCCGGCGTCGCGGACCGCCTCCATCGGCACGACCGAGGGCGACAACCGGCGCTTCAGGACCTCGAGGATGCGTTGGTCGTCGGCGCCGGCCCGATCGATCTTGTTGACGAAGATCAACGTCGGGACGTGGAGCCGTCGGAGGGCCCGAAACAGGAGCGGTGTCTGGGGCTGGACGCCCTCGACGGCCGAGACGACGAGGATCGCACCGTCGAGCACGGCAAGGACGCGCTCGACCTCGGCGATGAAGTCGGGGTGGCCCGGCGTGTCGACCAGGTTGACCGCGAGGTCGCCAACCAGGAACGAGGCAACCGCGGACCGGATCGTGATCCCGCGTTCGCGCTCGAGGTCGAGCGAGTCGGTCTGGGTCGTGCCGGCGTCGACGCTGCCGACGTGATCGATCGCGCCTGCGGTGTAGAGCAGGCGCTCGCTGAGGGTTGTCTTACCGGCGTCGACGTGGGCGAGAATTCCAAGGTTGAGAGTGCGCATGGAGCCTCATGCCTTCCAAGGAGGTGATCACCTTCTGGCTGGACATGACTGCTTTCATGACGCTCCCTTCTTCGTCTCAATCCGGCGCGCGTGCGCCCCGTTGAGGGTCGCACGCGCAGTCAAGCCCGTCGCGCAGCCGCTCCTTGCGGGCCGACAGATGTCGACAATCGCGCTGGCGCAACGTACGCAATCAGCGGCTCAGCCTCAGTCGCTGGCCGTGATGGTCAAGGTCCACGGGTGGCTGGCTCGATCGGGTTCGGCGAGTCGCACCGGCCAGCGCTCGGCGAGGAGGTCTGCGAGCGCGTCCGGGTCGGCTGGCGTCGCCCTGGACTCGAGCACGTGGCGGGCGGCTTCACCGCGGACCCGCTTGGCGACCACGTCGCCGATTCGCCGTCCAGTCTCGTCCGCCTGATCGACCCGCAACGCGACCGTTGAGTCGCCGAGACCAGTCGGCATCCCGAGTGCCGTGTAGCTCCCGGATCGCAGGTCGAGCACCAGGCCGCCCGGTCCCGCCACCCGCGCGAAGGCGGTCCCGAGCAGAGCTCGCCACTGGGGCTCGAGACGATTCATGCCGACGAGATTCGCCCAGACGCGCAGGCGGTAGGCCGGGATCTGGTCGCTCGGTCGAAGGGCGCCCCACAGCGCGGACGTGATCACCAGGCTCCGGTCCGCGCGTTCCGCGGCCGCTGCGGACCACGATCCAGCGTTGAGACCCTCGTGGAGCGGCCCGCTGTAGACCTCGGCTGCCGGTCGGGTGGGCAGCTCGCGCAGGTGGGTGTTGCGCGCGACCTGGGCCGCCAGCGTCGGCCGAACGAAGAGTCGCTCGAAGGCGTCGGGGCCCGCGCTGGTCTCGATGAGCGCATCGAGGATCCGGGCTCGGAGCGGCGTGAGCTCGGGGAACGACAGCCCATCAAGGTCGACCGGATGGCCGCGCTCCGGCGGCGGCCGCTTCGACTCCGACGGCGGCACGATGATGAGCACGACGCCACTCTATGCGCGTCGCGAGCCCGCGTCGCAGCGTCGTGGGATCGCCAGATCGGTCACACGAACGCCGCCTCGCGGGTCAAGCCGGTACCGGACCACCTCCGCAGAACCGAGGAAAATGCACGACCAGGACTGGCTCGCCGAACGCTTCGAGGCCAACCGCTCGCACCTCCGCGGCGTCGCCTTCCGGATGCTCGGCTCCATGACCGAGGCGGACGACGCCGTCCAGGAGGCCTGGGTCCGCCTGAGCCGAACCGACACAAGTGACGTCGCTAACCTGCGAGCGTGGCTGACGACGGTCGTCGGTCGGGTCTGCCTGAACGTCCTGCGATCACGCCGGACGCGCCGCGAGACATCCCTCGAGACCCACGTCCCGGATCCGATCGTCACTCCGGCGGCGGGGATCGATCCCGAGCAGGAAGCCCTGCTCGGCGATTCGATCGGGCTCGCCCTGCTGGTCGTCCTCGACTCGCTCGCGCCGGCCGAGCGCGTCGCCTTCGTGCTCCACGACGTCTTCGCCGTACCGTTCGACGAGATCGCGCCGATCGTCGGTCGAACGCCGGTGGCTGCGAGGCAGCTCGCGAGCCGGGCCCGTCGCCGCGTCCAGGGTGCGCCCGTCCCCGACGTCGACCTTGACGGCCAGTGGGTCGTCGCCAACGCCTTCCTCGCGGCCACCCGCGACGGTGACTTCGAGCGACTCCTTGCCGTCCTCGATCCGGATGTGGTGGTCCGGTCGGACGGCGGGTTTGCCCGTCCGAACTTGATGTCGGTGGTTCGCGGCGCCCGCGCCGTTGCCGAGCAGGCGATGTCCTTCCGCCAGTTCGGCGAGACAGCGACGCGGGTTCTCGTCAACGGGACTCCGGGCGGCATCGCGTGGGCGCCCGACGGGAGCCCATTCGCGGTCCTGGCCCTGACCGTCTCGGGCGGCAGGATCGTCTCGATCGACGTTCTCGCCGATCCGGACCGGCTCAGTCGACTGGATCTCAGCGTGGTCACCCGCTGAGGATTCGCGGTCACGTCAGAGCCGTCGCCGGAGTCTTCCGTATGAGCCGTACCGCCCGCTGTCCCAAGGAGCGACCTCTCATGACCGAGCCCACCAGCCCCACCGCCCGCGCCCCACGCTGGGTCACGATGTTCGGCCCGATCGCTAGGCCACTGCTGGCCGCCGGCGTTCCGATGGGCTTCAACGGGCTTCTCACCGTCCGCGGCAGGACCAGCGGAGCGCCGCGGACCACGCCCATCGCGATCATCGAATTCTCCGGCAAACGCTGGATCTGGTCACCTTGGGGCGACGTACATTGGGTCCGCAACCTGCGTGCAGCCGGCCAGGCGACCGTCGCGGTCCGCGGCCGGAAGGAGGGGGTGGCTGCGACCGAGCTGGACGCAGATCAGCGCGTCGGATTCTTCCGCGACGTCCTTGGCCCGGTCGCGCGCGACATGCCGTTCGGCGTGTGGTTCATCCGGACGTTCGACGGCGTCGATCTGGCCGACCCCGTCGCGGCCGCCGTGGGACGCGTCGTCTTCGAGCTCCAACCGGTTCGTCAGGTCGCCGAACTCGGCGACCCTCCGTCAGAAGTTGTCGACCATGACGTCACGAACCTGCGCTGAGCTTCCGCCAGCCGCCCGCTCGGTTGTGCTCGATGATCTCCCGGAACAGCCCGCTCAGAGCTCGGGCGTTGATCGTCTCCCCGCGATAGATCGAGATCTGGCGGCCTGTCTTCGCGTCGTGGCCGGCGGTGATGATCCCTTCCGGATCGGTCACGAGCGGGTCGTACAGGAAGACGTTGACGTGGTCCTTCGTGGCCTGCAGAGCGGCGATGTTGCCGCGGAGCACGAAGTACGGCTGGACCGTGCGCTTGATCGTCTCGACCACCTCGGGGTCCGCTGCATGGATCAGCTCGCGGACCTCCTGACAGAACGCCTGCTGCCAGTCCGGCAGTGCGTCGATGTAGTCGTCGACCCGCGGGTCCTTGACGAAACCGGTCTCGCTCATTGGGCCGTCCCTCCCCAGTCGAGCACGCGCATGGCGCGGAGGGTGATCCAGCGACTGGGTTGAGCTTCGCCGTCATCCATCTGAATGTACGACTTGCCTTCATGGACGGTCTGGAGCGGCCAACGCCCGTCAGCCGCGCGATTGCCCTCGACAACGCCGATCGCCTCCGCGACCCGCTCATCGGGCGCGACGCCCGCCGCGCGGAGATAGTCGAGCCCGCGCAGGACGTCGTAGTGCCACCACGTCGGAAACGAGAACTCCAGCCAGGTGGGGTCGATCACCTCACCGGTCGATTTCCGCCGGAGCAGCCGGCGCTCCAGCATGTACTCCTCGCCGCGACGACGCGCCGCGGCGACCTCCGCCGAGCCGCCGGTGGCGCGCTCATGGTCGAGCAGGCCTTCGAGGACGTTGATCGTGGTCCCGAACGACGACACCGTCGCGCCGTTCTCGACCTCGCAGTTCCAGCCGCCGTCGGAGAGCTGCTCGCCGAGGAGCCTCTCGACCAGCGGCGTCATGTCCACACCGAAGGTCGAGCCAGTCGAGACGACGTTGCCGTTGATGCACGGCTCGACCTCGCCCTCGAAGAACCGGTTGTCGGCCCATGGTGTCTCGAAGTCCGGATTTCGCCACGTGACGTGCTCGCGGACCAGTCCGACGGCCCGTCGGGCCTGTTCGCTCGCGGGATCGAGCCCCAGCCGGCGCAGCACCTCCAGGACGTGAAACGTGTCGGTCCGCTCCTGGGAGAACGCGTTGCCCGCCCAGAGGCCGTCCGGCGCCTGGAGCGCGAGCAGCCGGGCACCCCAGCCGTCGGTTGCGACCCGTGACCGCTCCGACGCGATCGCGTCGGCCGGCTCGTGGGTCAGGTCACGCATCACCTGCCAGCGGATCGCGGGATCGGAATCGAGCAACCAGTCGATGACGGTCATGTCCCTCCCTCAGACCTCCCCTGCGTCGCCTCGTGGCCTCGGGGTTTGCGCTGATCGTCGCGGCGAAAGGTGACAGGGGCCGTCATGGTCGCATGCCGCCCCGGAGGAACCTGGTCGGCGTCCAGAGGCGTCGCGTTGTCGCTCACACCCTATCGAGCCGGGCCCGCCCTGGGATCGGGATGGGGCCTTCAGCTCAACGGTTTCCGTCGTCCAATGCCGACCCGTTGCGGGCGAGCCATTCGCGCGTGCGGCTCCCCCATCGTGGATCAAGGCCGTCGCGGTTGAGAACCTCCGCCAGCTGGCGGAGGTCCGAGACCGTGTCCACGTCGGGCCATGGCTCGACGATCGTCACGTGCCAGCCGGCGGCGACGAGGTCACGGCGGGTGGCGTCGAAGGCGCTCGATCCGCCCATCCGGCGATCGCTGAAACCGCGCCGCAGTCGTCGTTCGAGGCGCCGCCGCAGGAGCCTGCGGTGCGGACCAGGCAGCCAGCGCGGGACGGGCCGCCAGCGCAGGCCGACGAGGTGATAGCCACCGTCGTCCGTCGGCCCCAGAACGGCGCCGTTCGCGGCTCGATCGAGAACGGCGACGGCGTCTTTGATCCGTGACGGTGGGAGCCCGGGCGAGTCACCGGCGAGCGCCACGGCCCGATCGGCACCACGATCGAAGGCGGCCAGGAACACGTCAACCAGGGCCGCGGCGAGGCCCGGTCGGGTCTGGACGATTGGCGTCCATTCCGACCCGACGATCCGGAGGACCGCGCCTGCGTCGCGACGGTCCGGGAGCATCACCACGGGAGCGGCGCCCACAGATCGAGCGGCTTCGGCCGCGCCGTCCGCCACGTCGGCCAGGCAGGCCTCCCAGAACCGAGCCGTGCGGTCTGCTCCGAGCGAGGTGGCCAGGCGAGTCTTGGCGTTCTTCGCGCCCGGGGCCTTGGCCATGACGCACAGGAGGGGCCGCCGAGCAGTCTCCCGCCAGGCCACGCCGAGCATCGCCCGGCCGGCCGCCAGCGACGCCTTCCAGGAGCCCGAGACCTTGCTCTTTCCGCCGCGGCGCTGCCCGAACCCGACCGGAACCTCGCGGATTCGGATCGTCGGCTCGACCAGCCCCCGGGCGACGAGCTGCGTGGTCCACCCATAGCCGTCGTCGTCGAGATGGAGCTGCTCGAGCGTCGCTCGGCGCAGGGCCTTGGACGGCGCCAGGTCGTGGACCCGCCGGCCGCTGCGGGCCGACAGGATCGCGGCGACCAGCTGATTGCCCAACCGGGCGTGCCACGCCATCGCGCCTGCCTCGACGAGGCGGCGCTCGCGGACGCCAAGAGCCAGGTCGGCCTCGTCGAGCGCGTCGACCAGGGGCGGGAGGTCGGCGGGATCGCACGATCCGTCACCGTCGAGGAACGCAATCTGATCGTGAACGTGGCCCATGGCAACGGACTGGAGCGCGTGCTGCGCTCCACTCCGACACGCCCGCCCATAGCCGCGGCGCGACTCGACGAGGACGATCGCGCCCGCCGTTGTCGCGATCGCTTGCGTGTCGTCGCGCGAGCCGCCATCGACGACCACGACGCAGCAGGCCCCGGCCGCATGCAGTCCGCGAACGACGTCGCCGATGGCCGTCTCCTCATCGATCACCGGCACGATCGCGACGAAGGCGCGGGTCATGGCGTCAACCCGCCCGGCTCCGGGCCCCAGACGATGAATCGGCCATCGTCCGCGAGGACTGGCCGGGTGCCCGCGCGTAGCCCTGCCAGGATCGCATGGTGGTTGCCTGCCAGCTGTTGCATTGGGAACCAGGCCAGGCGATCCATCACGACGTACGCGTCGACGGGCGCGACGGGTCTCACGAGCAGCCGCCGGATCTCCGGTCGTGCTGCGAGCGTGACGACGAGTCCCTCGTCCGCCGCAATGACGCCCCGTGCCGGGATGACGGCCGTGGTCCTGGCCAGGCGATCGAAGCCGTCGGGTCGGGAGGCGAATGCCGGGTCGCCGTGATCGAACGGCGGCAACGAACCCTGGATGAATGCTCCGAGCGCCGCCGGCGCCGCCAGAGCGAGCGTCAGGGCGAGGCCGGCGAATGCGCTCGTCAGCGGGGGGACCCTTCTTCCCACGATCCGATGCAGCGTGCCCCGCCGGGAGATGGATCGTCGCCAGCGAGGTGCGATGAGGGCGAGGGCACGGCGGGCACCGAATCCAGCGGCCACGATCAGGGGAACCACGAGGATCAGGCCGTATTGAAGCCGCAGATTCGCCTGGAAGAAGTTGTCGGACAGGAGGACGGCCGCGAATGGCGGCAGGACAGGCACCAGCCAGCGCGGTCGCAGCAACGGAAGTCCGAACAACGCGATGATCATGCCGGCCCCGGCCAGCCATCCGGTCGGGCGGGCGATGTGGGCGACGACCGCTGCCGTCTGGTTGACGGGAGCCAGAAGGACGCTCAGCCCACCTCCGAGCCAAGCGTAGTAGCTGTCCGTATCGGTCGCGCTGCCGGCCCGGATGGCGGGCATGAGGACTCCGAATACGATGATCGCCCAGACGGTCGCGACGATCGCGAGGGTCCTGCCATGGCGTCGCAGCGTGTGGTTACCGCGAGCAGCCACAACGAGCCCGATGACCGCCACCGCGTAGGACACGTCCTCGCGGGTCAGCAGGGCAAGCACTGCCGCCAGCCACATCGTCCGGAGCCGTCCGGTCAGACCGGCCCAACCGGCAACGAGAGCCAGGCCGACGCCGACGGCCTCGGGGTGGAAATCGGACCGGATGATCTCCTGCGTCGTGCCCCACACGGGGATTCCGATGGCAAGCCCGGCCGCGACCATCGCTGCCGCGCGACTCGGCCGGAGAATGGCTCGGAGAAACAAGAAGCCGGCCACCACCAGTCCGCCGACCGCCAGGGCATGAACGACGTTCAGGAGGCGGACGTCAGGGCCCAGCAGGCGCTCGACGACGGCCGGGATCACGAGGATCGGCGAAAAGTGCAGCCCGAGGAAGGAGCCCTCGTGGAAACTCGAGATCCACAGGCCGCTCGTGCCGACGTTCCAGATGATCTGCTGAAAGAACGCCAGGTCATATGGCGGAGCCGACAGGCCGTTCACTCGCCCGATGAGGAGGGTCGCTGACCATCCGGCCGCGAGCGTCCCGGCAATGCCGACCAGCCAGGCCGGTCCAGCGGCGAGCCATCGCAGGCGGCGGTGCTCCCGCCCCGTCGGGAGCGGTTGCTCCCGCTCGTGGCCGGACGTCAGCGCACGGCCGGACCTCACCGGGCGGCGGACCGAGCCGCCACCAACGTCCCCGCCCATCGCTCCGACGCCGTCAGGAGCGGTCGCCCGCCGGCCCGATAACGTGCGGCGATCCCCAGCGCTGTCGCCCGCACCGCCTCGGCTGCGGTCTGCGCCGGGAGCCAGCCAAGGGACCGGATCGCGCTCGTGTCAAACGCGACGCGAGCCGTATCGCCCGGCCATCCGCCGCCGTCGGAAGTTCCGCCGGCAAACGCCAGCTCGACCGAATCACGCTGGAGCCCGAGCGCATCGATGACGAGACCGGCCACGTCGAGAACGGTCAGCGTTCCCTCCGTGCCCACATTCAGGATCGTGACTGGTGCGCGGGGCGACACGGCCACGGCGCGACGCATGCCTCCGACCAGATCGCCGACGGCGATGTACGGCTTGGCTTGCCGGCCGTCACCGAGGATGTCGAGTCGACCCGGGTCGCGCAGCAGCTTCACCACGAAATCGTGCACGACCCCGTGGTTCGAGCGGGGCCCGACCGTATTCCCGAACCGGAACGCCAATGCCCGCCACCCGTACAGGTTCGCGAAGCCCGCAATCAGTGCCTCGCCGGCGAGCTTGGCGGCGGCGTAATGAGACTCAGGGAGCAGGGGCCCATCGCCCTCGGCCGTCGGGATCCGCGCCGGGCGACCGTAGACGACACCGGATGACGCGAACCACAGCTCTCGGATGCCGGCTGCGTGCATCGACTCGCAGACACGTTCCGTGGCGACCACGCCGCTCGCGAAGTCGCGTTCGGGGTGGTCGAGTCCACCGGCGATGTCGGTCCCGGATGCCAGGTGGACGACCCGTTCGTGACCGGCCATTGCCCGTCGAAGCGCGGCGCCGTCCGTGACGTCGCCGAGCACGAAGTCGAGGCGTGCATCCGGTGCGAAGCGAGTCGCCCAATCGAGCTCAGCGGTCGACAGGTTGTCGAACACCGTCACGGCGGCTCCGTCGGCCAGGAGCGAGGCGACAACCTCGCCGCCGATGAACCCGGCCCCGCCGGTCACGAATGTCGGAACCGGCTCGAGGTGGTCGGTCACCCGATCCAGCGTGAGCGCGTCCGGACCAGCCGAGCGTCCAGGCCGTGCCAGCGCCCGGCGCGGAAGGCGGCCAGGCACAGGAGCGGCATCCACTCGACCGAGTACTCGTAGATCCACTTGTCATTCCAGAGGGTCGCGAACTGGAGGTGCAGGGCCATGCCGGCGGCGACGAGCGCGGCAATCGGGGTCAGCAGGCCCAGGATCAGCATGATCCCGACGACGGTCTCGAGGGCTCCGATCGAGAAGCCGAAGAATCCGAAGTTCGGGAGCACCACGTTCTCGATCAAGGAACGGTACGGTTCGACCGGATGAGCCTGGTTGATGACCTCGAAGTTGAGGATGGACTGAGCACTCCGACCGCCCGTGGCGTTGATGACGAATCCGACGGGCGTATCCGGCCACAGGTTCGGCACGGCGGGCAGGATCTTGGCGAGCCCGTTGTGGAGGTACACGACGCCGAAGAAGATGCGCAGGGTCGCCATCGCGCGCCCGAACCAGGGGCCGTTCGCCACGTCCCCGATCGGATCGGATCGTGTCGCCGCAGTAGACGTGTCCACGAGTCGCCTCCATGAACTCTCGATCAACCGGGATCGACCCCGGGATGGCCCCGCCGTTGAACGATCATCCCCCACTCCTGGCCGCGCCGCGTGACGGTCGCGTGACGGATCCAGCGCGCCGAGCGCCGGCGGCAGCTGGCCTGATTGCATTCGCCGTGTATCTCCGAACCCTGTTGCCGGGGACGGCATTCGGCGACTGGGGCGAGATGCAGACCGTTCCCCATGTTCTCGGGATCGCTCACCCGACCGGCTATCCGACCTACCTGATCACGGCCTGGCTCGGCCAGCTGATCCCTGTTGGTTCGGTCGCCTTCCGGGCCAACGCCGTGTCCGC
This sequence comes from Chloroflexota bacterium, assembly GCA_013698095.1. Taxonomy (GTDB): domain Bacteria; phylum Chloroflexota; class Limnocylindria; order Limnocylindrales; family CSP1-4; genus CF-46. Next base: position 9,848 of record JACCVQ010000045.1, read on the forward strand.
GGTGTCCGTCTCGCTGACCATTGCTGTCATCGTCGCGATCGGGCTCGTCCTCGGTGTGCGGCCGTTCATCGCGGTTGGTGGAGCCCTGTGCCTGGCGGCCGTGACCACCGTCTGGGCGGCGGCCACGGCCGCAGAGGTGAACGGGCTCCATGTCCTGTTCGTTGCCCTCCTCCTCCATCGCGCCTTGATCTGGGAGGACCAGCGACGCCCGCGCGACCTCTTCCTCGGGGGACTGTTGACCGGGCTGGCACTCGGCAACCATCTTCTGACCCTGTTCGTCGCACCGTTCATCGGCCTGTTCGTGCTGTGGACCGGCCGTCACGAGGTGCTCCGGCGACCCGTGGTCCTGATGGCGGGCATCGCGACCCTGCTCATCGGCCTGTCGGTCTACCTCTACATCCCGATCGCAGCCTCACGGGCTCCCGCCCTTGCCTACAACCATCCCGTGACGCTCGAGACCGTGTGGTGGCTGGTCAGCGGCGCGCAGTTCCGGGGTCAGTTCGATTTCCTGTCGCCGGCCGGCCCGGTCGACCTGGTCCGAAACCTGCCGGCCCTCTGGTCGCTTCTGGTGGCACGGGCAACGATCGTCCTTCCGACCCTCGGGCTGATCGGTCTTGTCGTCCTGCTTCGGCGACGACCGGCGTTCGGCCTGACGGTCGGTGCGATCCTGATCGGGAGTGCCTATCTCTGGGCAAGCTATCTGAGGCTGGAGCACTACCTCCTCGTGGCATGGCTGGTCCTCGCGATCGGGTTCATGACGGCGTTGGACAGCAGTGCCGACCGGCTCGACGGGCTTGCGCGGTCGATCCGAGCCAAGCGCGGCGGTCGCCAGGTCCCGAGCGCCGGGGGCCTGGTCGTGGGGTTGGCCGCGGCCGTGTTCGCCACCGGCCTCGCGGCCTCGAATTGGGGCGAGTCGGATCGGAGCGACGACGTCGGGGCTGAGGTGTTCGTCGCGACGGCGTGGCGCGTCCTGCCGCCGGATGCGGCGATCCTGACACCATGGGATGTGTCCACGCCGTTGTGGCACTCGCAAATCGTGCTGGGCGCCCGTCGCGACGTCCTGATCGTCGATGACACGAACATCGTCTACGACGGCTGGGGCAGCCGTGAGAACCGGATCGCCTCCCTGATCTGCGATCGGCCGGTGTTCATCGTCCGGCTCGACGAGGCGGAGGTAGCGCGAACCAGTGCGTTCTTCCGCGTGACGGACGTCGTGATGGTCGGGATCGGCCGCGGCGGGCCGACCGCCGTGATCACCAGGCCCCTCTCTCGAGTAGCGGCGCGCGACGACCGAGCCTGCGAGCGCTGAGTTCGCCGCCTCCCGAACGGTCCTCAGCCGCAGACGAACCGATCGAGGCGGGCCGAACCCGACGACACGATCTCCTCGAGCCGCGCCCGAACGGCGTCAAGCGCCTCCGACATGGACGCGTCGGGCGACGTGCTCAGGCGCATGTCGGCATCGTTCGAGAGTGGATGCCAGAACCATCCTTGCGCGTCACACGTCAGCTCCGGGGCCACATCCTGTTGCCGGATCGGCTCGCCTTCGGATGCGGCGCCACGCAAGGCGATCGGGCGGAAGATCCGGTCGTCCGGTGCGATGCCAAGCTCGTCCGCCAGACCGTGCAGGGCCGGGATCTCCGCGAGGGCCGCCTCGGGCAGGGACGCGGCCAGCCGGACCCGCGCTCCGGCGGCGATCAGCGTCCGGATCCCGCGCAGCGCCGCGACGTGGGCCCCCGCTCCCCGATGCGCGTCATGAAGCGCTGGCGTGGCCGAGTCGAGGCTCACCTGGAACGTGATCGGCCGACCCGCCTCGATCAATGCCCGCAGCCCATCCCAGCGTGACCCGCGCAGGAGCATGGCGTTCGTCAGGAGCGTCAGCGGCAGACGATCCGTGATGTACCGGATCAGCTCGGGCAACTCGGGGCGGAGGGTCGGCTCGCCACCGGTCAGAAAGACCGCGTCCATCCCGTGCGTCACCGCTTGATCCACGAGGGAGCGGACCCGCTCATCGGCCAGGCGACGGGGATCGACCCGCGGGCCCGCGACGACGCAGCAGTAGTCGCAGCTCAGATTGCAGTCGTAGTTCGTGTAGAGCCACAGCCGGGTCGGCATGAGCAGCTCGATCGATTGGGTGCCACCGGCCTGGAGGGCCATGTCGCTGCCGCTCGGGGACCAGTCCGTCCTGGCCCGACCCTTGCGCACGAAGTGGAACGACCAGCCGGGTCGGTCAGGATCTGGGACAACGGACAACAGCGCATGCCTGCTCGCGGCCTCGAACGTCCGGAGCTGCTCGGTCAGATTGCTCGACGGGCTCCCGATCCGCAGGATCTGGCCGTCGGCCATGCCAAGGAGGGCACCGTGCATCCGGAGCAACAGCCCGGAATCCAGGTCCGCCCGCTCATCATCGAGGACGACATGGACCGGCAGAGCTCGACCGCCCCCGTAGTCCACCGTGTTCGCCGTCACGTGCGGGCCGGCAGTCCAGCGGATCGGTCATCGGATGAAATGGGCTGCGATGGGACGCGCTCCAGGATCGAGTACTGGAACTGCTGGGGAACGCCGGCGGGGGTGTGATGAAGGTGGCGCCGACTTCCCCTCAGGTGGAATGACGGGCCCCACGCCAGCGCGAGGTCCTCCGGTTCGTAGCGCTGAACCGGCATGCCGCTGCAGCGCTCCGGTCCGTCTTCAGCGAACGTCGCGACGATCGCGACTCCGCCGACGGGGAGCGTGCGCGTAGCGAGATCGACGTACCGCTTTCGGGATTCCGGCTCAAGCAGGAAATGGAACGCCGCGCGGTCGTGCCAGATGTCAAATCGCCCGATGTCGGTTTGAGCCGCGAGATCTGCGACGATCCACTCGATCCGGTCCGCCCGCTCGCCGAGCCGATGACGGGCCAGGGTCAGGGCGGCCTCCGAGATGTCAAGGACGCCGGTCCGTTCGAGATTCAATTCGACGAGGTGATCGGCGAGCCACGATGCTCCGCCGCCCACGTCGATGACCGAGCGCCCGCCGGCGGCGACGGCGTCATCCACGAGTTCCCGTGACACGACCGGGTCCGGCTCGTACCAGCCGACCCCGGCCATCTCTCGGGTGGCGTATATCCAGTCCCACTTGTTGCTCGATTGGCGGTCATCCATTCGGGAGCTCGCTCCTTCAGGGGTCGTTGATCGAGGGTCCACCATAGCGTCTGACAGGGTTCGCTTCGATGACAGCCGCATGACCGTGGTCAGCCGGGTGGGTCAGCGAGGCCGGGTCATCGGTGAGGACGGGCAGCCGGCAGGGCGATCGTCGCTCGCCGTGACAGGTCCGTCATGCTCGTCGCTCCTGCAGGAGGTCCCGCGCACGACGTGAGATCCCGCTGAGGAGCCCCGACTCGAACGCACCTGCAATCGAGCCCTCCGTGAACCGATCCGACCGGACGATCGCGGTGAGGAGCCAGGCGAGCTGGTCGGGCGTGGCCGTGCTGATCGCGTCTGGGTCCTCACGGAACGCGCGACCGTCACCGGCCAGCCATGTCCGCCAGTCGAAGCCAGTGATGATCCAGTGCCCGGCCGCCACCGCCGCCCGCCACACGTCCGCCGTCGGCCCGAATTCGAACCAACCCAACGAACCAACGCCGTCCCGAGGCGGCGGAAGCTCCCAGTGGCCGAAGTCCGCGTCCGGCGCTTCGAGCAGAGGCAGGACGTCGGCCAGGGCGCGCAGGCGTGCGGTCAGCTCCATCGTCCGCCAGCCTGCCACAGGCGTGAGGGCAGCAGTTCCGATTTGACGTGGCACCCGATCGAGGGAACCATGTCGTGATGCAGCGCGTGCTCGCAAGCCTCGTCGCCGTGCTCCTCGCAGTTGTCGTGCTGGCCTTGCCGCCGTCAACCGAAGCGAAGCCGCGGCCGCGACCAACCGCGACCCCGACGCCCACGGCGCAGCCAACTCCCACCCCGACGCCGCTCCCGACCCCCACCCCGACCCCAACTCCCACCCCGACGGCCGCGCCGACGACGCTCGACGGGATCGACGTCAGCTATCACCAGGGATCGATCGCCTGGTCCCAGGTTGCGGCGGCCGGCAAGCGGTTCGCGTTCGTCCGTGCCACTGCGGGAACCCTCACGGCGGACAGCGCCTACGGAGCCAACTGGTCGGGCGCACGCGCTGCGGGACTGACCGTGGGGTCCTACCACTTCGCGAACCCTGACAGTGCGCCCAACGACGCGGCCAACGAGGCGAGCTGGTTCCTGCGAACCGCGATCGTCGCCTCGGGCGATCTCATCCCCGTGCTCGACCTCGAGGTCTCGAACGGCCTCGACGCCGCGTCGCTCGCGACGTGGGCGCAGACGTGGCTCGAGCAGGTTTCCCTGGCGACCGGCGTCCGGCCGATCATCTACACGAACGCCAACTTCTGGCAGACCTCCATGGCCGACACCGATTGGTTCGCTCGGAACGGCTATCCGGTCCTGTCCATCGCCAGCTGGACGGCGGCGAGCCAGCCGACTGTCCCGGCCGGGGCGTGGGGCGGCAACGGCTGGACGTTCTGGCAGCACTCGAGCACCGGCACCGTGCCCGGGATCAACGGCCCGGTGGACCTGGATCGGTTTCGTGGAGCCTCGTTCCCGGCCTCGCTGTTGGTGCCCTGAGAAAGGGCCAAGGAACTTTCCGGGGCTTGCCTACTCCCCTGCCCCGTCGGGAGACGCGGCGGTGGGACCGACGGTGTAGAAGACCGTGGTGTTCGTGACTGCCATCGCCACGGCCTCCGGACTCGCACCCGCCGCGGCGTGCGCGGCACCCCACCCATGGCTGCTGCGCGTGGCGAAGTCGCGTCCCTCGTCCGACAGCTGCCAGGCAATCGGATCCTCGATCGATCCGCCGCGCAGATGGAGCGACAGCCCGAGCAGGCCCATCTCCCAGCCGACGCCGACTGCGCCCGGCCCGTACTGGGACCAGAACTCGTCGGGCACGATGGCCGTGTGCTCGAGCTCCAGCGTTGTCGCTTCGTCCCCGGTCGTCGTGAGTCGCAACTCCACCTCGGAGACATCGGCCGCGCTGGCGGTCTCGCCATACACCCAGGTCACCCGCAACCGATGGGGCCGCTCGCAGGCGAGGATCTCGCCGCCGGCGTTGTCCTCAAGTTGATATCGGCCGCCGACGCGATAGTCGCCGCTGATCGGGAGAAACCAGCGGCTGATCCGCTCGTGATTCGTCAGCGCGTCCCAGACCTCTTCGATCGGCGCCTCGTAGGTGCGCTGGAGGCGGATCACCCGGCCCTCGCCGGCGGCGATCCGACCGCTGCCGACCTGGCGCTCGATGGCCTCGATCTCCCGAACAATGTCAATGCTCAACGGGGGTCCTCCTTTGGTGTGGCGGTGTGTGTGGTGGCGAGTCGCCGTCCGCGCTTGCCGCGGGCGAGCTCGGTCGCGAGCGAGTCCATGCGCTGCACCCAGAACCGGCGGAAATGGTCGAGCCACATGTCGACCTCGTGGAGCGGTGTCGAATCGACCGCGTAGAGTCGGCGAGCCCCTTGCGGTCGGACGGTTGCGAAGCCGCTGTCGCGCAGGACCTTGAGATGCTGCGAAACGGCCGGCTGCGAGATGCCGAACTCCGCCTGGACGATGTCGGCGACGGCTCCGGAGGTCAGCTCGCCGTCGGCGAGCACCTCGAGGATTCGCCGCCGGACCGGGTCGCCAAGGACATCGAATGCGTGCATCCGCCGCATCGTACAAGCGTGGCCTTATATAAGTCAACAGTGAATTATCGGCGAGCCTGGAACGTCACGCCCTGATACTCGCCCCCGAGCGTATCCGGCGAGGTGGGCCGCACCAGTCGTCGAAATGTGCACGGATAACTCGCCCAACGAACACCATCGACCGGATCGCCGCTCTTCCGGGCGTTTCCGCCTTGGCCGGGCGTCGATCGTGTCAGAGACGACCGCTCCACGAGGATCGGGCGAAGCCCCGTGAGGTGGGCTCGGACCGAGGCTCCGATGATCCGGGAGCGTGCTCGGCACGTACCCACGCCGATGCCATTTCCTCAGCGCGCGCGTGCCCATGAACGAATCCTGAGCGCCGGCCTGATCGTCGGCCCGACAGCCTTCATCAGTGCGTGGCTCCTGTCCGGTGCCGTCACGCCGGGCTACTCCCCCACTCGTGACCACATCAGCGATCTCGCCGCGATCGACGCGCCGACGCGGACCCTCATGAACGCCGGCTTCGCGGCCTTCGCGATCTCGGTCGGGGCGGCGGCCGTCCCGGCGCGTCGGTTTCTCGGGGAGCCGGCGGCGCTCGTGCTTGGCGCGAACGCCCTGCTGACAGTCGGAATCATGCTCGCGCCGCTCGGGCGATCGGAGCACGGCGACGTGGCTCACGGCGCGCTGGCCGGGCTCGGCTACCTGGCGCTGGCCGCGATGGCGCCGTCCGCTGCGCCGACCATCATCAAGCGGCGACGCCGGCTGGGGCTGGCCTCGGTCGGTGTCGGTGTGGCGTCCATGGCGTGCCTCGGCCTTTCTCTGATCCGACCCGAGGCTGGATTCTGGCAGCGAGCCGGGATCACAGTGACCGACGCCTGGCTGATCACGATGGGCCTGCTCGCAGTCACGGGCGCGGACCGCGGCCGGGCGTGACCGAGGTGTTCAGGGTCTGACCGCTGGGGTCCGTCGCCATCGGTCACCACCCGCGACCCGGTCCGCGAACGCGAGGATCGGGCGCTGCTGGCGAATCGACAGCTCGTCGTCGGCGCTGGGCGCGTGGAACGCGCTCTGTCCAGAGCTCTCCGCTGTCGAGCTGGGGCCGGGCGACGCAACCGACATGGGAACCCCTCCATTTGCAGCGACTTCGAAACATGAGGCGCGAAGGCGTCGGATCGTCGTTCGAGACGACAGCAGGTGTCATGAATTCGCGTCTAGAGTGACGGGAACGTCCCCGACAGCTCATCCCCGCCTGGAGGTCCCCCAATGGCCGAAGTCCTGATGTTCCATCACGCCCAGGGCCTGACGCCCGGGCTCGTCGCATTTGCCGACGAGCTGCGTGCCGCTGGCCATACGGTCCACACGCCGGACCTGTTCGACGGCCAGACGTTCGGATCGATCGACGAGGGCATGGCCTTCATCAAGTCGCAGGGCTTCGAGGAGCTGGGCAAGCGCGGCGGCCAGGTCGCGGACGCGCTGCCGCAGGAGCTCGTGTATGCCGGGTTCTCGTTCGGGGAGTCCATCGCCCAGCGGCTGGCCCAGACACGGCCCCGAGCCCGCGGGGCTCTGTTGTTCTACTCGGCGATCCCGATCAGCGGCGAGTGGGCGTTCGGCCCGTGGCCGGATGGCGTGCCGGTCCAGATTCACGGCATGGACAACGATCCGTACTTCGTCGGCGAAGGCGATGTCGAAGCCGCCCGCGAGATCGTCGACAAGGTCGAGGACGCCGAGCTCTTTCTGTACCCCGGCGACCAGCACTACTTCTCGGACAGCTCGCTCCCGTCGTATGACGCGGAGGCAACGAAGCTGCTCATTACGCGAGTCCTTGCGTTCCTCGACCGCGTCTGACCGGTCAGGCGAGGCTTGACGCGGGCGGGGTAGGTTCTCGACAGCGCCGGCGCCACGGCTTGGACCCGGCGGACCGCGCCCAGAACGCCATCGAGTCCTAGACTGCGACAATGTCGGTTCGTCGATTCTATGACCGCTGGCCCCAGTACAACCGTCGCCTGACCGAGGTCATCCGCGACATGACCGAGCAGCAGCTCGCGATCCGGTCGTCACCTGACCGCGACCCGATCTGGGCCGTGGTGGGGCATACGGCTGCCGCGCGGACGTACTGGCTGTGCGGCGTCCTTGGTGAGCCCGGCGCTGAAACAACGCCATGGCCGGATTCGGACGGCGAGGGCTGGGAGGATCATCTGGACCACCCGCGGACCGCCGCCGAGCTGGTGATGGCGCTCGACACGACATGGGCCGTCGTCGACGGGGTCCTGGATCGGTGGACGCCGGAGCAGCTCGAGGAGACGGTCGAGCGACGCTATGCCGGCAAGGTCATCGTCCATTCGCGGTCCTCGATCCTCCAGCGCATGCTGACCCACGAGGCGTACCACTGCGGCGAGCTGTCGCAGACCCTCGGGATCCACGGCCTGCCTCAGATCGATCTCTGGCGCAGCGACTGACGGAGCGCCGGAGAGCCCGGAGCGGCGCACTTCCCCAATCAGTTGCCCCGGGACTGGTACGGCGCCTTTGGGACACCGGATGCGCGGATCAGCGGCAACTGTGGAGCCAATCGTGCTCGAGGTGCCGTTGACGATGGCCGTCCGACCCTGGAAAGCCGCCGTACCAGTCCTCGCACGCCCAACATGACGAAGTCGCCGCGACCTCCAGATGGACCCGAACGGAGGCACGGCGAGTCTGGCACCTGCCGGCCACGTGCAGCCAGCACTCGGTCCCATCACCCGGTGGGCAGCTCCCAGACCGACACGTGCGAGGTGCTCTCGCTCGTGTACGGCTCGCGCTCCCAGCCTGCCCAACGCTCGCGCAACACGAGACCGGCGAGCTCGGCCATCAGGTCCAGCTCGGCCGGCCAGACATAGCGGAACGGGCCCGATGACTTCGTGACCTGCTCCCCGCGGACCTCGAAGTGGTGGGAGACCAGGCCCTGGTTCGCGACGTCGTACTCGTCGATTCCCCAGTGGGTCTCCCTGCCGTCGAACACGACGTACCGCTCGCCCGGTGGCAGACGCCGGAGGTCCGGCACCATGACCTCGATCACGAACGTTCCGCCTGGCTCGAGATGCGCCGCGACGTTCCGGAAGCAGGCGACCTGGGCAGCCTGGGTCGTCAGGTTCATGATGGTGTTGTAGACGAGGTAGACGAGGCGAAACGTCCCCTCGACCTTTGTGCGCGAGAAGTCGCCGATCGCGACCGGGATCGCATCTCCTCCCGGCTTCGCACGCAACCAGTCGGTCATCGCCCTCGACAGGTCGATTCCCTGGACGTCGACGCCGCGTGCGGCCAGCGGAATCGCAATCCGCCCTGTGCCGCTGCCGAGCTCGAGCGCTCTCCCGCCGCGGGCGAGATGGGCGAGGAAGTCAACCGCAGGTTGAACCGCGGCCGGCGCGAACATCCCATCGTCGGTCTCGTCGTAGGTCGCGGCGACGCGCTCCCCGAAGTAACCGTCCTGATCGCTCACACCGCGGAGTCTGCCCTACTTGAGAACGGCGGGGCTCATCTCCGGTTCGGCGTCGACCGGCGGCTCGGCGTTGGTGCCGTGCGCCTGCGTCCAATCCGGGCCAGCGCCGGCGGAGCTGAGGAGGCCGGTCTGGAAGCCATCGTCGTTGCCGGGCGTCGTGGTGCCGCTGTCCTCCGCGGGCCTTCGATCTGGATCACCCTGCTTGTCCGTCATCACAGACCTCCGTTTGCTCACGGGTCCGAGGCAAGTGCCTCGTCCCCAACATTGGCCATCGACGCGACCGGTCGCGCCGCAATGACCCGACAACGACCTTGCGGCTTCGTGGCGAACGCCGCTCATGCCTTCCGGCGACGGCGATGTGATCGCTCGATCCTCCGCGGTCGGGCGGGGCCACGTACGCTGTGTCCAGAGCGCGCCTCGTGGACGGTTCGGTCCACGCACGGGACAGGAACCAAGGAGTCCGGCGGGATGACGACGAGACGCGCGGCGTGGCGCCGATCCGACGAGGTCGAGTCCGACGAGCATTGCACCCTCGCCATCCGGGACGGCGGGCTGTCGCTGGTCGGCACGGTCCTGGGCGCCGAGTCCGGCCTGCCGTTCCGGGTGGAGTACCGGGTTCTTGCCGACAGGGCCGGCTTGACGACGGCGGCGCACGTCCGCGACCTGCGCGGGTTCGCGACCCGGACGATGGCCCTCGAGCGCAACGCCAAGGGGAGCTGGACGGTTGACGCCGTTGCGGTCCGCGGACTCAAGGGCTGCAGCGATGTGGATCTCGGCTGCAGTCCCTCGACGAACACCCTGCCGATCCGCCGACTGCGGCTCGGGATTGGCGCGTCACAGACCATCCAGGCGGCATGGGTTCGCTTTCCCGAGCTGACCGTCGTCAAGGCAGCCCAGACGTATACCCGGCTCGACGAGTTCACGTATCGCTACGCGAGCGGGACCTTCTCGGCCGAGCTGACGGTCGACGACGACGGACTCGTGGCGGCCTACGCCGTATGGCGACGGACGGGCTACGCCATCGGGCCCGACGAGACCGAGCCGCTCGACGGCCGCCGCTAGACGCGGCCGGGACCGCACGCTCAGCGCCGAAGCAGCAGCAGACGCCGGATGCTCGACACGGCTTCGTCGACGACACGGCTGACCGCCGCCTCATCAGCGTCATCGCGCGTCCGCAACCGGATCGTGATCGCGGACGTGCTCGTCGTGCCGACCGCGACGTCGATCGATCCGCCGTAGGGGCTCCCGGGCCGGCCCCACTCCATGTGGCGCGTCTTCCGGTCTGCGATGAAACCGGCGTCGGGCGCTCCGTCGCGGTCCGTCAGGTCCGCGTCGACGTCGAGCTCGCCCTCGACCGCCGTCGAGTCCTCCAGCCGGAGCGGCGACACGTACTCCGGGAGCCGGATGGGATCGGACAGGAAGTCGAATGCCGCGTCGGCGCCAGCCATGACCGTGAAGGTTCGTTCGAGCTCAGCCAGGGTCGCACTCCTTGCCGCAATCGGTGCCACCCGGAGGATAGTCGGCGGCGACGTCCCGGGCTGGCCGCGTCAGACGGTGATGACCACCTTGCCCCGCGCCTGGCCGTCATCGACGTGACGGAGCGCGGCGACGATCTCACTCAGCGGGTAGGTCCGGTCGATCACCGGCCTGAGCTTGCCTGACGCGATCAACTCCAGCAGCGTCGCCACGTCGGCGGCGCTGTTCGGCTTCCACCAGAGCATCATCCCCAACGAGTGATCGCCGAAGCGCGAGACCACGGGCCCCAGCAGACCGGTCACGAGCATCGTCAGCGCCGATCCCCCGAGCGTCACGTAGGCCCCGTTCGGGCGGAGTGCTCCCCGCCAGCGGAAGACCGAGCGGTGGGCATCCACGTCCAGGATCCAGTCATAGCGCTCGCCTGTCCGCGTTTCGTCCTGGGTCGTGTAGTCGATCACGTGGTCCGCGCCGAGCGACCGCACGAAGTCCATCTTCTGTGTCCGACAGACGCCGGTCACCTCGCCCCCCATCACCTTCGCGAGCTGGACGGCAAACGGCCCGACGTTGCCAGACGCCCCGACGATCAGCACCGTGTCGCCCGGCTGGATCGTTCGACCGTCGCGGCGTCGCAGGCCCTGGAGGGCGAGAATCGCGGAGTGCGGCAGGGTCGCCGCGTCCTCGAAGGACACGCCGGTCGGGATCGACGCGAGAACCTTCTCGGGCGCACAGACGAACTCGGCGAACGCGCCATCCCTGGACGTCGACAGGTCGCCGAAAACCCGGTCTCCAGGGACGAAGCGGGTCACCCCCTCCCCCACGGCGTCAACGACACCTGCGACGTCGAGCCCGAGGCCTCGGTTCTTTGGTGCACGCAGACCGAGGAACAGGCGGACGAACGCCCAGCGCGGGTAGAGGCCGTCGATGTCGGCCCGGTTCACGGACGCGGCGCGAACGCGGACGAGCACCTGGTTGCTCGACGGAGCGGGCCGGTCCACCTCCTGCACCTCAACGACCTCTGGCGGGCCGTAGCGATCCCGGACGGCGGCCTGCATCCGCTCCTCCTGGTGGTGGGTCGTCGACACTCAGACGCCGTCGCTCGCTCCGTCGGCGTCCTCGTCGGTCGCGGCGTCGGCGGGCGCCGCTTCGGACGACGACAGATGACTGACCTCAACCATCAGCGCTTCGCCGTCGCGGTCCTTCCAGCGGGTCTGGAGCAGGACTTCGTCGACCTCGCCCGCCAGCCGGATGATGACGTTGTAGCCAGACCCGCCGCGCTCGACCGAATCGATCTCGACCTCGTTGGCGGGCAGCGGCATCAGCGCCAGCACCTCGCCGAGATTGCGCTGGAGCTCCGGGCTGAAGGCGGCTGTCGCCGTCTCGATATCACCGGCCGCAAGGGCATCGCAGACAGCCTGGGCGCGGGCGCGAACGTCCTGCTCGTCCAAGGGTGAGGTCCTCGAGTTGTGCGGCGCGGGAGGTGCGCCGTCGGTCGTGATGATACGACCGCCGGCGCGCCCCGCCCGACGCATCGCGTCAGCGGCATGGAGCCGGCGTAGGAACACTTCCAGGAGCGCCACCTCTGCCGTGGACCTACGCCGTGAGGGCGACCGTGAAGTAGCAGGCGACCAGCACGATTGCCACGAGACCCCAGATCCGGCGCTCGACGGCCCTCTGAAGGCCAGCGCGACCTGCAACCCGACGACGCCGACCATGGTGACGGCGAACACGATCGCGGCCGCGCCCGTCAGATCCACGGGCGCACCCCGGCCTGGCCCCATGGCCTCATCCGGCAGTGATCAGGACGGTGTTGCCATCGGGGTCATCGACCATGCACATGAACGCCCCGAAGCTCGTCAGGAACGGCGCCCGCCGACCGTTGTAACCGGCCGTCACGAGCTCGACCCAGCTCGCCTCGACCGCGGCCTCGCTGTCCACGAAGAACTCGAGCAGGATCCGGGATCCGCCGCTCGGCGGGTGGCGATCGGGATCGTTCCGGACGAACTGGGTCGTCAGGACAAGCTGGTGCGAATCGCCGATCGGGACCTGGATATCGGTCTTCTGGTCCGCGTCAGGCGGGAACTCCACCCCCAGCCGGCGGTAGAACGCGAGCGTTCGGGGCAGATCCTCGATCAACAGGACGACCATCGTGAAGCGCGGCGGGGCCATCAACTCCCTCCATCCGGAATGGGGACGAGTGACGGCGCCAGCGATGGCGCCAGCGCCGCCGCCACGTACGCGACGATCTGCCGGGCGCCGACGCCGTCAGGATCGAGATCGGGGTTGTAGATCGTCACGTCCCACCCGGCAACCTTCGGGTCGGCTAACGCGCGACGGGTGACCGTAGTCAAGGTCGCCCAGTCGAGGCCGCCCGGCTGGCGGTAATCGACGGCGTCGAGGCTGGCGGTCGAGAGCACGTCGAGATCGACATGGAGCCACCACGGCCCGCGCCCGCCGAGGCGATCCACGACGCGTCCCGTGACGCCGCCTGGATCTGCCATCAGGTCGTCGGGGCCAATCGTTTCGACCCGATCGGCGATCGACGCCACTCCGGCCCGGCGGAGCTCCTCGTGATCCCGGCCACCCAGGCCGACGACGGCATCCGGATCCAGCAGCGGAATCTCGCGCCGCAGCTCGGCCGGCAGGTCGTTGCTCGCGATGCCGAGCAGGAGCCCGAGCTCCATGTCCGCCGCCTCACCGGTCGTCGACGCGTGGGGTTGCCAGGCATCCTCGTGGCCGTCGACGAAGAGGAGTCCCGGCAGTTGTCGGCCCGGCACGGCACCAAGGCAGCCGATCAGGACCGGGCAATCACCACCGACAACGAGAGGGAGCGCGCCGTCGGCGAGCGAGCCGGCCACTGCCTCGCGGACCGATCGGATCATCGTCGCGAGGGCAAGCGGCGCAATGATTCCCGACCGTTGGTCCCGGACCGAGCCGCCCGGGCCGCCCGGGCCGCCCGCGATGTCAGCGCAGTCACGGAATTCGCCAGGCGTCGCAGTCAACGCTTCGACGAGGCCCGCCGCCCGGAGCGCCGCCGGCGCGCGGGCCACGCCGTCGCGGGTCCCGTCCGAGTTGAACGGGACCCCGATCAGGTCCACCCGCCGGGCGTTCGTCACGACTCGCGCGACGGCTCGCTGGCGGGGCCTACTTGGCCTTGGCGCCGTCCTTGGCCTTGGACTGTTTCGGCTTCTTCGGGGTCTTCGCCTTCTTGTCCATCGGGAGGTCCCTCCAACTGCTGCTGATGGTCGAGGACGATCTTCCCACATGACCGCAACCGCGGCCGTCCGTCGAATGCTCAGGTCCAGATGACGGTCGCGATACGAGCCTCCGACGTGACCCCCCGGATCGACACCGCCCGGGGCGTATCGGTCGGCGGGTCGCCGGCCTCGGCAAGGGTCTCCGCCGTGGCGAGGATCTCCCCGCCCCCGGCGAGCGCGGCGACCCGGGCTGCGACGTGGACGCCCATTCCGCTGTAGTCGCGCTCGCGCCGGTTGGCATCGGCGGCATGGAGGCCGATCCGAACCGCAATGGCAAAGCCCGTTGTCGCGCGATGGTCGCGGAGGGCCCGCTGGATGGCGATCGCGCAGTCAACCCCGGCCGCCGCCGACGCGAAGGCGATGAAGAAGCCGTCCCCGGTCGAATTCACGACCTCGCCGGAGCCGCTCCGGACCAGCCCGCGGAGCGTGTCGTCATGCCAACGCAGGAGACGCTCCCAGGCCTGATCGCCGAGGGCCTCGGCGAGGTTCGTCGAGCCGACGATGTCCGTGAACATGAACGTCATCCGGGCCTGGACCGGGCCGCTCCGGCGGTCCTCGATGGTGCGCTGCTCGCGCTCGAGGGCTTCGGCGTTGACCCGTGCGCCGAGGCGGCGGTACTCATCGAGCGCCGCCTGCAGCTCGAGATCCGCGCCGTCGTCATCGTCAAGGGCGCGAAGGGCGCGCGACAGGACCTCCCGCGCCCGGGCGATCTCGTACGGCGATCCCACCTCGCGCCAGAGCTGGATCGCGCCGCGCAGGTTTCCCGCGGCAGCCCCGGGGTCGCCCTCGGCAAGCAGGACCCGGCCCGCGGCCACCCTACGGCCGGCCTCGAGGGCCGGCGACGGAAAGCCCTCGACGATCCCGGCCAACTCGTCGAGAGCGGTACGTGCGGCGGCTGGATCGTCCCCGGCGAGTGCGATCTCGATCTTGGCGGGCAGCAGCCGGGAGCGGGCCCAGCGATCCCACGTCTCGTCGGCGAGTGCGGCGTTGATTGCTGCTGCCGCGGTCTTGGTCTTGCCCTCGGCGAGGCGAATCATGGCCAGCGCGGGCTGGGGTGTGCGACCTCGGCTGTGAGCCTCGCGGAGTGCGATCTCGGCACCCACGAAGTCGCCTCGCAGACGACGGATGTCGCCCATCGCGTAGAAGCCGTCGGCCTGGGGAGGCGTTGCCGCGAACGCCTCGAGCTCGCCGGTCGCCCGCTCGAGCTCCACTTCAGCCCGATCCCACGCTCCGCTGATCGCGCTCACCTCGGCCCGGTGGATCCGGCACACGCCTGGAAACGCGGACAGCGACGCGGTCGCGCAATACCTGTCGGTCGCCTCGATCCACTCGCTCGCCCGGCGATAGTCGGTCAGGTCGCGACAGGCGCTGATCATCTGGCAGGCGGCGACGCCGGTGGTGAACGGCGACAGCTCGCCGTTGACCGCGGCGATCGACGCCTCTTCCATCATCACCAGGCCGGCGGCGGCCTCGCCAGTCGCGATCCGGAGGGAGCCGAAGTGCGACAGGGCCAGGGCCAGGAGGTCGGCGTGACCCGTCGCCCGGCCGATCTCGACCGCTCGTTCGGCAAGGCTGACAGCGCCAGCCACGTCGCCCATCGCGCGGGCGGCCTCGCTCCGGCCGAGCGCGATGTAGCCGTGCGGATAGGTGTCGCCCTCGGCTCCAATCAGCCGTTCGGCCCGATGCAACCACGACATCGCGATCGCGCCACGGCCGCGGTAGCCATATTCACGGGCAAGGTCGATCGCGACGAAGGCGCTGCGCTCGACATTGCCGGCCGCCCCGTGGGCCTTGAAGGCGCGCTCCCGGATGTCGAACGAGTCGGCGGACCGGGCAACAAAGAACGCCGACAGGGCGAGCGCTTCGAGATCGTCGCCCGAGAGGGGCGATTCGAGCTCGGCCGCGGTCAGGGCATCGAAGGCCGTCGCCCAGTCGTGGCGGGCAATCGCTGCCCGCCCGGTCGCGAGCGAATCAGCCGCGGGACTCGCCGGAGACGCACTCTCGCTCATCGGGCTGATTGTGCACCCGTGACGCGATCCTCGGTCCGGGTGGGGGCGGTCAGGTTCGGCTGATGCGGACCATCGGGATCAGCCGGCCGGTCTGCTCGGGATACGCCGCGAAGTGCGGCAGCGCCGCGACGTGCTGGTCCCAGAGACGGTCTCGCTCCGGGCCGTCCACGACCGCAGTCGCCGTCGCGGCGAAGGTTTCATCGCCGGTCTCGACGCTGACCGCCGGGTTCGATTGGACATTGGCCAGCCAGGCCGGAGCGGTGGGCGACCCGCCGGCCGTGCCGGCGACGATATAGTCGTCCCTGTCGCGCGAGATGGTCAGGAGCGCCCGCCGCGGCTCACCGGAGCGGGCCCCGGTGCTCGTCATGACGAGGAGCGGGTGACCGGCCAGGGGTCCGTGGGTCACGGCCCCGCCATTGGCCCGCATGTCGTCGATGATCGCGTCCTCGAATGACCGCGCCGCTTCGGTGTCCATCGTTGGTCCTCCGTCCGGGGCTCCTTGCCGCTAGGTCAATCCGTTGCAGACGCAACGATGTCACGTCTCGCCGGGAAGCGCTTCGCTCCCGTCCAGTGCCAGAATGGGTCGATGCTCCACGACGAGGCCGATTCGATCGAGGTGGATGCGGAGCTGGAGACGATCGGCGTGGACGCGCTCGCGGTGGACGCGCTCGACGCCGAGGGCTACGCGGCCGCGATCCCGGGTCTCGCGGCGCTGATCGTGGACGCGGTCGCGGGCGGCGCGTCGGTCAACTTTCTGGCCGGCGTGAGCGTCGACGACGCCGCCGCGTGGTGGTCCGCCCGGCTCCCCGACGTCCGCGACGGCACGACGACCGCCTTCGTCGCCCGCAATCCGGCCACTGGCGCGATCGTCGGCTCGACGCTCCTCATCCGGTCGCGCAACGAGAACTCGCCCCACCGAGCCGAGATCGGCAAGGTCCTGGTCCATCGCTCGGCTCGTCGGCGCGGGCTCGGTCGGGCGCTGATGGCCGCGGCGGAGGACCGCGCCATCTCCGACGGCCGGTGGCTGCTGATCCTCGACACCCAGGCGGGCAGCGACGCCGACGCCTTCTACCGAGCGCTCGGCTGGCGGGAGCTCGGTACGATGCCCAACCACGCGTACCGGTCAGACGGCGTCCTTGCCCCGACCACCTACTTCTGGAAGGACCTCCGGCCTGCCTGAGCAGGACGGCGCGATCTGATGGATCTGCGCGTGTTGCTCGGGATCCTCGTCGGCCTGCTCGTCGCGTGGGCCGTCCTGCTCGCCGTCTTCTGGGCGCTCAGGCCGAAGGGCGTCGCGGTCCGCGAGCTGTTCGCCGTCGTGCCGGACGTCCTGCGCCTGCTGCGCTCGCTGATCGGCGACCGGACGGCGCCGCTCGACGTCCGGATCGTCCTCGTCGGGCTCGTCGCCTGGATCCTCTCCCCCATCGACCTGATCCCCGAGTTCATCCCGGTCCTGGGCCCGCTCGACGATGTCGTCGTGGCGATCGTCGCGCTGCGCTACGTCCGGCGGCGGGTCGGGATTGACGACCTCCGGCGGCGCTGGCGCGGCTCGCCGGATGGATTCGCGCTGCTGGTCCGGGTCATCGGCCCCGGCTGAGGCCGGACCCGGACACCCGTGCGATCATCCCGGCATGCCATTGACCGGCGACTACGAACCCAGCTCGTCCGGGTGGGCCCGGAAGCAGGCCGAGCGCTACGAGGCGTCCGGCGGAGCGGAGGCGACGACCCTCCGCGGCAAGCCAGTCGTCGTCCTGACAACGGTCGGCGCGATAACCGGCAAGCTCCGAAAGACCGCCCTGATGCGGGTCGAGCACGACGGTGACTACGCCGTCGTCGCCTCGCTCGGCGGAGCCGCCCGGAACCCGGTCTGGTACCACAACCTGAAGGCCAACCCCCACGTGGAGCTCCAGGACGGACCCACCCGGCGGGACTACCAGGCTCGCGAGGTCACGGGCGCCGAGAAGGCTGTCTGGTGGAAGCGATCGCTCGAGGTCTGGCCCGACTACGCGAGATACCAGGAGAAGACGAAGCGCGAGATCCCGGTGTTCATCCTCGAGCCGATCGAGTAACGCGTGGCGTCCAACGACCGAGCTGGCCGGGACGCACGATGGCCTCCCTCGCCGGTTCGGACAGTGGGCCCCTGAAACCGACGGCGTGAACGCCGCAGCGGAGTTGGGCGCGAGTCGCGCCGTGCTGCGAAGTATGATTGTTTTTCGGCCTGCCCAGCAATCCCTCCGAGGTGGGTTTGCGAGGCCGATGCAAGACGGCACTCGGGACGACTTGCGAGGCGTGGGGGTCGCTTGTTGCATCGTAGTGTCGGCCAACGCCGGAGGGCGGATGCCGGGGACGCAGGTGGCGGACCCGGGGACAGATGGGAGATCGCCAATATGGGAATCATTTCATGGCTCGTCGTCGGCGCGATCGCCGGCTATCTCGCCGGCATGCTCGTCAAGGGTGACGAGAGTCTCGGCGTCATCGGCCACATCGTGCTCGGCATTATCGGCGCGTTGGTCGGCGGCTTCCTCGCCGGGATCCTGACCGGCGGCAAGGACTTCACGACCGGGATCAACATCATGACGATCGTCGTCGCAACGATCGGTGCCGTGATCGCCGTCGTTGGTTACAACGCGATCCGTGGGAACACGCGGAGCGGTCGCGGACCGGTCTGACCCAGGCGCACCTCGATCTCGCCCGGCGAGCCGCACCCGCGGCGCGCCGGGCGTTTTGCTGTCCGGCGCCCTTCGCGACCGCTTGGTCCATGGCGCTTGACTGCAGGCCCGGCGGCAGGAGATCAGCGATCAGTGTCCTGGTTGTTCGCGCCGGCCTCTTCAGTGGCCTCATCGGTCAGGACCTGGAGGTCCTCGGCGCGATGGACCACCCGATCGGCGAGGGCCGGTTGCGGGGTCCCGAGCTCGGACGCCAGCGTCTCGTTGAGCTCGGTCTGGGCGTCGAGCGTGCGGTCCAAAGCGACGTCGATGGCATCGTCGAGGGCGGGTTGGTTGTCCATCCTCGAACCGTACGCCCGGAACGTATCGCCGGCGCCACGTCCCACCAAGGCCCGTTGCAGCGGCGTCGCGGCGGTCTCGCGCTGAGGCGCTGATCAGCCGGGTCAGCGCGACCGCGGAAGCCGGACAGTGAGGCTGCGCCGGATTGCTGGGTTTGCCACGGCCGTCGCGTCGATCCGGGTCGCGCCGAGGAACCCGAGGAACCGCGTCGCGCCGAGGCGGATTGCCGCCCGGAACGCCGCGTCGCCGGCAGTGGCGTCGTCCTCGAGCCAGAACCCGAGAATCACCAGCGTCCTCGTCGCGCGGTCCAGGCGGCTGTCGAACCGGCCGACGAGCTCGTCGCGCCAGAGCACCGGCAGAGTGTAGTAGCCGAACCGCCGCTTCGCGGCCGGGGTATAGACCTCCCACGTGTAGTCGAAGCCGAACAGGACCTTCGCCCGGCCGCGGGCGCTGACCGGCTCGAGCGGCGACAGGAACGTCGTCTCCTCGTCAGTCGACGTCTGGAGCGGCCTCCACGCGGGCGGGATCCGGTCGGCGATCAGATCCTCGAGGATCGCGCGATCGGCGCCGAGCACCCAGTGCGGCCCCTTCCAGCCCTCGACCGCGACCTCCACCAGGTCGCCGTCGCGGACACGGGCAGCGCGCCAGCGCGTGAGCTCCGCCGCGGTCACCGTCCGTGCGAGGACGTGGCTCACGGCCCGGAACTTCGTGATACCCGATGCCGCGACGAGCTTGCGGAGGTGGAAGTCGTCGGCCGCCCGGTTCGTGCTCGGTCGGAGCAGCTCGGCGGAGGCGACGGCGTCCGCTCGAGCGTAGACCCGCTCGAACCGGTCGCGCCGGGTGACCATCGCCTCGCCGATCCGCCACAGGTAATGGAGCGCGATCGCGCTGTCCTTGCGGCCACGGTAGCTGTCCACCCGGGTTCGCGATGCCATCGTGAATTCGCGGTTCGCGACCGTGGCGCGCTCGCGCAGGACGGTCCGCATCTCGGCGATCGCGGCCGCATGCTCGTGAGCGAATGCCCGCCAGCGCGGAGCCGCCGCCTCGCGGCCCATCAGGACGCGCCAGTGTGGAAGCTCGGCCATCGGTCGCACGGCGAGCCAGCCGCCCCACTCGAAGAACCGCCGCTCCTCGTAGACGAGGCGCATCCAGTCGTCGGGGCGATAGTCGATCACCCGGCCCTGGAGCATCAGGTCGTGGGCCCGGGCGACCATGTTGAGCGGGTCGAGCTGGAGGTGCTCCATCGCCCGCATCGCCTGATCCGTCCCAGCGGGGGCCTGCCAACGACGGCCCGGCCAGAGGCCCTGCCGGCCGAGGATGTAGCGGCGCGCGGTCCGAAGCGAGAGTTCGAGCGGCATCGCGACAGGATGCCGGACGCGCCCCCGACCCGTCAGTCCGCGGCGGGGGCCTCCTGGAGCTCCCAGCCGTTGCCGTCCGGGTCGTGAAACGTCACGAACGAGTTCCAGCGGCCGCCCTTGCCCTCCGCCCAGCCGCCGTCCTCCCAGTGACGGACCGGCCCGCACGCGACGCCGCGCCCGACGAGCTCGTCCCGTGCCGCCGCCACGTCCGCGACCACCACCCGAATCCCGCGGACCGAGCCCGGTGCACCCTCGGCCACCCCGGTCCCGATCACGATCGAGCAGGCCGAGCCCGGCGGTGTCAGCTGGACGACGCGGATGCCCGGCTCGGGTGCATCGTCGACATCGACGTGCCAGCCGAGCTGAGCCTCGTAGAAGTCCCTTGCCCTGTCCACGTCGGTGACGGGCACGGGAATGAGTTCGATCTTCCAGTCCATGTGGCCTCCATCCGGATGCGGAGGCGCTCGACCCGGCCGCGGTGCAGCCGTGACGGGCGCCAAGGAAACGCATCGGTCAGCTCGCCGCCGGCTTCTCCTGGACCGCCCAGCCGTTGCCGTCGGGATCGCTGAAGAACATGAACGAGTTCCACGGCCCGCCCGGGCCATCGATCCAGTCGCCGTTGTCGATGTGCCGGACCGGGCTGATCTCCAGCCCACGTCCGACGAGCTCGACGCGCGCCGCGGCGATGTCGTTGACGCAGAGCTGGAGCCCCTGGAGCGTGCCCGGCTCCATCTTGGCCAGGCCCTTGCCGATCGAGACCGAGCAGGCGGACCCGGGTGGCGTCAGCTGGACGACCCGGAAGCCGTCGCCAACGCTGTGGTCGACATCGACGTTGAAGCCGCATTGCTCGCTGTAGAACGCCTTGGCCCGATCGACGTCGGACACGGGCACGACGACGAGCTCGAGGGTGAAGTCCATCGGACGGGGTCCTTTCGGGTTGCGGTCGACGTGAATCAGTGGACGGGAGCGAGGGTCGCGAGCCGCTCGAGGAGCGCGTCGAGGCGGTTGAAGCCCTCGTTCATACCTTCAGCCATGCCGCTCTCGACCATCGCGTTGCGCGCCTCCAGCGACTGGTAGACGGAGTGGGTGTGGACGGTCGTCTTGCCCTCGCGCTCCTCGAGGGAGAGCTTGTCGAGCGAGACATGGCCCGGGGCGCCCTCGAACTCGAACGTCTGAACGAATCCGTCGGGCGAGGGGTCGCCGTGGAACACGCCGTGGAACCCGTACTCGTTGCCGTCGCCGTCGCGGTGGATGTAGCGCCAGCTTCCGCCGGCCCGCACGTCGTAGGTATCGATGACCATCTCGTACTTGCCTGGGCCGAGCCACTGGACGAGGAGGTCGGGCTCCGTGAAGGCCCGGAAGACGAGGTCGCGCGGGGCCTCGAACTCGCGGCTGACGTCGATGAACGGGACGCCGTCGGGGACCTGGATCTGCGTTTCGGACATGTCTGACTCCTGCTTCGATGGTTTGCCTGACTGGGTCACGGAGTTGGATCGGTCCCGGCGGTCCGCTGGAGCGGGTCTCCCTGAAGCCGGGCGAGAAGGGCGTCGAGCCGGCCGTGGCTCTCGTCCCACCACGCCTGATAGCGCGCCAGCCACTCGGTCGCGTCGCGGAGCGGCTCCGCCTCGAGATGGCTGAGACGGGCGGTCGCCCGCCGGGTCCGGGAGATCAGACCGGCGCCCTCGAGCACCTTGAGGTGCCGCGAGATCGCAGGCTGGCTCATGGAGAACGGGGCCGCGAGCTCGCCCACCGTGGCATCGCCCGAGGTCAGCCGCGCCAGGATCGCCCGACGGGTCGGGTCGGCCAGGGCCCCAAAGACGGCGTCGAGGTTGTCTGCCTGCATATCAATAACCACTACGTTATAGAACAATGTCGTGATTAAAACCGGTCGCGCGGAATCTGTCAAGCCTCGACTCAAAGACCGAGGGGTCGGCCCAGGAACGACACGAAAGAGCGCCCAGGCCATCGCCCGGACGCTCTCAGGGTGCGGCGCCGGCCGCGGGGCCGGGCCCTATCGGCCCAGCAGTCCCGCGCCTTCCACCGTCAGGTTGCCCTTGTCCACGACGCCAAACGCGCTGTAACCCTCGGCCGTCACGATTCGGAACGTATCCGCGCCGACCTTTCCGAGGTCCTCGATCTCAAGGAAGAAGGCGACGCCCGCCTTGCCGTCGACCGTGGCTCGGCCGCTGATCGTGGCCCGCGCGCCAACGATCGCCAGCGACTCGAACGCGGTCGCCTCCACCCGGTGGCCGTCGGCCTTGTCCTTGAACGTGAGGCTGCCGACCGGCGCCGCCGCACCGGTCACGTAACGGACATCCAGCCCGAACTGGCCGGTGCCGCCGATCGAGGAGCCACGGGTGATCGTGAACTCAGCGAATTCGGCTTCCAGCTTGCCGCCCCCCGACACGCGGCCGGCCGAATTCGTCGGCAGGAGGACGCAGCCCGCGTCGACGCACGTCGTGAAGGAGTACACGTCCATGCCGCGCGACATGTCGCTCGAGTAGACGAATCCCTTGTACTCCTTGGCCGACCAGGTTTCGGCGCCAGGCATGATGTTCCAGCCCCGGGTGTTGCCCCACGTTGAGCGCCCCTCCTCGCCGATCCCGTCCACGGACGAGGACGGGGCCGAGAGATCCAGCCACCAGACGCCGGCGCCATAGTGCGCCGTGGTCAGTTGGCGACTGGGCAGGCGCGACACACCGTCGAGACCCGGGTATGCCTCACCCGGCGACACGCTGCCGTTCCCCCCGAGGCGGAAGACGTGAATGGTGCAGGCCCGTTCGGTCCGGCCGATGGCCGCCAGGGCGGGCTCGAGCGCGTCGACGAGGAGGCCCGGGTTCGGGTAGACCCAGATCCCGATCTTGACCGGGCTGGCCGGCGACGCGTTCGCCGTTTCCGGCCGGCCCGCGATCGGGGCGAGAGCCCACACATGAGCGCCGCCGATGATCCCGTTGGGGTCGGTGTTGCAGTCTGTGTGATCGAGTCCTCCGCCACGCTCGTCTGTGACGACGAGGAGCTTGCCGTCGGCGGTGATGTCCGACTGATGGGAGATCGCGACGTTGTTCGAATTATCGACGGCGTCGACGGTGTTCGGGGCCACGCCGATCGTCCGGACCTGGCCGGCGAGAACATTGGCGACATCGACGATCACGGTGTCATTTCCGACGGCCGCGACGTACATCGTGCGTCCGTCCCGCGAGAAGTGGAGATCATGCGGGCTCCACGTGCCCGGCCGGCCGATCGAGATGCATCGGAAGCTCATCCCGGGCGTCGTACACGCGACGTTCGTGAGGCTCGCGTCCTGGACGATCCGCCATGTGTGCTTCATCGCCCCGTCACGCAGGTCGACGATGTCGACCGAGCCGTTGCCGCGCGGGTTGAGCATCGTGATGTACTGCCCACTCGGGTGGATCTGGGCGTTGTGGGCCCCGCCGCCGAGTCCGGACGAGCCCCCGCCCAGGTTGGGAACGCAGCCGCGGAGCGTCGTGCTGAAGCGGGCACTGGCGGCATCGAAGTGGAGATCAAGAACGTCGATGCCGCCGGCCGTGGCCGAGTAGGCGGCGAGACAGGCCGAGGTCTTCGGCGTCGCGACGATCGGGTCGACGCCGATGACCGCGAGATCCCCTCGGATCTGGATGTCGTCCTCCCAGCCCGGATCGGCGTAGCCGCCAGCCTCCTGGGGATGGGCCGGATCGGTGATGTCGAAGATCTGGAGACCGGAGCCCATCGAGCCGACGAAGGCGTAATCGTGGACGGTGCCGTCGGCCGCGGTCCGCGACTGGAACTCGATGTCGGTGCCGACGAAGCCGCAGACATTGGCGACATGCGCCAGATTGCGCGCAGAGCGCGGCACGAGGCCCGGTGTGGACAGCGCCTCGCATGGCAGCGCGACATTGTGGGCGGGATCGAGAGGATCGGCGGTCGCCGCCGCGACGACCGTGCCGGTTGCCACCAGCAGGGTCGCGACCAGGACGGGCACCGCACGGCGCCGAAGCGCGACAGGGATCATCGAGCTACTCCTCCCAAAGCCGGACGTCGTCGAAGGTCACGCGGGATCCCCATTGCCACCACGGTCAGTGGTTCTTTGTCCAGCGTCGCACCACGATCTGTGGTGTCAAGTTGCAATCGCGTGACAACGTGGCGCGGCTGGCGTTGTGGCGCCTGGTCGCGCGCCGACCCGTGCGTCGAATGCGCGGTCAGTCGATGATGCTGGCGAGTCGCACGCCGGCGAGGAACCCGCGATAGGCCGTGACAGCATCCGGGCCATGGTGGCGGACCGTCCGGTCGCCGACCCGCTCCGCATTCGGCACGATCGCCGCGTAATCAGCCTCGAGCGCGACATGGTAGTCGACCTCGATCACGACCGGCTCGCCGACCTCGAGCAGGCGCAACTCGCCTGCCCTGCCAGCCCGCTCGACCGCCCGTTGTGCGCCATCCCGGATGAGGCCGCAGGCGCGGTCGGGGTGGAGCGACGCGGCAGCGCTGGTTCCGTAGCCGTCCTTCACGACGACCCGCTCGGCCCACGGCAGCCAGCCGGCGACCTCGTCCGCGAGCGCGTCGTCACCGGTCACCAGCCCGACGGGGATGCCCCCCGCCCCGAGGATCAGGGCATTGAACCCGTACTCGCCGGTCGGCCGGCCATCGAGCCGGGTCTCGGTCGGCGCGCCCGTGTAGGTGTGAGCGATCGTTCCCGTCGGGTGACCGGCTCGGGCGTGGTAGCCGACGAACAGGGCAACGTCGAACGCCGGCTCGCCATTCGTGCGTCGGGCGGCACCCGCGACCATCGACCAAGCCTTCTGGCCCTGGAGGACACGGGCTGCCGGATGGAGGTCGGCCGGCCGGAGGTTGTACATCCCGCCGTGGCTGTCGTTGACGAGGATGTCGGTCGCGCCGCCGGCCAGGGCGCCCTCGATCGCGGCGTTCGTCTCGCCGACCATCAAGGCGGCGGCGGCCGGGTACTCGGGATCCGCCCGGCTCGTCGGCTTGTGGTGGCTGACGCCGGCGATCCCCTCCATGTCGACGCTGATCCAGACACGCATCCGTGGCGCTCTCCGTGCGGTGACCGAGAGAATAGCGTTGCGTGTGTCCGCGAGGATAGTTGACTACGCAACCATATCTCGCTACCGTAGTTTGCAACGGGCGAATGCCCTGCAACCAGGAGTCCAGGCACCATGCAATTCGGGATCTTCACCGTCGGTGACGTGACCCCCGACCCCACCACCGGCCAGACCGTAAGCGAGGCTGAGCGCATCCGGATCATGGTCACGGTCGCGCTCAAGGCCGAGGAGGTCGGCCTGGATGTCTTCGCGACTGGCGAGCACCACAATCCGCCCTTCGTGCCCTCCTCCCCGACCACGATGCTCGGGTACATTGCCGCCCGCACGGAGCGCCTCCAGCTATCGACCGCGACGACCCTGATCACGACCAACGACCCGGTCAAGATCGCCGAGGACTACGCAATGCTCCAGCACCTCGCCGGCGGACGGGTGGACCTGATGATGGGTCGCGGCAACATGGGCCCGGTCTATCCCTGGTTCGGGCAGGACATCCGCAACGGGATCCCGCTCGCCTACGAGAACTACGCCCTGCTTCACCGTCTGTGGCGCGAGGACGTCGTGGATTGGGAGGGCAGGTTCCGGACCCCGCTGACCGGCTTCACCTCGACGCCGCGACCGCTCGACGGCGTCCCACCCTTTGTCTGGCACGGCTCGATCCGGAGCCCGGAGATCGCAGAGCAGGCAGCGTTCTACGGCGATGGCTTCTTCCACAACAACATCTTCTGGCCAAACGATCACGTGAGGAAGATGGTGGCCCTCTATCGCCGCCGGTTCGAGCATTATGGTCACGGCCCGGCCGACCAGGGGATCGTCGGACTCGGCGGTCACGTCTTCATGCGCAAGAGCTCGCAGGACGCGATCCGCGAGTTCCGTCCGTACTTCGATCACGCCCCGGTCTACGGCGGCAGCATGTCCCTCGAGGACTACATGGAGCAGACGCCGATGACGATCGGCAGCCCGCAGCAGGTCATCGATCGGACGATGGGCTTCCGCGAGTTCGTCGGCGACTACCAGCGCCAGCTGTTCATCGCGGATCACGGCGGCCTGCCGTTGAAGACCGTGCTGGAGCAGCTCGACATCCTGGGCGAGCAGGTCGTCCCGGCTCTGCGCCGGGAGTTCGCGGCGCTGCGTCCGTCTCAGGTGCCAGACGGTCCGCCCATTCATCCGGCGGTCCGCGCCTCCGAGGCGGCGCATGGCTCCGCGGCCGGCGATCCTCCGACCGGCGAGCCTTCGGTCGGCGCAGCCACCCCGATCGAGACCGCGGTCGAGTCCGTCCCGGCATGACGAATCCCGCGACGCGCTCTCTCGTCGTCGTCAGCGCCGGCATCGGCCAGCCGTCGACGACCCGCCTCCTGGCGGACCGCCTGTCAGCGGCGGCCGAGCGTCACCTCGTCGACGCTGGGGTCGAGCCACGCGTCCAGGTCGTCGAGCTGCGCGAGCATGCCCAGGACCTGACCAACAATCTCCTGACCGGATTTCCGAGCCCGAAGCTCGAGGCGGTGATCGATGCCGTCCTCGGCGCTGACGGGCTGATCGCGGTCAGCCCGATCTTCAGCGCCTCGTTCAGCGGCCTGTTCAAGCTCTTCTTCGACGTCATCGAGCGTGACGGCCTGGCCGGCATGCCGACGTTGATCGCCGCCACCGGCGGGACCGCCCGACACTCGCTGGCCCTCGAGCACGCGCTGCGGCCGCTCTTGGCGTACCTGAACGCCGGCGCGGTCCCAACGGGTGTCTACGCCGCCGCCGACGACTGGGGCAGCGCCGGGATCCCGGCCGACGGCAGCCTCGTGGAGAGAATCGACCGAGCCGGCCGCGAGCTTGCGGTGGCGATGGTCGCCCGGGAGCCGCGCGGCGCTCACGTCCCGTTCCCCGAGCCGATCCCGTTCGAGGAGCAGTTCCAGTCGCCGAAGCGTCGGCCCGACCGCGCCTGACGCGACCGCGCGGAGCTCCGAAGACCCGGAAAGGATGACGATGCCGAACTCGACGCGGATGACTGCGCTCCGACCGTTCACGACCCGGCTGTTCAATCCGCTTGCCCGGCGCTTCGCAGGCCGGCTCCCCTGGTTCGGCATCCTCACCTACTCGGGCCGAACCAGCGGGCGCGTCTACCGCACGCCGATCAACGTCTTCAAGCGCGACGGCGACTACATCTTCGCCCTCACGTACGGACGCGACGTCCAATGGGTCAAGAACGTCGTCGTCGCCGGTGGCTGCAGCCTGCGGACCCGCGGTCATGACGTCCGGCTCGTGGATCCTGTGCTCTTCAGCGACCCGACCCGCCACCTGATGCCGCTGCCGGTTCGGATCGTCCTCCGCCTGAACGCCGTGTCGGACTTCCTCCGGATGCGATCGGCCTGACCTCTACCAGACGTCGCCGGGTCGCCAGTCGCAGCTGATCGTGCTCGTCGGGTCAAGCGGCCCGGTGGTCGGGGTCAGCAGGACCATGATGTAGCCGTCGTCGTCGGGCGTCTCCTGGTCGCCGGCTGCAGTCCGGACGAACGACGGGCCGCGCCACGTCCGCCAGCCGAGGCGCTCATAGAAGTGGTGACTCCCCGTCCCGAGCGCGCCGAGCTCGTATCCGGCTGCGATGATCGAGCCAATGACCTCCATCGCCAGCGTCCCGACGCCTGACCCCTGGCGATCGGGCGCGGTGGCGACCGCCTCGACGTATCCCGTCCGGATCGACCGGCCCGCGATGTGGAGCTCGCGCTCCACGACCGCCGCGTGGCCAACGATCCTTCCGTCGAGATCGACCACGACGTGGCTGCCTCCGAGGGCATGCTCCCAGTCGGTGTTGTCGAAGCGGTCCTCATCGTCGTCCCCGAACGCCGCCGTCATCAGTGCCCGAATCTCGGCAATCTCGTCGGCGGTCAGGACGTCGCTCGCCAGGCGCCGGACGCGCGGTCCTGCGCCGCGACCCTGGTCTGTCTGCTCGCTCGCCATCCCACGCCGAGTCTACGTGAACCGCCGCTCCGTCAGCTTGGTAGCGGGGGGTCCGACAGGCCCTCCTCGGGTGGCTGGTCCCGCGGAGTCGCCCCCGGATCAAAAACCGTCACCGGGCCGCACGTCCAGGTGATGGTCCCGGCGAGGTCGCTCCGGCGAGCCGGATCGGGCGGCTC
This sequence comes from Chloroflexota bacterium, assembly GCA_013698095.1. Classification (GTDB taxonomy): domain Bacteria; phylum Chloroflexota; class Limnocylindria; order Limnocylindrales; family CSP1-4; genus CF-46. The sequence goes on from JACCVQ010000045.1 coordinate 38,269, forward strand.
GCCGACGGACAGGTTGGAGAACGCGACCGAGCCGCCCTGGAGCGTATGGCCTGGAAGGAGAGTCAGGTCCGACGCGGCGTCGGATGTGTGCATCGTGGCGCCGGGTCGCCCGTTGCCCTCGAGATCGGCCGGGATCCTCGCGCTCTGGACCGTGATGCTGACGCGGAGGTGATCGCTCCGCCGATTCGACGACGCAAAGTCGTACATGTCACCGATCGTGACGGAGACGTAGTGGAAATCGGCATCCTCCGACGCCCGGGCCAAACCGAACTCGCCCGGGTCGACAACGACCTGGCTCGCATCGGCCGTCGACCCGCAACTGGCCGCACCGCTTGCATCGAACGTCGCCGGGGCGGTCAGGACCAGCCGCAGGGAGCCCGTCTCGTGGCGCCGCGTCTCGGGCCGATCCGGTCCGACGTTCTGGCCCATGATCGCGCCGACCCCGGCCACGATCAGGATGAGGGCGACCGGCCGGACGCGGCTGTTCCGGATCGAGACCGCGACGCCGCCGACCAGCACCAGGATGAGCCCGATGAACGTGACGACGATCCCGCTCATCGGGTGCCAGAGATACCAGTTGTAGTAGGCCCCGACGGCCACCGCGACGAGCAGCGTCAGCCCGAGGAGGAGCCGGAGGAACCAGCGCGATCGGCGCCGGGCCGGGGTCGGAGGCGGTTGAGTCGTCATGGTTGCGACAGTACGACGCCTTCGGGCCAATTGCGTTGCAGCCCGCGCCGACCGATTGGCCGTCGAATTGCCGCTTGTCTGGGCGTGGGAGGCTCCGGAGTATCGCCGGCCGTGGGCGGAGCCGATCGACCAGGGTCGCTGAACCGTCGGGGTCAGACGGGTGTCGGCTTCCGGAAATGGACGAGGTTCGACCCGAGGTGCGGCTCGCGACGTGTCTCGCGGTAGCCGTAGCGCTCGTACATGGCGATGTTGGCCACGTAGCGCTCGTTCGTGAGAAGTCCGAGCTCGGGCAGGTTCCGGCGCCGGGCTTCATCGTCGGCAAATGTGAGGAGCCGGCGGCCGAGTCCCCTGCCCTGCCACGCTGGGTCGACAGCGACGTTGTCGATCCACAGCTGATCAGCGCGCTCGATCAACTCGAGAACGGCTGCCAACGCCTCGTCCGATGTCTCGAGCAACCAGACCTCGTGATCGCGAACGGCCGCGTCGTAGTCGGTCAGCATTGGCAGCGGCGTCCGGCCGAGGAGCGGCTCGTAGTGGGCGTAGGCAGCGTGGACGAGACGCCGGATGGCCTCGGTGTCACCGGCCGCTGCTCGGCGCATCCGGAGCTCCGGCGGTTGGTCGCCAGCCCTCTGACCGGGCTCAGGCATGGAAGGCCTCGAGGGCGGCTCGTTCGTCCTCGACCGCCCGGCGATCGTCTGGCGCCAGTTGCTCGTACTCGTCGAGCACGATCCGTCCGTCGCGCAGCGACCAGGCGGCCACGACCCGGCCGTCCACGAGGACGGTCCCGACCGAGAACGGATTCCTCGTGTGGAACACCTTCGGGCGATGCTCCTCGGGCAGGATCCCCGTCCGGCGGGCGTGAACGAGGAGCGTCGCCTCCCAATGCGGCAGGAACCGAACGGGAGCGGGTGTGTCCTCGTCCGGCAGCGGCGCGCCCGGCAGGTCGATCAGCTCGCGTCCGTCCTCGTCGCGGTATCGGACGAGCTCGACCGCCTCGCCGCCCCGCCGGAGCGCCGTGACCGGGACACCTGCCCAGGCGGCCATGTCCTTCCAGGCCGCCGGCCCGAAACCGCGAAGGTACGCCCGGACCAGGTGGGCAAGTCCCTCGTCCTCGGTCGCATCGTCCGGGCCAACCCACGTCTCGGCGAGACCGAGACGATCCGCCCGGCGCCGCTCCCAGGTCCCGGATGGCGGCACCCGGACCAGGTCGACCCACAGGCCGGCGTTGCCGAGGAAGCCGCTCACGACTCCGTCGAGCTCCCTGACCGACTTCGGCCCGTCGGCAAGTGCAGCCCGGGTCCTCGCCGCAGCGGCCACCGACACCGTCTCGTCGCCGCGGTCCGGGATCCGGAGGGCCCACACCCGCCGCGCCTCGCGGACCCCCAGCGCGTAGGCCCAGAACTCGCGCCGCGAGACCATGTGAATCGTGGTTCGCATGAGGGTCGCCTGGATGATCGTCCGATCCTCGAGCGCCGCCGTGAGGTCGTCGCGGCGGAATTCGGCGAGACGGGTCCACAAACCGACGTAGCCGGACGGGGCGTACTGTGTCTGGAGCCCGCCGACCTGCTCGACGGCTTCCTCGATCGAGACGTTCGAACGCTCGAGCAGCAGCTGCCGGGCAAGGAGGGCGCGATTGAGCTGGCGGCGGGACAGGATTCGATCCGTCATCGGACTCATTCTGCCCGGCCCAGGTGGCTGGCACTCGCTGCGGGCCGGGGGCGGTCAGCGGACCTCGACGGACATCGGGACCACGCGGGCGACCGAGTCGCTGACCGGACAGTGGGCGACGGCCCAGTTCAGCAGCTCCGCCCGGGACTCGTCCGCCAGCGCCGGGGCACTCAGTCTCACGGCGATCCGGGCGGACAGCGCGCCGGCCGGAATGGTCGGGTCGAGTCCGAGGATGCCGCGATCATCCGATTCGCTGTCGACCTCGACCTCGACCGCCCCGATCTCGACACCCGTCGCGGCAGCCCGGACCACGATCAACGAGGCAACGCACGAGGCGATCGCGGCGCGCAGGAACCAGCCCGGTGACGGGGCGCTCGCGGTCCCGCCGATCCCGGCCGGCATGTCGGTCCGGAGGCGTTCGCCGGTCGGGCCGGTGACGTCGACGACGAGCCCGTCGACGATCCGGGCCGTGGCTGCCGAGTCCCGGTACCGTGCCTCGTCGGGGTGCTCGGTCAGGTAGGCAGACGCCCGGGCCACCGACTCCGCGATCGACATCGATTCCTCCCTCGCCGTCCAGGCTGGCGGTCGTCGGCCGCCGTCACGCGATCATGCCGGACATGTCAGGTTGCCCGCTACCCGCCGGCCGTTGTGGAGAACAAGCGCGACCCGCTCGAGGCGACCAACGACCTCCACGTCCTCCGTCGGATCGCCGTCGATCACGAGGATGTCGGCGCGGAGGCCGGGCTCGAGGCGGCCAACGGCGGACTCGATGCCGAGCGCCAGCGCACCGCCCAGCGTCGCCGCGGCGAGGGCCTCGGGTGGCGGCAGCCCGTGCTCCACGAGCCGGCGCAGCTCGCGCGACGCCCCCTCGGCGGTCACCCCGTCCGACCCAAGCGCGATCGTGACACCGGCGGCGCGCGCGGCATCGAGCGTTCGCTGGGCGTGGTGAAGATTCGAGACGCCCTGCGCCTCGAGCTCCGGCGTCCAGGCGTCCGATTCCGCGACGTGGTGGAGGAAGTCGAGGGTCGGGACGAGGACCGTCCCGTGCTCGGCCATCCGGTCGAGCAGGTCGGGCCGCTCGTGGAGGTGGAAGCCGTGTTCCACCGTGTCGATTCCGGCCTCGATCGCGAGCTCCGACCCGGCCAGGCCCTCGCAGTGCGCGGCCGTCCGGTACGTCTGGCGGTGCGCCTCGTCGGTGAAGGCCGCCATCTCGGCCGGTGTCACCTGGCTCGGGAGCGGGTTCTCGAGCTCCACGGATCGGGCGCCGGTGCTCATGATCTTCACGAAGTCCGCGCCGCTCCGGATCTGCTCCCGGACGGCCCGCCGGATGTCGTCCGGCCCGTCGGCCTCGCGGTACATTCCGGGAAAGAACCGGGCGCCGGGTGCGGTCGCCGACACGATCCGGCCCGACAGCAGCATTCGCGGTGCATCGAACGCGCCGTACCGAACCGCCTGGCGCGCTTCGAGCAGGATGTCGCCGTGGGCACCGACGTCGCGGATCGTCGTGACCCCATGGCGGAGCAGATCGCGCAGCGTCCGGCCAACGAGGTGGCCGAGAACGCCGGGGTGGAGCGGCTCGGCGCCCTTGGCGAGGCGCGGTCCGCGGCCGGCATCGTCGAGCATCGAGACATGGATATGAGCGTCCACGAGGCCGGCCATGACCGTCATTCCCGCGACATCGACGATCACGGCGCCGTCAGGGGCCCCGTCGGTCGTGGCGCTGATCGCCTCGACCCGGCCGTCCCGGACGAGGACGGTCTGGCGCTCGGCCGCTCGCCGTCCTCCGTCGCCGACGACATGACCGCCGACGAGCGCCGTCAGGCCGGGCTCGAACGCCTGGTCGGCGAGGAATGCGGGCAGGCGATCGACGTCCACGGCGCCCATGCTACGGCCGCGACGGACCCCGACGAGGCGGTGGTACGCTCCGCGCGCCATGACCGCTCGTCCCGGCCGGCGTCCGATCGACACAGAGTCGGGCGAACCGCCGCCACATCCCGCTACCCTTCGCCCGAGGAGGCACGGCCATGCGCCGGACGATCGGGATCGGGGTCATCGGGATGGGCTGGATGGGCGACGCCCACAGCCGGTCGTACAGGCTCGTCGGCGATCGATTCCGCGATCGCGGCGTCGACGCTCGCCTCGTCGCCTGCGCCGACGTGGACCTCGGCCGGGCGGAGGCCTCCCGCGATCGATTCGGCTTCGAGCGCGCCACCAGCGACTGGCGCGACGTGGTCGCTGACCCGGCGATCGAGGCGATCAGCATCACCGCGCCGAATGCCGTCCATCTCCAGGTCATCGCCGCCGCTCTGGGCGCCGGCAAGCACGTCCTGTGCGAGAAGCCGGTCGGCCGGACGCCGGAGGAGACGCTCGAGGCGGCCGGTCTCGCCCGGTCGGCCGGGCTGATCACGTTCGTCGGCTTCAACTACCGCTGGGCACCGGTCGTGCAGCACGCCCGCGACTTGATCGCGGCCGGCGAGATCGGCGAGCTGACTCACTACCGCGGACGGTTCCTGAACGGCTACGCCAAGGACCCCAACGGCGTCCTGTCGTGGCGGTTCAACGCCGAGCAGGGGTACGGCACGCTGTCGGACCTGCTCTCGCACGCGATCGACATGGCCCACATGATCGCCGGTCCGATCGCCGACGTGGTGGGCAACCGCCGGACGTTCATTGCATCACGCCCTCTCCCCCGGCCCGGCGGCACCCACTACGACACCGCTGGCCCAGACGATCCCCGGGCGGACGTCACGAACGAGGATTACGTCGGGGCGCTCGTCCGGTTTCAAGGCGGCGCCCAGGGCACCCTCGAGGCGTGCCGCGTGATCACGGGCTCGCACTGCGATCTCGCGTTCGAGGTCCACGGCACGACCGGCGCCCTGGCCTGGTCGTTCGAGCGGATGAACGAGCTGCGCGTCTTCCGGCGCAACGACCCCAGACCCGCCGACGAGGGCTGGACGACCGAACTGAGCGGCCCCGCTCATCCTCGACACGCGGCATTCAACCCGGGCTGGGGGGTCGGGCTCGGATTCGATGACCTCAAGGTCATCGAGGCGGCCGAGTTCCTCACTGCGATCGCCACCGGCCGGCCGGCCGCACCGAGCTTCGAGGACGCTGCGTCGGTGGCCCGGGTTCAACAGGCCATCGCGGCGTCATGGGACAGCAACGGTTGGCAGACGGTCGGCGGGGCCTCGCCATGAAGGCGATCCCCGAGCTCGAGCCGACGGCGATCCGGGCGGCCCATGGCTCCATCCACCCGGCATTCCGCGACAGTCCACAGTTCGTCCACGACGGCCTGTCGCGCCTCCTCGGCGTGCCGGTCATCGTCAAGGTCGAGACCGTCAACCCGATCCGATCGTTCAAGGGCCGGGGGACGTGGGTCGCGGTTCAGGCCCTCGCCCGTGACGGCGATATCCGGTCGGATCGGCCGATCGTCTGCGCGTCGGCGGGGAACTTCGGTCAGGGTGTGGCGTTCGCGGCCGGCGCCCTCGGGATCCCGGCCGTGGTGTTCGCGTCGGTCAATGCGAATCGGGCCAAGGTGGTTCGGATGCGGGCCCTTGGCGCCGACGTGATCGAGGTCGGCAACGACTTCGACGCAGCACGGGGCGCGTCCGAGGCACACGCGGCGCGCCACGCCGCCCACCTCCTCGTGGACGGCGATGATCAGCGGATCGCGGGCGGAGCAGCGACGCTGGCCGTGGAGCTGACCGATGCCGCAGACAACCGAACCTTGCCCGCTCCGACCGTCGCGTCCGTGCCCGTCGGCAATGGCGCGCTGATCAACGGCGTCGGATCGTGGCTCCGGGCGGCGGCGCCGGCATGCCGCGTCGTCGGCGTCCAGGCCGAAGGCGCGGCGGCGATGACGATGAGCTGGCGGGAGGGCCGCCCGATCGACACGGAACGCGTCTCGACCTACGCCGACGGGATCGCGTCGCGGATCGCCATCCCTGCCGCGGTCGCCCTGATGACCGGCCGGGTCGATGAGATGCGGATCGTGTCAGATGCTGAGCTTCGGGCCGCCCAGGCCGAGCTGACCGCCGAGCTCGGGGTCACGGTCGAGGGCGCGGCGGCCGCGTCGTGGGCGGGCCTGCTCCAAGGTCCACGTCCGAGCGGCCCGGCCGTCCTGATCGTCACCGGCAGCAACGTCTAGGCGCAGCGGTTCACGCCGGATCCGCCCGGGAAGCCTGGCAACGCGGACGACGACCGGTGCCGGGGCGAGGTGGGCCAGCAGGTTGCTGCCGTCCTTCAGGATCCGCGGGTCGCGAGTCTGGATGTCGAACCGCGCCGCGAGGGTGACCGCGGCCTCGAGCGGGGTCATGACCGGATCGCCTCGCCGCATCGCCCAAGAATAGGCTTGGCGCGGGCAGATCCGAGGTCGACCACGCAGCCCGATTGACGTTGGGTGTGCAACGCGGCGAGGATTGTGCGATGGAACGCGACGATCGGCTCGATCCGCGCGAGGCCGAGCGCCTGCGGCGACGCGACCGGGAGGCCGCCGCCGAGGAGCGCGCCCTGATGAAGCCCGGAATGGGCAAGGTCTTCAAGCAGATCCAGGATGCCCAGCGCAAGGCCGCCGACGCACCCGTCGAGCTGGCCCGGCGGAGCCGTCGCCGTCAGCCGCGGTAGCGCGCGATCGCCTCGAGGACGATGGCAAAGGTCGTTGGAGTCGACGGCCGAACACCGAGCTGGAGGTGGTCGACACCCTCGGCGCCCCAGGCGGCCAGGCCGTCCGTGATGGCGCCGGCATCGAGCGGCAAGGCGTTCGGTCCGGGATCGTCCTGCACGACGTCGACGCCGACGGTGATCCCGATCGTGGCCGGGTCGCGCCCGACCGTAGCGCACGCGGCGCGCAGATCGCGGTGGCGGCCCCGGTAGCGCTCGTCGGGCCGACCGAACCAGGCGGTCTGCCAGAGATGGGCCAGCTCGGCCGTCAGGCGGAGCATTCGCTCGCCCTTGGCGGCGACGAGGATCGGCAGGTCGGGCCGGATCGGGGCCGGCAGGAGGGCTGCCTCGCGGACCTGCTGCCATGGTCCGTCGTACGTGACGCGCTCGCCGCGGAGGAGTGGGGCCATGATCCGGAGCGAGTCCTCGAACCGCCCGACGCGATGGTCGAATGGGTACCCGAACGCCGTGTACTCGGGCTCATGCCAGCCGCAGCCGATCCCGAGGATGAGGCGACCGCCGCTGATCTCGTCGGCAGCCGCGGCCATCTTGGCGAGGAGACCGGCTGGCCGGAAGGACGTCGACAGGACGAGCGTGCCGAGCTCGACTCCCCTGGTCGTCGCGGCGAGGGCGCTGAGCAGCGTCAGAGGCTCCTGGATGCCGGTCTCCCCTCCGATCGGGATGTCGTCGGGGCGATGGAAGAAGTGGTCGATCAGCCAGAGGCTGTCCGCGCCACCCGCCTCCGCCTGGCGAGCCAGCTCCGAGATCTCACTCCAGGTTTCCGCGCCGTCCGAGGCGCTCTGGGGCAGGAGCAGTCCGATCTTCATCGGCGACCCGGTCGCTTCTCCAGGACGATCGGGCGGCCTGCGCCATCGACGAGGCGCCAGCGGACGTCGAGCCCCTCGTCGCGGCCGTCGGCGAGGAGCGCGGCGACGTCGGCCGGGGCCGCGTCGGGGCCAAGCGCGTCCAGGCGGCGGCGGACGGCGATCGTGGCGACTGCCGGCACGTCGCCGAGGACGTCACGCCGGACGACGGCGGTGGCGTCGGCCACGTCTTGCTCTTCAAGCCGTGCGATCAGGCGTCGGGCCCGGCCGCGCTCGGCCGGCGCGAGATCGGTGAGCCAGCCGGGCTCGACCGGCTCCTCCTTCCTGTCAGGCTTGGCAGACGACGCCCGGGCCGCCTTCTTCGTCTGTGGAGCCTCCGGAGCCTGCTCGATCTGCGTGTCCTTGGCGGAGTCCGGTCGGTCAGCCTTTGGGGTCCGCGGCGCGTCCTCGGCCGTCTCGGTCCCGGCCCCTGGCCGGCTCTTGCGTTGCTCGATCCGCTCGGTCAGCGGCGAGGCGGCGGGCGCGCTGGTTCGGGCAGTCGAGATCGCCGCCTTCGCGTCGGTCAAGCTGGGGTACGGTCCGCGGACGAGGGGCATCCCGAAGTCGTCGGTCTGCTCGGCATCCACGACCGCCCACGTGCCCGACTGCGGCTCGATCGTGAAGCGCTCGTCGCGCGTTTGCCAGCGACCGCTACCGAGGCGCTTGAGCGGCGCGTCGTCGGAGTCGTCGGCGGGCTTCGGAGCGGCCTTGGCTCTGGGCATGCGCAGACGATACCGCCCGGCGTTGTCAGTCCGTGAAGGACAGGAACGCTCCGTCCGACGCGCGTGGCGCCGCGACGACCGCGACGATGGCCTCCCGCGCGATCGGGCCGACGACATGTGGGTAGATCCCGGCCGCATCCTCGACCGTCCACGGACTCCCGACTCGATCGAGATCGACGGACAGAATAAGGAAGCCGCGCGGATCGTCTCGATAGTGGCGATTCGCCGTCGCGACCATCGCCGCCGCGCCGTCCGTGCAGTGGATGAACCCTTCACGTGCCAGCGATGGCGCGCCGAGCGGCTCGGCCGGATCCGCCGCTTGCCACCATTCAACGGGCGTCAGGTGGAACGTCAGGCGCATGTCAGTCGGGCTCCAGAGCTTCGATGACGGCCCCCATCGCGATCAGGACGGCGACGGCCCATCCGATCGCGAGGAGCCAGACGGCGATCCTGCGCCGGCAGCCGAGGCGGCTGACCGCTGGTCCAGCGGTCCATCGCAAATGGCTGGCGGGGCTGAGCGCCACGACGACCGCAACAAGCCCGACCGGAAACCCGAGGCTGAGCGGCCGCGCCTCGACGATGAACCACCAGATGCTGAAGGCCACGAGGAGGATCGCGCCCAACGCGAGGTCGAAGCGCAGGCCCGACCGGTACTCCGCCAGGACGGCGCGGAGCCAACCCGGGATCACGCCCCGGCGGCGAAGGCGACGTCGGGGCTGACCCAGCCCCGGTCGAGCGCGACATGGACGAGGGTGGGGCCGTCGTTGGCGAGTGCCTGGCGAATCGCCACGTCGAACGCGGCATCGGTCTCGGCCCGGATCCCGCGCGCGCCGCACGCCCGGGCGATCCCGGCGAAGTCGATGGAGCCGAGGTCGGTCGCGATCGCGCCGGCAGCTCCCCCGCCCCGCCGATCCTGGTGCATCCGGATCGTGCCGTAGCGCTCGTTGTCGAAGACGACCGCGATCACCTTTGCCTTCTCACGGACGGCGGTCTCGAGCTCGGCCATCGTCATGGCAAAGCCGCCGTCGCCGGCGATCGCGACGACTGCTCGATCGCGATGGACGAGGGCGGCCGCGATCGCGGCCGGAAGCCCGTAGCCCATCGCCCCCGACGTCGGACCGAGGAACGTGCCTGGCCGGCGGAAGCGGAAGTGGCGGGCGACCCACAGGCCGAAGTTGCCGGCGTCGGTAGCGATGATCGCATCGTCCGGGAGGAGCCGGCGGAGGGTGGCGATGGCATGGCCGGGATGGACGCCCGGACCGGACCACGGCGCGTCGTCAGGCGCGGAGGCGGCCTCCCAAGCCGCCCGATCGGTGAGGTTGGTGGCCTGCCGGCGATCGGCGATCGCGGCCTCGAGCACGCCTTCCTGGAGGCGCGTGACGGCGGCCCGCAGAAATGCCCGCGCATCGGCCGCGATCGTCCGCTTCGCAGCTGGCAGACCGGCCCGCTCGTCGAGTGGCTCGACGTCGACATGCATCCATGCCTGTCCCTCCGCCGGGATCGCATAGCCGAACGACGTGATCTCCGACAGGCGGCAGCCGATCACGAGGATCGCGTCTGCCCGCTCGAGGCGTTCGCGGACGACGGCAGGGCTGCCGTAGCCGGCCATCCCGAGGTAGAGCGGATGATCGTTCGGGACGACGTCCCCGCGGCGCCAGCCTGCGATCACCGGGACGCGGAGCAGGTCGGCCAGCTTGACAAGGTCGGTCGAGGTCCGTGCCCGCAGGACACCGCCGCCGGCGAGGATCACCGGCCGCTCGGCGGCCGCGAGGAAGTGGAGAACGGCGCCGATGTCGTCGCCTTCTGGGCGGGCCGGCGCCGGCCGCGAGGTGTCGAGCTGGGTTCCGGCGGGCAGCTCTTCGTCGAGGAGGTCCTCCGGGATCGAGATCAGGACCGGCCCGGGCCTGCCAGTGACGGCGGTCCGGACGGCATCGCCCACCAGGCGCGGAACGTCCGCGAGGGCGGTGAGCTCGACGGCGTGCGTGGCGAGGCCGCCGATCGTCGTCGCCTGGTCGATCTCCTGGAATGCCTCGCGGCCGCGGAACGCCCGGTCGACCTGGCCGACCAGGGCGAACATCGGGGCCGAGTCCTGGCGGGCCGTGTGGATGCCGATCGCGAGATTCGCGGCGCCGACGGCGCGCGTTCCGATCGCGGCAGCGGGCCGGCCCGTCAGCTGACCGTGGGCCTCGGCCATGAACGCGGCGCCGCCTTCGTGGCGGGTGGCGACCACCCGGATGCCCGCTGCCTGGAGTCCCTCGAGCAGGCCGAGGAAGCTCTCGCCGGGGACCGTGAAGGCGTAACGGACGCCGGCGAGCCGGAGGGCGTCGGCGATGAACCGCCCGACAGTGCGCGGGCCGGCGGGCTCGGGTTCGGCGGCTTCAGCCGCCGGCTGGGGCTCGGGCTCGGCGGCCTCGGCTGCAGGCTCGGGCGAGGGCTCGTGCTCGGTCGCAAGTTCCTCAGTGAACGCGAGCGCCGGATCGGGCTCGGGCTCAGGCACCGAAGCGGGCTCGGTTGTCACGGGCTCGACCGAAGCGTCGGGTTCAGTTGCCTCGGCCGCGGCCCCATGCTCGACCGGCGCGTCGTGCTCGACCGGCGCCTCCGTCGCCACCTCGGGTTCGACCGGCGCCTCTGCCGCGGCCCCATGCTCGACCGGCGTGTCGTGCTCGACCGGGGCGTCCGCGGACCCCGCCGGCACCGGCGATACGGTCTCGGCGCTCGCCTCCTCGCTCCGCTCCTCGGCCATCAGGGCGTGACCGGCGCGGCGACGACGCCGACGATCAGCCCGAACACCACGACGATGGCCACGACCGCCATGATCACGCGGGCGTAGCGCGTCCCGGGCATCATCCGACGGCTACCGGTAGTTCTCGAACTGGAGCGGAACCGGGACATCCTCGAGCTCGCGCAGCCGGCCGATCACCTTCTGGAGCTCGTCCCGGCTCTTGCCCGACACGCGCACGGCGTCGCCCTGGATCTGGGGCTTGACCTTCGGGAACTCCTCGCGGATCAGCTTGCTGAGCTTCTTTGCCAGCTCGTCATTGAGGCCGCGTTGGAGGGTGATCGCCTGGCGGACCTTGTTGCCGCCCGAAGGCTCGACCTTGCCCCAGTCGAAGATCTTCAGCGACAGGTTGCGCCGGACGGCCTTCGACTCGATCAGGTCCTTGATCGCCGCGGCGCGGTGCTCGTCGTCGGTCACGAGGACGAGCTCGTCCTTGGTCTGCTCCAGCTCGACCGTCACGCCTTTGAAGTCGAACCGCTGGCCGACCTCGCGACGCACCTGGTCGAGAGCGTTGCGAAGCTCCTGCTCGTCGAAATCGCTGACGACGTCGAAGGAAACGTCTCCGGCCATGGGCCTCCCTGCGGTACGGCGATCGGCGGCGCGTCGATTCGGCGGCGCGATCTGCGATGACCGGCCAAGTATGCCCTGAAACCGACGATCAGCGGTCGGCCAGCGCCTCGAGCAGGAGCTCGCCGATCCGATAGCTCCGACCGCCGCCCATGACCAGGACCGCATCGCCCGGACGGACCTCGCCGGCCAGCCACGACGCGGTGGCCTCGACCGATCCCGGAGCCTCGACGAGGATCGCCGGATTGCGGACGGCGATCGCGGCGGCCAGACCGGCGGCGGATGCGATTGTCGTGTCGGGATCGCGCCCTGGCCAGATGTCGGCGATCGCGACGGCGTCCGCCTCGGCGAGGACGGTGGCGAACTCGTCGAACAGGGCCGCGGTCCGGTGATAGGTCAGCGGCTCGTACACGGCCCAGACGCGGCGACCCGGAGAGCGCTGACGGACCGCGGCGAGGGTTGCCCGGATGGCAGTCGGATGATGGCCGTAGTCGTCGAACACGACGACATCGCCGACTTCGCCCTTCCGCTCGAGGCGCCGCCCCACGCCGCCGAACGACGCGAGACCGGCGACGATGCGATCGGCCGGGATGCCCAGCGCGATTGCGGCGCCGGCGACGCCGAGGGCGTTGGCCGCGTTGTGGCGGCCTGCCGTCGACAGACGGGCGAGAAGCGGGCCGCGCAGGTCGTCGAGGCCGTGCAGCTCGAGACTCGTTCCGTCCTCGTCGCTGGCGATGATCCTGCCGAGGAGCGCCCGGGCCGGTCCTTCGGCCGTGGCGTACTGCTCGGCCATTCCGCGGGTGAACGTTGCGGCGCGCGAGCCGTCGGCGTCGAGGATTGCAGTCGCGAGGATCGTCCCGGGCCAGTCACGGAGCCGCTCTGCGAGCGCGGCCGCGCCTCGGTCCGCCACGTTGATCACCGCGACGGGCGCTCGCCCGGCGACGCGGTGCGCCCTGGGAGCGGCCGTCGCCCGCAGCCAACCATCGAATGCGCCAATCACGGCCGCTTCGTCGGCGAAGACGTCGGGATGGTCCCACTCGGCCGAGGTCACGATCGCGATCGCGGGCTGGTATGCGTCGAAATTGCCGGCGTACTCGTCGGCTTCCACGACGAACGCCGGACCATCTCCGCGGCGGGCCGTGGCCGGGACGCCGCCCGTGATCGATGCGGGCAGCAATGCGCCGACGAACGCCGAGGGGTCCGCGCCGGCCGCGTGGAGGACATGGACAAGCCAGCCGGCGGACGTGCTCTTGCCGTGCGTTCCGGCCACGCCGACGAGCGTCCGGCCGACGGCTGCGTCGGCGACCACCTGTTGCCACGGCTCGATCGGGATGCCGGCTCGGCGAGCTGCGACGAGCTCAGGATGATCCGGGGCGATCGCCGTCAGGGCCTTCGTGACAGCGAGGCGGTCCGGTGGCAGGGTCGTCGTCACGTGCGCGGCATCGTGCTCGGCGGCAATCGCGATCCCGACCGCCTCGATCGCCGCGCTGTATGGCGACGGACCACCCGGATCGCAGCCATCCGCGGCAGCGCCCGCCCACGCCGCATGGAGAACCGCGGCGCTGGCACCCGCCCCGGCCGCTCCGATCACGTGGATCCGCTCGCCTGGCACGATCGCGCGGGCGGGCCGGGCGGCGGCAAGCCCGGCGCCGGGAGTC
>JACCVQ010000143.1 GCA_013698095.1 Chloroflexota bacterium
CGTCCCGAACGTCGCAGCGCCCGGTCGCCGGGCGGCGTGGCGCTGGCGTCTGGCTGACCCACGTCCCGGCCGTCTTAGCGCCCGGTCGCTGGGCAGCGCTGCCTCTGCGACCCCGCCGCTCCGCCCCATGCCCGCGCAGGAACCTCAGCCGTCCGCCACGAACCCGCGGAGCGCCTCGAGGCGGGGATCGATGTCGTCGTCGGGGTGGTCGTGGTCGCCCTCGTCGAGGGGCAGCCCGCAGACGATGCACAGACCCGGGCAATCCTCGCGGTCGAGCGGCGCGATCGGCTCGTTGAGCAGGATCGCGTCGCGGATCGCAGGCTCGAGGTCCAGCTCGTGGTGGCTCGTCAGGACGATGACCCCGGTCTCCTCGTCCTCGGCGCTCAGGGCCGTGGCCTTGCCCGTCTTCAGATCGAGCGACGGCAGCGCCTCATCGTGAATCTCGAAGGTCAGGGGAACCGTGATCTCGCGGAGGCAACGGACGCACTCCATCGTGAGGGCAGTCGCGAAGTCGGCGTCAACGAGGAGGCCACGGTTCGTCCGCGACACATGGAGCCGGCCGTCGATCGGGGCTGCCAGCCGGAAGTCGTCGCCGCCGTCGAGCTCGACTCCTTCGATCGCGTAGTCGCGGGCGGCGCCGGCGCCATCGCCGAGCAACCCGGCCACGTTCCAGACGAGCGGCGCATCGGCGGCCGGACCGGCGGACCGGCCATCCTGCGGATCGCGTCCGGTCATCGCCGGACGGGCTGGCCCAGACCCTCGTGCTCGACCTCGTCGTACGCCTCGACGTCGCCAGGATCCTCCGGCTCCGTCCCGTCCTCGTCGCCGGCCCGCAGGTCGGTTCGTCGGGTGTCGAGGAGGTCGATCCCCTTCTTGATGCTCTGGAGGGTCTTCACGACGTCGCCCTCGAGCCCGATGAGGACGTTGACGGCATAGTCGTCGGCGCCGCGCCGGACCTCCTCGGAATCGGCCTGGGCCTCGGCGATGATCCGGCGGCTCTCGGCGTCAGCCTGTTGGGTGAGACCGCGCTCGTCGATCAGGAAGGCTGCCTGCTCCTGAGCCTTGGCGACGATCCGCTCCGCCTCCTCCTGGGCCTTCTCGATGATCCGCTCGCCCTCGGAGTTGATCCGCTTGGCGGCCCGGACCTCCTCCGGCACGGCGACCCGAAGCTCGTCGATCAGGCCGAGCGCTGCCGCCTGGTCGATGACGACATTGTTCGTGAGCGGCAGGCGCTTGCCGTTGGCGATGATCGATTCGAGGCGCTCGACGAGGAAGATGATGTCGATCGGACTGCCCTCCGTGGCGTCGATCTGGGCTATGGGGACGGCGGGCCGGACCGCCGCGCTGTGGCGGATTATCGCACGGCGCAGCCGTCGCAACGCCCTGACTCGGGGCGCGATTTACTCCGTGACGTCCATCGTCCGGATCCGGCGATCGGCGAGGAACGAGGAAGAGCAGGCCCCAGGCGGCAACGAGCCCGGCGACCACGAGCATCGGCACGTCGATGGCCATGGGTCTCGATGACCGCCGTCGCCGTCTCCAACGTCCCTCCCCTCTGACCTGCGTGGCCGGCCGTGCCGTCAACCCTCGGCGAGGGCTCTCCGCAAGGCATCCGCCGCGGCCGGCGGGATCATCCCCGATACGTCGCCGCCGAACGTGGCGATCTCCTTGACCAGTGACGACGCGACGTAGCTGTGCTCGATCGCGGTCATGAAGAACACCGTGTCGATCTCCGGCGCGAGGCGGCGATTGTTGTGGGCGAGGAGCATTTCGGTCTCGAAGTCGCTGATCGCGCGCAGGCCGCGGACGATGAACCCGGCGCTCAGCCGGCGGCACAGGTCGACCGTCAGGCCTTCGAACGACTCGACGTCGATCCGGTCGGCCGGGATCGCCGGTCCGGCGGCGTCGAGCGCCGCGCGAATGATCGCGACGCGTTCCGTCGCGGGAAACAGCGATTGCTTCTTCGGGTTGGCCAGGACGGCGACAACGACCCGGTCGAATGCCGCCCCTGCGCGGGCGATCACGTCGAGATGGCCGTTCGTGATCGGGTCGAACGAGCCGGGATAGACCGCGACCGTCATCCGCTCTCCTGGCTGCCAGTTCGACGATAGAACGTCAGGGCGGTCTCGCCGAACCGTCGATCGCGCTCGGCCGTCAGCATACCGATCCGATCGAGCGGCTTGTCGCGCCAGAAGTGCTTGGCCACGACGCGCGCATCGGCGGCGAGCGGGGCGCCGTCCGCGCCGAGGATCTCGAGGACCCGCCCCAGGAGCTCGGTCTCGGCGTACGGCGGGTCGACGAGGACGAGGTCGAACGGCGCGTCGACGTTGGGCTCGGCGAGCCAGCGCACGACGTCCCAGCGGATCACCGTCGCGGCCGGCCCGGCGAGGCGGGTAGAGGTGAGATTGGCGTCGATGATGGCCGCGGCACCCTGGTCCTTCTCGACGAACACCGCCGCCGCGGCGCCGCGCGACAGGGCTTCGATGCCGCCGGCGCCGCTGCCCGCGAACAGATCCAGCACGTGAGCGCCGCCGAGCTCGGGCTCGAGGATTGCGAACAACGTCTGCTTGACCCGATCCGCGATCGGTCGCGTGCCGGGGCCCGGGGCGCGCAGGCGGATGCCCTTGGCCGAGCCCGCGATCACCCGGCCGGCGTCAGCCACGGGACGCACCCAAGCGGTGGCGTCCGGGGGCACTCATGCTCCGCTCCCGGTCGCCGGTTCGCCGGCCCAGACGCGGGCCAGCCAGCCTTGCTCGAGCTCGCGACGGAGCGACGCCGCCCCCTGGCCGAGACGGCCCTCCGAGTCGAGCAGCGCCTCCGCGTGGTCGCGGGCGCGCTTTGCGAGAGCCACGTGCTCGCGATTCTGGAGCGACGCGACCCGGAGCCGGGGCAGCCCCGACTGGACGAGGCCCAGGACGTCGCCCTCACGACGCAGCTCGAAGTCCTTCTCGGCGAGCTCGAAGCCATCGCGGATCTCGGTGACGGCCTTGAGCCGGGCCTGGGCGGTTTCGTCTGTCGAGTCGGAGACGAGGACACAGAAACTCTCCTCGG
Organism: Chloroflexota bacterium; assembly: GCA_013698095.1. Taxonomy (GTDB): domain Bacteria; phylum Chloroflexota; class Limnocylindria; order Limnocylindrales; family CSP1-4; genus CF-46. The sequence goes on from JACCVQ010000143.1 coordinate 3,052, forward strand.
TCCCCCGCCCCACTCGGCCACGGAGCTGGTGGAGCTGGGCCAGCCCGAACCGGTCGGCGCCCTCGATGATCATCATCGTCGCCTCCGGGACGTCGACCCCGACCTCGATCACCGTGGTCCCGACGAGGACGTCGAGCTCGCCGTCGCGGAAGCGGCTCATCTCGGCGTCGCGGTCGGCCGGCTTCATCCGGCCATGGACCATTCCGACCCGAAGCGGGGCGAGGAGCTCGCGCAGACGGACCGACTCTGCCTCGGCGGCGGGTGCGGACGAGTCGAAGATCGTCGGGCTGGCGGATGCGTCGTCCGCGGCCGGCTCAGCCTCGTCGATCAGCGGGACGACGACGAAGGTCCGATTCCCGGAAGCCGCCTCGGCTCGGACGCGCTCCCAGGTCTGGCGCAGCGCGTCCGGGTGGCGGATTCCCGTCCGGATCGGGATCCGACCCTCGGGCGGCGTTCGCAGGTCGGACACGTCGAGGTCGGCGTAGAGGACCTGGCCGAGGGTCCGCGGGATCGGCGTGGCGGTCATGAGCAGGACGTGCGGGGCGTGGCCGCCGGCCTTCGCCTCGAGCTGGCCGCGCTGCTCGACCCCGAACCGATGCTGCTCGTCGATCACGACGACACCGAGCGCCGCGAACTCGACCCGGTCCTGGATCAGGGCGTGGGTCCCGACGACGACCGGAGCCTGGCCCGACTTCACGAGCTCGAGCGTCCGCCGGGCGGCGGCCGCGGTCTGCGAGCCGGTCAGCAGCTCGACCGGAACCCGGGCGTCCTCGAGCAACCCGGCCAGCGTCGCGTGATGTTGCCGGGCGAGGAGATCGGTCGGGGCGAGGAGGGCGCCCTGGAAGCCGTTGCGCGCCGCCGCGGCCAGGGCCCACGCCGCGACCGCGGTCTTGCCGCTGCCCACGTCGCCCTGGAGGAGGCGGAGCATCGGGGTCTCGCGGGCGAGATCGTTGCGGATCGCCCCGATCGCCACGTCCTGGTCGGCGGTCAGCGCGACGTCATGGCCGAGCTTCCGCCCGATCGACGCGGTCAGGGACGCCCGCAGATCAGCATCGGCCGGCGCGTCGATCGCGATCGGGCGAGCGGCGTCGCGTCCGCGCTGGCGACGCCGGCCGACCATCCCGAGCTGGAGCGCCAGGAGCTCGTCAAAGGCGAGCCGGAGAAGCGCCGCATCGCGGCCCTCGAAGGTCGCGGGGTAGTGGGCGTCCTCGAGAGCGCGGGCGATCCCGGCCAGCGACTCATCCGCCAGGATCGGCGCCGGGAGGTACTCCGCGTACTGGGTGCCCGCCCGGTCGAGCGCCTCGCGCATCGCGATCCGGAGGCGAGCCGCGGTCAGACCCGCGGTCAGCCGGTAGATCGGCACGATCCGGCCCACGTGGAGCATCTCGCCCTCCGCCCCGACCGGCTGGAAGTCCGGATTGTCGAGGGTCAGTTTCCGGCCGAAGTGCCTGAGCTTGCCCGACACGATGATGTCAGCGCCGGGGAACAGTCGGCGCTCGATGAAGCGCCGGCCGAACCAGGTCGCCTCGACCGATCCCGTGTCGTCGTCGAACTCGGCGATCGTGCGCTGGATCCGGCGCCGGAACGACGGCTCCACCCGGACGTCCACCACCCGGACCCGGGCGCTGATCACGGTCCCGTCCTCGATCCCACGGAGCTCGCCGAGCTTGCGCATCTCGCGCAGGTCGTCGTAGCGCCGGGGCAGGTGGAACAGGAGCTCGCGGACCGTCAGGAAGCCGAGCCGTCGGCCGGCCCGCTGGAGGAGGTTCGCCGCGCCGAGCCCGGAGCGGTTGACCATCGTGTCGAGGAGCTCGGCGGGATCCGTGGGCGGCGGAGCAACCGGCGGCGCCTTGGCCTTCTTCGGGCCGCCCGCTGCCGGGCGCCGGGTCGCGGAACCGGTCACTCCCTACTCGGCCGAGATCAGGTAGCGGTAATGAGGCTGGCCGCCGTGGACCACCTCGGTCTCGGCGGTGAGCGCCCGGCCGATCTCGCGGGCCATCGATTCCGCCTCGAGGAGCGTCGCGTCCTCGCCGTAGTAGAGCGTGACCAGCTCCATCCCGGTCGGGAACGTCGCGACCGCCTTCAGCACGGCCTTCGTCCGATCGCTGTCGACCGCGACCAGCCCGTCGTCGGGATCGAGCGCAATCGTCTGGCCCTTCTTCACCTTCTTGCCGCCGATCTTCGCGTCGCGCACGGCCTCGGTGACCTGGACCGTCGCGAGGCCGCGGCCGGCGGCCGTCATCGGCCCGGCGTTCGTGGCCGCGTCTCCGTCCGGGTCGTAGGCAAGGACGGCAGCCACGCCCTCCGCCGCATTGCGGGTCGGCACGACGACGAGACGGCGGTCCTCGCAGATCCGGGCCGCCTGTTCGGCGGCGAGGCGGACGTTCGGATTGTTCGGCAGGAGCAGGACCTCGCGCGACTTCGCGAGCCGGGCGATCCGGAGCAGCTCCCCGGTGCTCGGATTGGCTGTCTGGCCACCGCGCACGATGTGGGCGACGCCGAAGTCACGGAACAGCTTCTCGAGGCCATCGCCGGCCACGACCGCGACGATCGCGGGGCCGAGGGCGGGATCGACCGTGACGGGCGCGTGGGCGGGCGGGCTGGCCCCGGCCGGCGGAGTGGCCTCAGCCGGCTCCTCACTGGGACTCCGATCGGGGCCGTGGGCGCCGTTCGGACCCGCCGCCGGCAGGTCCTCGATCGCGGCCGCGTCCGTGGCCACACCCACGCCGGGCTTCGCCGCGACCGCCACGCCGCGACCACCGTCCTGCTCGGTTGCCTCGTCAGCCGGCCCATCGGCACCCACGAAGTCGGTTGCCCGGGCCTCGCGGACGTCGTCGGCCATCGTGTCGAGGTTCTCGACGGTGATCCGGGTGAGCGTCCCGAGCGACAGGCCGTACGCGATCACCTCGTCCGGGCGCTCGTTGTGGATGTGGACCTTGACCATCCGCGGATCGCCCCCGACGAGGACCGAATTGCCGATCGACTCGAGCCGCTCCTGGATCGCCCGGATGTCGAGCGCCGAGGCCGGCGCCGCGGTCAGGATGAACACCGTCTCGTAGCCGAAGGCGTCCGCCTCGAGCGCGGCGACGCCGGCCCGGAATGCCGGCGCGACCGCGACCCGGTCCTCGGCATGGACCTTGCCGGGGCCGTCGCCCGCCGCCCGGACGGGCTTGTCCTGGACGCTGAGCAGGGCCCCCTCGAACAGGCGGAGCAGGCCCTGGCCGCCCGAGTCGACGACGCCGGCCTCACGCAGGATCGGCAGGAGGGACGGCGTCCGGGCGACGGAACGGCGAGCCGCCTCGACCGTCGCCGCAAGCACCGACTCCATCGCGTCGTCCCGCTCGGCCGCCTCGACGGCCCCGACGGACGCCTCGCGGATGACCGTCAGGATCGTGCCTTCGACCGGCTTGCCGACCGCCCCGTACGCGGTCTTCGCCCCGATCGCGAGGGCGCTGGCGAGGTCCAGTCCGTTGAACCGGCGCTTGCCGGCGAGGCCGTCGGAGATGCCCCGGAAGATCTGGCTGGTGATCACCCCCGAGTTACCGCGGGCGCCCATCAGCGCACCGAGGCTGACAGCGGCGGCGATCCGCTCGGCCGGAGCGTCGCGCCCGGCGGACTCGGCCTCATCGAGGGCCGCCCGGACGGTGGCGAACATGTTCGTACCCGTGTCGCCGTCCGGGACCGGGAACACGTTCAGCGCATTGATCTCGTCGACGTGCGCCTCGAGGTTCGCGACGGCGCTCCGGATCGCGTCGAGGAACGCGGCGCCCGTGCAGTGCTGGCGGACCATCAGGCGACGTCGGTTCCGCTGCTGGCCAGGTCGTCGGGGGCGACGCCACGTCGTGTCCGCCGGGCAGTGGCCGGGGCGACGGGATCGAACGGCGCCAGCTGCAGCCCGGCGACGTGGATGACCAGGGGATCGACATCGCGGTCGAGGGCGCGCCGGATCGCGTAACGGATGGCCGAATCGACCTGGCGAGCGACCTCGGCAATCGGGAGGTTGTGGGCGACGACGAGGTCCAGCTCGATCGACAGGGCGCCGTCGAACCGAACACGCAGGCCTCGCGGAGGACGACCGAGCCACTCCCCCACCCGGCCGGCCAGACCGCCGCCGGCAAAACCCATTACCCCGTACGACCCGATGGTCGCGCTACGGACGATGTCGACCACGGCGCGCCGGCTCACGAGCGAGCGACCTGGGGTCGGATTCGACGGATCGGTCGGCACGCCGCGGGCATCCTCCTGGACAGGCTGGATCCGCCGGGCCCGCTCTGGCGAGGCGCGCGACGCGGGTGCTATCATACCGCCCCGCCCGGCCCTTCCAGCCGGATCTGCTCGTGCGTCCGCGCTCGGGCTCGGCTCAATCGACCATTCACCCGACCCCACTCGAGGACATCATGGCCCGCTCCTGTGCGATCTGCGGCAAGGTCTCGATGGGCGGCTTCAACCCGCAGTCGTCGGGCATGAACCGCGTCCGCGCCCATCGTCGCTACCAGCCGAACCTCCAGCCGTTCACGCAGCGTGACAACAAGGGTGTCGCGACGAAGCTCCTCGCCTGCACCCGCTGCCGCCGCACGTCGCTGAAGTCCGCGAAGTAACGCCGGCGCCCAGGGCGGCGCCGTTCCCTTGACGCCCGGCGCGATACGGTGCCGGGCGTTTGCGTTCCGGCTCGCGCTCCGTGGGCTCGAATGTTTCCCCGGACTCGGCGATCGCGGAACCTGGTCAAACAGTCATAGCTGGACTATTCGGTCGGCTGGTGCGCCAGATTCAGGCTCGAGTTAGCGATCGAAGGCTAACAGGCCCCCTGGGATCCGCTGGTTGCGCCACGAAAGTCGACAGAGCGGTCCCGGGATGAATATCTGGCCAGGTTCGGTCCCCACCGCAAGGCACGCCCCTCAGCGGTCGGCGGTGTCGAGCCAGATCGTGAACGGGCCGTCGTTGACCAGCTCGACCTCCATGACGGCTCCGAACCGGCCGGTCGCCACGACCACGCCGAGCGCCCGCACTGCCGCACTGAACCGCAGATACAGCCGCTCCGCCAGCTCCGGCGCCGCCGCTCCCGTGAAACCCGGCCGGCGGCCACGGCGCGTGTCGGCGTAGAGCGTGAACTGGCTCACGACCAGGACCGCCCCGCCCACGTCGATGAGCGACAGGTTCGTTCGTCCGGCGTCGTCGTCGAAGATCCGGAGCTCGGTCACTCGCCGGGCGAGCGCGTCGGCGACCGCCTCGTCGTCGTCAGGTCCCACCCCGAGCAGGATCACGAGCCCTGCCCCGACCTCGCCCACCGGCGCGCCCGCGACTCGCACCCGCGCCACGGTGGTCCGCTGGAGCAGCGCCCTCATGAGGGTGCGGGGCGGAGCGTCTCCGGTGGCTGGATCCCGTGCCTGGCGATGTAGTCCTCGCGCCACGCCGCGGCCTCGCCGGCGTACCGCTCGCGGTCGGCGGCGTGGCGCTCGATCGTGAGCGACTCGACCGAGGCCGGGACGAGCAGGTCGTAATCGCGAACCCCGTCGGGATTGAACTGGCCGTTGCCGCGGAGCGGGATCACCGAGATGCCGCCGGCCTCGATCTCGTCCATGAACCGCAGCGCCAGGTGCTTCGGGAGCTGGTCGAACACCACCATCGCGTCGCGCGGGATGGGCGGCTTGCCGTTGTTCAGGCGATATTGGTAGCCCTCGTCGGCGAGCGCCCGGACGAGCCGGATCTCGCGGCCCATGTTGCGGCCCTTGCGCCAGAGAACCGAGCCAACGACCAGGACGTCGACGGCCAGCCCACCCACGAACTCGGCGGACTCGCGGTTGACGCCTCCGTCGACGTGGACCTCGCCCTCCGCCGGGGCATGCGTGAGGTACTCGCGGGCGGCAAGGATCTTCTCGGCCGCCACGTCCTTCATGAACGACTGGCCGCCGAAGCCCGGCTCGACGGTCATCACCAGCACGATGTCGAACAAGCCGCGGTACGGATCGAGGGCCGACAACGGCGTCTTGGGCTTGACCGACAGGCCGGGCGCCCGGCCGGCTGCCCGGATCCTGCCCAGGGTCGGCTCGATCTGGGCGGGATCGACCTCGACGTGGATGGTCACCGAGTCGCAGCCGGCGGCGAGGAACTCGTCGACCGACTGGAGCGGATCGCTGATCATCAGGTGGGCGTCCAGCGGCAGCCGGGTGCGCGGCCGGATCCCCTTGATCATCTTCGGGCCGAAGGTGAGATTGGGGACGAAGTGGCCGTCCATCACGTCGATGTGGAAGCGGTCTGCGCCCTCCTTCTCGGCGCGCCGGATCGCGTATGCCATGTTCGAGTGGTCGGCATCCAGGATGCTGACCGCCACCCGCGCCCGACCCCGCGCCATTACGACTCCCCCACGCCGGTCGGCATCGGCTCGTGGCTGCGTTCGCCGCGAAGGGCGTGGGCGCTCTCATCGACGAGCCGCGCCCGGCGCCGGGCGACAACCGCCGGTGCCGGCTCGCCGGCCCGCTCCGCTGCGAGCTGACCGCACGCCGCGCCGATCTCCTGGCCGCGGTTCCGCCGAATCGTGGCGGTCACGCCGGCCTCGCCGAGGATCGCCGCGAAGCGATCGATCACCGCGTCGGGTGAGGCCGACCACGGCGTATGGGCGACCGGGTTCATCGGGATCAGGTTGACGTGAGCGTGATCGCCGCGGAGGAGCTCGGCCATCGCGACGGCATCCTGCTCGGTGTCGTTGATCCCGTCGATCATCGTCGCCTCGTACGTCACCCGCCGGCCGGTCGCGGCGGCGTGCTCGCGGGCCGCCTCGACGACCTCGGCAACGGGCCAGCGCCGGTTCAACGGCACGAGGACGTCGCGGAGCGGATCACGCGCCGCATGGAGCGACACCGCGAGGGTGAATTGCGGACCGAGCGCCGTGAGTCGCCGGATCCCGGGCACGACCCCCGACGTCGACACCGTGATATGACGGGCGCCGAGCCCGAACCGCCGCGGATCGTTCAAGGCGTCGACCGCGACCAGAACCCGGTCGAGATTGAGGAGCGGCTCGCCCATCCCCATGAACACGACGTTCGTGAGGCGCTTGCCGTCGACCCCCAGGCGCCGCGCAGCGTGGCGAACCTGGTCGACGATCTCGGCGGTCTCGAGATCGCGTCCGAAGCCGAGCTCGCCGGTCGCACAGAACGGACAGCCGACCGCGCAGCCGCCCTGGCTCGAGATGCACAGCGTGTGCCGCTCGCGCTGGCCGGGGCGGGCCGGGTAGTGCATCAGGACGGACTCGATCATCGTCCCGTCGGACAGCCGATGGAGAGCCTTCTCGGTCAGCCCGCCGTCGGACAGGCGGAGCTCCGTCTCGCCCACCGTGTCGAACCGGAAGTCGGCCTCCAGCGCGTCGCGGAGGGCGGCCGGGAGGGTCCGGATCTCGCCCGCCGCGGACGCGCTCCGGCCCCACACCGCGTCGCCGACCTGGCGGGCACGGTACGCCGGCTCGCCACGAGCCGTGAACCAGGCGGCGAGGTCGCCGACCGCGAGCCCGGACAGACCGGGCCGCG
>JACCVQ010000240.1 GCA_013698095.1 Chloroflexota bacterium
GGCGGCAAGTGCCTCGGCGCCGGCCGGATCCTCGCCGGGGTCGATCGCCACCGCCACGCGTCGCTCGATACCGTCGGCGATGACAGCGGCCCGTCGCGCCCCGACGGTCCGGGCCAGGAGCCGAAGCAGGCCGGCCAGGCGCTCCTCCGGCGCGACGTCGGAGGCGAGCACGTCGAGGGCGCGGGCAAGGAGGACCTTCTCCTCGTGCGCGGTCTGGTCCTCGGTCCGGCGATAGGCGTGGCGCCGCTCGACGAACGGTCGAGGTGGCGAGACGGTTGGCGGACGGGCGGGCAGCCGGTCCGGGCGCGGGTCGATCATCAGACCTTTTTTGGCTGAGGTGGCGGTCGCGTCAGCGAGCGCGACCGGGCACGGTCGGCCGGCTCATCGTCACGTCCGCGAGCATCACTGGACATCCCCCGGCCGCCACGCGCGGCGTGCCCGGAAGTACTGGTCGTCCTGGGTTCGTTGGCGTGGCCCCGCCCGGATGACCGCTCCGCGCTAGCGACACCTAGCCCTGGCTCGAGCGGCTACCCCCGCGAACCGGCCGGCCGAGCGTCCGCCGGACGACGTCGATCACCTCGTCGACGTAGGCGTCGGCCTCGCCGCGCTCGGCGGCCGTCCGGACGCAGCCCTGGACGTGGTCTTCGAGGACGAGGATCGACAACGCGTCGACGGCCGCCCGGAGCGCCGAGGTCTGCTGGAGAATGTCGACGCAGTATTCCTCGCGTTCGATCATCCGGGCGATCCCCCGGACCTGGCCCTCCATCCGCGACAGGCGCCGGATCAGGCCGGACTTGTCCTTCGAGTAGCTGTGACGGAAGTTGGCCGGCGGTGGCGCGGCCGGACGGCGGGTCGTACTGGTCGGCACCTGGCGCTCCGATCGGCTGGGGACGGGAACCGCATGATACTCCATGGGGGTATCCGCTCACAAGGCAGGAGTATGCCTCGCCGAGCTCGATCGATCATCGCGGAACGCGGTCCGACCCGCTAGACTTGCGGCCGATGGATCCGCGCGACGACCTCGATTCGCTCGCCGGCGGCGTCGATTGCGCTGCATGCGGCGAGGTCGTCCCGACCGATCGGGTCCGCGTCCTCGCGAAGCGCGACGACATCGCCTTCGTGGAGATCCACTGCGCCGCCTGCCGGAGCGAGTCGCTCGGGATCGTGATCCATGCGGCCGAGATCGACGCGGCGACCCGCTACGGTGAGTTCGGGCCCGGCGAGGAGCGCCGGTTCGAAGGCGCTCGCCCGATCGGCCCCGCCGATGTCGCCCGAGTCCATGCCCTTCTCGCACAGGGCGGTCTCGACGCCCTCGTCGGTCGGCCCGAGCCGCCGCCGGGTGGGTCGGCCCCGTGACTGCGAGCCCGGCAACTGGATCCGATTCGGTCAGGCGCGGCCGGCGCCGCGGTGCCGCACTCCGAACAGCATCCGCGACCACCGGTCGTGGCGCCGCCCAACCGGCAGGCGTCTCGTGGCGACCGGAGCCGATCTCGATCGACGCCGCCGGCCCGCCCGAACGCCCGACGCCGGCCTTCGCCCATGCCAGTGAGGCCGAGATGGCCCGGATCCTCGACTACTACCGGATCGCCTGGGAGTACGAACCCCACACGTTCCCGATCCTGTGGAACCTCGAGGGCGCGGTCGTCGAGAGCTTCTCGCCCGACTTCTGGCTGCCCGATCTCGATCTCTACCTCGAAATGACCACGCTCCGCCAGAAGCTGGTCCGGAAGAAGAACCGCAAGCTGCGCCGGATCAAGGAGCTCTACCCGGGCATCCGGGTCAAGCTCTTCTACGCCCGCGACTTCCGGGCCCTGCTCCTGAAGTTCGGGCGGCTGGCCCTGGCCGACGGGTTGAGCGGCACATCCGGCCAGGTCATCCGCGAGCGGCTCGGGATCGACGCGGTCCTGCTCGAGGTCGCGGTCGACATCGACATCGACGCCGACCCCGCGCCAGCCGAACCGTTCGGGCCGGGGCCGTCACCGGCTGAACGGTCGTCGACCCAACCCGGAGAATCCGCGTGACCGCTGCGATCAATCTCGTCGCCGACATCGGCGAGGTGCTCGTCAGCGAGGCAGAGATCGCCGCCAAGGTCGCGGATCTCGGCGCCCGGATCGGGGCCGATCACGGCGACCGCCCGCTGACCCTCGTCTCGGTGTTGAAGGGCTCGCTGCCGTTCATGGCCGACCTGATGCGAGCGATCCCGATCCCGGTCCGGATCGACCTGATGGAGGTCTCGTCGTACGGCGGCACCTCGACCGAGTCGTCGGGACTGGTCCGGATCCTGAAGGACCTGTCGGCGTCGATCGAGGGCGAGGACGTCCTGATCGTCGAGGACATCATCGATACCGGCCTCACGCTCAACTACCTGCTCCGGTACCTGCGCGGCAAGAAGCCCCGCTCGCTCCGGATCTGCACCCTCCTCGACAAGCCTGCACGGCGCCTCGTCGACATCCCCGTCGATTACGTCGGGTTCACGATTCCGGACCAGTTCGTCGTCGGATACGGCCTCGACTACGGCGAGTTCTACCGCAACCTGCGCTTCGTGGGCGTCCTCCGCCCCGAGGTCTACAGCAGCCCGCCCGAGTGACGATGCAACGGCGCCCGATGGGCAACGGCCGGCGGCTGGCGGCGCTCGCAGCGGTCGTCATTGCGGCCGCCTGCTTCCTGCCCTGGTGGCAGTCGGCGTCCGACGGCGGCCTGCCGGCCCTGTCGGGCAATGCTTTCGATGGCAGCGGGGTGATCGTCTTCTTCGTTGCCCTCGCGGTCGTCGCGCTGCTGGCTCTGCCGTACGCCGCGGGCGACGTCCCGGTCGGGCTCGACCGTTCTCTCAGCTTCCTGATCCTGACCGTCGTGGGCTGGCTGGCCCTCGCGATCCGGGTCGTGGATCTCGCGATGACGAACGTGGATGCGATTCTGCCGATGCGGGCCTACGGCCTGTGGCTCGCCGCGGTCGGGCTGGCGTTGCTCAGCCGCGCGGTGTACGACATCTCGCGCGAACGGCGCTGGTGACCCGCCCCGCGGCGAGCGACCGGGCCGGCTGAGCCAGGCGCCTGATCCTGCCGGCCGTCACGGCACCGCGCGGATCGCGCCGCCGGGCGGGATCGCGCTCGGCGGAGCCAGCTCCCGGATGTCGATCGCCCACCAGCGTTCATAGCCGGTTCCCCGGACCGCGAAGACCCAGCGACCGGCCGCCCAGTCGGACACCGGTGACGCGCTCCGATCCGAGG
>JACCVQ010000253.1 GCA_013698095.1 Chloroflexota bacterium
GCCTGGTCCGGCATGCAGCGCCGCCGGGACATCGGAGTCGGCGCCGCCGAGCGCGAGCCCGTCACGGAGCCCGAGGCAGTGACGGCCGGGGCGGCCCGATGATCCGGCGCTACACCCTCCCGGCGATGGGCGCGATCTGGACCGAGCAGGCGCGCTTCGAGCAGATGCTTCGGGTGGAGCTCGCCGTGTCCCGGGCCCAGGCGGCGCGCGGCGTCGTCCCGGCCGAGGCGCTCGCCGCGATCGAAGCCCGCGCCACCGTCGATCCCGAACGGATCGCCGAGATCGAGAAGACCACCGACCACGACGTCATCGCATTCGTCAGCCAGGTTGCCGAGAGCATCGGTCCGGAAGGGCGCTATCTCCACCTCGGACTGACGAGCAGCGACGTCGTCGACACGGCGCTGGCCCTCCAGCTCCGCGAGGCCGGTGAGCTCCTCCTGCGCGACTGCGACCGCCTGGTGGGCAGGCTGATCGCCCGCGCCCGGAGCGAGGCCGACGCGCTGATGATGGGCCGGACCCACAGCGTCCACGCCGAGCCGATCACCTTCGGGCTGAAGCTCGCCGGCTGGGCATTCGAGGTCGACCGCGGGCGGCGCCGCCTCGCCGTCGCCGTCGATGAGATCGCGACCGGCAAGATTTCGGGCCCCGTCGGAACGTACAGCCACCTCGGGCCGGACGTCGAGGCCGAGGTCCTCGCCGAGCTCGGCCTGCACGCCGATCCGGCCAGCACCCAGATCGTCCAGCGCGACCGCCACGCCGCGCTCCTGGCCGCGATGGCCATCCTCGGCGGCAGCCTCGAGCGCTTCGCGACCGAGATCCGGAACCTCCAGCACACCGAGCTCGGCGAGGTGATGGAGCCATTCAAGCCCGGCCAGAAGGGTTCGAGCGCGATGCCTCACAAGCGCAACCCGATCCTCGCCGAGCGGATCGCAGGGCTCGCCCGCCTGCTCCGCGGCTACGCCCAGACCGCACTCGAGAACCAGCCGCTCTGGCACGAGCGCGATATCAGCCACTCGAGCGCCGAGCGGGTGATCCTGCCCGACGCCACGATCGTCCTCGACTACCTCTTCGTGAAGATGGCCGGGCTCGTGGACGGCCTCGTCGTCCGGCGCGAGCGAATGCTCGAGAACATCGAGCGCGGACTCGGCCTCCATGCCAGCAGCCGCGTTCTCGGCGCCCTCGTCGAGCGTGGCGGGATGAGCCGCGAGGCCGCGTACACGGTCGTCCAGCGGGCGGCTCTTCGCGCCGCCGACGAGCGCTCCTCGCTGCGCGGCCTGTTGGCGGTCGATGCCGAGGTCGCCAAGCGGCTGAGCCTGACCGACCTCGACCACTGCTTCAACGATGCCGCCCACCTCCGCCACGTCCCCACGGTCATCGCCCGACTCGACAGCCTGGAGGCCGAGATCCATGCCACCCGCTAGCCCGTTCGCCGATTCCTTTCTGCGCTCCGGCAAGGTCCGCGACCTCTATGCCGTCGGAACCGATCGCCTCCTCCTCGTCGCCTCGGACCGGCTGAGCGCCTTCGACGTCGTCCTGCCGACACCGATCCCTGACAAAGGCCGGGTCCTGACAGGGCTGTCGCGGTTCTGGTTCGAGCGGACCGCCGACCTCGTGCCGAATCACCTCGTCGGCGTCGCGCCCGAGGAGATTCCGGGGGGCCGGGCGGAGGACGCTGAGGAGCTCCGCGGCCGGATGATGCTCTGTCGCCGGGTCGAGCCGCTCCCGATCGAGGTGATCGTTCGCGGGTATCTCGCGGGCTCGGGCTGGAAGGACTACGGCCGGACCGGAGCGGTCAGCGGGATCGCCCTGCCGGCCGGGCTGCGCGAGAGCGACCGGTTCCCCGAGCCGCTGTTCACGCCATCGACCAAGGCCGAGGAAGGCCACGACGAGAACATCTCGGTCGACGAGGCCGCCGAGTTGGTGGGGCGCGACGTCGCCGAGCGGGTCGCCGATCTCGCGATCGCGCTCTACAAGCGCGGCGCGGCGATCGCCGAGCCCGCCGGCGTGATCCTGGCCGATACAAAGTTCGAGTTCGGGATCGATCCGGCGAGCGGCGAGCTGCTCCTGATCGACGAGGTCATGACTCCCGACTCCTCGCGCTTCTGGGACGCCGCCGCCTACGAGCCCGGTCGCTCCCAGGCGAGCTTCGACAAGCAGTACGTTCGCGACTGGCTCGAGACCAAGGCGTGGGACAAGACGCCGCCCGGTCCGGAGCTGCCGGCCGAGGTCGTGGCCGGGACGCGTGCGCGCTACGTCGAGGCGTTCGAGCGGATCACGGGCGCCAGCTTCCAGCGCTACCTCGACGACGACGTGATCGGGTCCGGCGCATGAGCGTGGACACCCGGTTCGCGGTCAACGTCCGGCCGAAGGACGGCATCCTCGATCCCCAGGGCAGGGCGGTCGAGAGCAGCCTTGGCCACCTCGCGATCGACGGCGTGAGCGACGTCCGCGTCGGGCGGCGGATCGAGCTGACGGTGGCCGCCGCGAACGACGCGGCAGCTCGGGCCGTGGTCGAGAGACTCGCCGCGGAGCTCCTGTCGAACCCGCTGATCGAGGCCCACGACATCGAGGTCCTTGGGGCGGCGTCGTCGCTCGACTCGCAGACCGCGCCCGACGAGGCTGCAGATGCTGCCGGCGGCGTCCCGCTGGCTACGCCCGAGGGCGCCTCGACATGACCGTCCGGATCGGCGTCGTGCTCTTTCCGGGCTCGAACCGTGACATCGACGCGGTCAACGCGCTCGAGGTCGCGGGCGCCGAGCCCGTGATCCTGTGGCACGACGAGGTCGCGCTCGACGGTGTCGCCGGGATCCTCCTGCCGGGCGGCTTCGCGTACGGCGACTATCTCCGGGCCGGCGTGATCGCCCGCTTCTCGCCGGTCATGCGCGCGGTGTCGGCCTTTGCCGCGGATGGCGGCCTGGTCCTGGGGATCTGCAACGGCTTCCAGGTCCTGACCGAGGCCCACCTCCTGCCCGGCGCCCTGCTCCGGAACCGCGGCCTGCGGTTCGTGTCGCGCGAGGTCCGGATCGCCGCCGAGCGAAGCGACACGCCGTTCAGCCACCTGCTCGGCGAGCGGCGGCCGTTGCGGATGCCGGTCGCTCACGGCGAGGGGGCGTTCTTTGCCGACGACGCGACGCTCGACCAGCTCGAAGCCAACGGCCAAGTCCTGTTCCGCTATGTCCGCGCCGACGGCTCACCGGCCGGCGGCGAGGAGGACCGGGTGAACCCCAATGGCTCACTCCGGGCGATCGCCGGCGTCATCAACGCGGCGGGCAACGTCGCCGGGCTGATGCCCCATCCGGAGACGGCCGTCGAGGCGGTTCTCGGTTCCGACGACGGGCTCGGGATCATCGCCTCGTTCGTCGCCAGCGCCGCCGAGCATGAACGGGCGGACGGTCCGGTGCTGGTCGGGACCCGATGACCCTGACTGCCGAGGCGCCGGCGGTGCCGGAAGAGCCGCTCCACCGGCGGCTCGGCGTGACCGATGAGGAGCTGGCCGCGATCCGCGACCGCCTCGGCGGCCGCGATCCCAATGACCTCGAGCTTGCGATGTTCAGCGTGATGTGGAGCGAGCACTGCTCGTACAAGAGCTCGCGACCTCTGCTTCGCACCCTGCCGATGGGATCGGCGGCCGACGGCGTGGTCGCCGGGCCGGGCGAGAACGCCGGGGTGATCGATATCGGCGACGGCCTGGCGGTCGCGTTCAAGATCGAGTCCCACAATCACCCGAGCGCGGTCGAGCCGACCCAGGGCGCGGCAACCGGCGTCGGCGGCATCCTCCGCGACATCTTCACGATGGGCGCCCGCCCGATCGCGGTCCTCGACGCCCTCCGGTTCGGCGATCCGGCAGACGCCCGGACGCGCCACCTCGTCGAAGGCGTCGTGAAGGGCGTCGGCGGCTATGGCAACTGCGTCGGCGTCCCGACGGTCGGCGGCGAGCTCGTGTTCGACCCGTCGTACGCCGGCAACCCGCTCGTCAACGTGATGGCGATCGGGCTGCTCGATCTCGACGACCTGACCCTTGCCGCGGCGCCCGGTGCCGGCAATCTCGTTGTCCTGTTCGGCTCGACGACCGGGCGCGATGGGATCGGCGGCGCAAGCGTCCTTGCGAGCGCGACATTCGGGGACCAGGACGCCTCCAAGCGGCCGTCGGTTCAAGTGGGCGATCCCTTTGCCGAGAAGCTCCTGATCGAGGCCTCGCTCGAGCTGATCCGGGGCGGCCTCGTCGTAGGCCTCCAGGACCTCGGCGCCGGCGGGATCACCTGCGCCACCTCCGAGACGGCCGACCGGGCCGGGACCGGGATGCGCGTCGAGCTGGCGGCGATTCCGCGGCGCGAACCCCGGATGGAGCCGTTCGAGGTCCTGATCAGCGAGTCGCAGGAGCGGATGCTGGCCATCGTGGAGCCCGCCCGCTGGCCCGCGGTCCGCGCGGTGTGCGAGCGCTGGGGCCTGCCGGTCGCGGCGATCGGGACCGTCACCGACGATGGCGACGTGACCGTCGTCGACGAGGCCGGCGTCGAGCTGGCCCGGATCCCGGCGTCCGCGCTGACCAGCGACGCCATCGTCCACCAGCGCGTCGCCTCGCCGCCGGTCCGTCGCCGCGCTGCCCCGGCGCCGGGCGCCCCGTCGACCGCGTCCGAGGGACTGCCGGAGCGAGGAATGGACCCGGGAGCCGTCCTGACCGCGCTCCTCGGCTCGGCCAATCTGGCCAGCCGTCATCCGGTCTTCGAGCAGTACGACTCGACCGTCCAGGCGAACACGGTCGAGGGTCCCGGCCACGGCGCTGCCGTGATCCGGATCAAGGGCAGCACGAAGGCGCTCGTCGCCACGACCGACGCGAACCAGGCTGTCGGCAAGCTGGACCCGTGGCTCGGGGCTGCCCTGAGCGTCGCCGAGGCGACCCGCAACGTGTCGATCACCGGCGCCCGGCCGCTCGGCGTGACGAACTGCCTGAACTACGGCGACCCCACCCGGCCCGAGGCGTTCTGGCAGCTGAGCGAGGGCGTACGAGGCCTCGCCGACGCGTGCCGGGCCCTCGGCCTGCCGGTCACCGGAGGCAACGTCTCGCTGTACAACGAATCGCCGACCGGCGCGATCGCGCCGACGCCCGAGATCGGCGTCGTGGGGCTGCTCGACGACGTCGCGCTCCGGGTCGGGCCGGGCTGGCGGGCGACGGGCGACCGGATCCTCCTCGTGGGCGAGTCGACGCCGGGCCTCGCCGGCAGCGCCTACGCCGACCTGGCCGGGATCGCCGCCGAGGACGGCCCGCCGAGCCTCGACCTCGAGCGCGAGCGACGTGTCCAGGCGTTCGTCCGCGAGGCGGTGGAGCGCGGCTTGCTCGCGTCCGCCCAGGATGTGTCGGGCGGCGGCCTTGCCGTGGCCCTCGCCGAATGCTCGCTGTGGGCCGACCGGGACCGCGGCCTCGGCGCGCACATCCGCCTCGCCGTCGCCAGTTCGCCGGCCGTCGACCTGTTCGGCGAGAGCCCGTCGCGGATCGTCATCTCGGCCGAGCCGCGCCACGTCCCGGCGGTCGTGCTGCTGGCCCGCCAGCACGGCCTGCCGATCGAGGATCTCGGCGAGGTCATGGACCCGCCGGGCGATGGGACGGCCGCCCGGCTCGTCGTGGAGCTCCACGGATCGGGGGCGACTGGCGCCGCCGAGGATCGCGGGAGCCGCGTCGCCGATGCCTTGATCGTCGGCCTCGACGAGCTCCGCCACGCGTGGGAGGGCGGCCTGTCGCGCGCCCTCGGCTGGGAGGCCCGCTGATGTGCGGCGTGTTCGGGGTCGTCCTCCCGCCCGGGGGCGAACAGAGTGCCGCGGCCCTCGCGTCGCTCGGGCTGTTCGCGCTCCAGCACCGCGGCCAGGAGTCGGCCGGGGTCGCGGTCAGCGACGGCGAGCAGCTGATGCTTTACAAGGACCTCGGGATGATCGCCTCGGTCCTCGACGAACGCCGGCTGCCGTCGCTCCGGGGCGGGCTCGCGATCGCCCATTGCCGCTACTCGACGACCGGCTCGACGATCTGGGAGAACGCCCAGCCGACGTTCCGGCTCGGCCCGCGCCGGGCCCTCGCGATCGGCCACAACGGCAACCTGATCAACACCCGCGACCTGCTCGCCCAGTTGAGCGGCGGTCGCGGCCGGCTCCCCGCCTCGACCGATACCGAGCTCCTGACCGCGCTCCTCGCCGATGAGCCCGCCGCGGACACGGTCGACGCCCTCGTCCGCGTCCTGCCTCGCGTTCGCGGAGCGTACAGCCTCGTCGTCCTGGACGAGAAGCGGGTGATCGGGGTTCGCGATCCGTTTGGGTTCCGGCCGCTCGTCCTGGGCCGGCTGGCTGCACCGGACTCCGCCGCCGCCCTCGCCGGACCGGGCCTGTGGGGCGACGATCCGGGCGACGACGCCACGTCGGGCTGGGTCCTTGCCAGCGAGACGACCGGGCTCGATATCGTCGGCGCCGAGTTCGTGCGCGACGTCGAACCCGGCGAGATCGTGATCCTGGAGGCCGGCCGGGCGCCCGTGTCGGTCCGCTTCGCCGAGGCGAAACCCGCCCTGTGCGTGTTCGAGCTCATCTATTTCGCCCGGCCCGATTCGTACATGGAGGGCCGCAACCTGTACGAGGTCCGGCGCCGGATGGGCGAGGAGCTGGCCGGCGAGCATCCGGCCGAGACCGACCTCGTCATGCCCGTCCCCGACACCGGTGCCCCGGCAGCTGCGGGCTATGCCGAGATCTCGGGCATCCCGTTCCGGGAGGGCCTGATCCGGAACCGCTACACCGGCCGGACGTTCATCCAGCCGAGCCAGACGATGCGCCACCGCGGCGTGACGATGAAGCTGAACCCGCTCCGCGAGGTCGTGCGAGGCAAGCGCCTGACGGTCGTCGACGACTCGATCGTGCGCGGGACGACGACGAAGCAGATCGTGGCGCTCCTCCGCCGGGCCGGGGCCGAGGAGGTCCACGTCCGGATCAGCGCCCCGCCGATCTACCACCCCTGCTTCTACGGCATCGATACCCAGGTCGAGACCGAGCTGATCGCGGCCACCCACTCGATCGAGGAGATCCGCGGGTTCATCGGCGCCGACACGCTCGGCTACCTCTCGATCCGCGGCGTCCTCGCCGCCCTCGATCTGCCGTACGACCGATTCTGCTTCGCCTGCTTCGACGGCAACTACCCGGATCCGGTCCCGTACGACGCCGCATCGCGCAAGTTCGTCCTCGAAGAGGCCGAGCCGTTGTCGATCCGGTGACGCGGACCGAGCGATCGGCCTACGCGGCGGCCGGCGTCGACGTGGCGGCCGGCGACCGGGCGGTCGAGCTGATGCGGGCGGCCGTGGAGCGGACCCGCCGGCCGGAGGTCCTCGGTGGGTTCGGTGGGTTCGGTGCGGCGGTCACGATCCCGGCCGGGATCCGCGAGCCGGTCCTGATCTCGTCGACCGACGGGGTCGGGACGAAGACCGCGATTGCCGCGGCTCTCGGCCGCTACGACACGATCGGGCGCGACCTCGTCGCGATGTGCGCCGACGACGTCGTGTGCAGCGGCGCCGCGCCGCTCTTCTTTCTGGACTACGTGGCCGTCGGCCGGCTCGAGCCGGAGCAGGTCGCCGACCTCGTCAGCGGCGTTGCGGCCGGCTGCGAGGACGCCGGCTGCGCCCTCGTCGGAGGCGAGACCGCCGAGCACCCGGGCCTGATGCCGCCCGGCGACTTCGACCTGGCCGGGTTCTGCGTCGGGGTCGTCGAACGCGACGACTGGCTGGACGGCAGTGCCGTCCGGGCAGGCGACGCGATCATCGGCCTGGCCTCGAGTGGCCTCCACGCCAACGGCTACTCCCTGGTCCGCTCGCTCGTGTCCAAGTGGGATCTCGATCTCGCCCGGCCGTACCAGGAGCAGCTGATCCTGACCCTCGGCGGCGGAGCGGCCTCCGCGGCGATCCACGCCGAACCCGAGCACGGCCTGGCGACGCTCGGCGAGGTCCTCCTGACGCCGACGACGATCTACGCCGGAACCCTGCTCCGCCTCCGGGTCGCCCTGCGCGCGGCCGGCCACGATCTCCACGGCCTTGCCCACATCACCGGCGGAGGGCTGCCCGGCAACGTCCCGCGGACGCTGCCGATCGACCTCGCCGCCCGGCTCGACCCGACCGCCTGGCGGATGCCATCGGTTGTTCGTCTCGTTGGCGCTTTGGGCGGCCTCGACGACGCGGAGCTGCGGGCCACGTTCAACGGCGGGCTCGGGATGATCGCGGTCGTCCCACCGGCCGCCGTCGCCGCGGCCCTCGCCGCGCTCGCGGGGCAGGGGATCGCGGCGACTGTCGTCGGCGAGGTCGTGCCGGCCGACGGCGGCCTGCGCTACGTCGAGGGGCCGCTGGACCGATGAGCGGGCGGATCGCGGTGGCGGTGTCCGGGGCCGGCTCGAACCTGCGGGCGCTCCATGCCGCGGCGATGCGAGGCGAGCTCGGTGGCGAGATCGTCCTCGTCGTCGCGGACCGGGCCTGCCCGGCGCTCGCCTGGGCGGCCGAACAGGGGATCGACACGGCGCTCGTGCCGGGCGGTGCCGACGACGCCCTGGCCGATGCCCTCGAGGCTGCTCGTCCGGACGTCGTCGCCATCGCCGGCTACATGCGGATCGTTGGACCGCGCGTCCTCGCGGCGTTCGGCGGCCGAATCCTGAACACCCACCCGAGCCTCCTGCCGGCGTTCCCGGGCGGGCACGCCGTTCGCGATGCGCTGGCCCACGGCGCAAAGGTGACCGGTGCGACCGTCCACGTCGTCGACGAGACGCTCGACGGCGGTCCGATCGTCCTCCAGGAGGCGGTCGCCGTCGGAGACGAGGACGACGAGACGACCGTTCATGGTCGGATCCGGGCCGTGGAGCATCGAATCCTGCCGCGAGCCGTCGCCCTGATGCTCGGCGGGGCCGTGATTGCGCCGGCCGCCGGCGGCCGGACCACCCGGCTCGATGTCGTTCGGGCGGAGGCCGACATCCCATCACCTCGACGGGCGCTCCTGTCGGTGTCCGACAAGACCGGCCTCGTCACCTTCGCCCGCGGCCTCGTCGCCGAACGCTTCGAGCTCGTCTCGACCGGCGGCACCGCGCGAGCCATGCGTGACGCCGGTCTCGCGGTTACCGATGTCGCCGCCCTGACCGGCGCCCCGGAGATGCTCGACGGCCGCGTGAAGACGCTCCATCCCCGGGTTCACGCCGGGATCCTTGCCGATCGCCGGCTGGTGGACCATCGCCGCCAGCTCGTTGCCGCGGGGATCGCCCCATTCGAGCTCGTCGTCGTCAATCTCTACCCGTTCGCGGCGGCGGCCGACCGGCCCGGGATCACGTTCGACGAGCTCATCGAGGAGATCGACATCGGTGGCCCGTCGATGGTCCGGGCCGCCGCCAAGAACCATGCCACTGTCGCGATCGTGACCTCGCCGGATCGCTACGAAGAGGTTCTGGCGGCCATCCACGGCGGCGGCTCCGTGCCGGCTGGTCTCCGTTCCGTGCTGGCGATCGAGGCGTTTCGCCACACGGCCGCTTACGACGCCCGGATCGCGGCCGAGCTGCCGGCCCGGATGGCGGCGGCCGGCGTCGATCTGCCGGACGAGCCTGGTCTCTCTGGCTCGGGCGATCCATATCCGGTGACGCTGACGATCGGGCTCGAGAAGGTCGAGACGCTCCGCTACGGCGAGAACCCCCACCAGCCCGCCGCCCGCTACCGTCGACCCGGCGCGACCGCGGCCGACGGGCCGTTCGCAACCGGCGCGGCCCCGCTTCAGGGCAAGGCCCTCAGCTACAACAACGTCCTCGATGCATCCGCGGCCGCGTGGCTGGGACGCGCGCTGCGCGGACCGGCCTGCGTGATCGTCAAGCACACGAACCCGTGCGGTGCGGCAGAGCGAGCGACCCTCCGCGAGGCATGGGACGCGGCGCTCGCGGGCGATCCCGTGTCCGCCTTCGGTGGGGTCGTCGCGCTGACCCGGCCGGTCGACCGCGCGACGGCCAAGGGTCTGACGAGCCTGTTTCTCGAGGTCGTCATCGCTCCCGGCTTCCACGACGACGCCCGCGAGCTTCTCGCCGGGAAGGCGAACCTCCGCCTGATCGAGGACCCGTTGCTCGCCGGTGATGCGCCGCCGCCCGCGCCTGATCCGCTCGCCTCGCTCCGGTCCGTCGGAGGTGCAGTCCTCGTCACGGCTCCCGACACTGCGCCGGACGACCCCGCGACGTGGCAAGTTGCGACGCGCCGCGGCCCAACGGACTCCGAGCGCGGCGACTTGGACCTCGCCTGGCGCCTCGCCCGCGGCGTGACGTCGAACGCGATCGTCCTCGTCCGCGATGGCCGACTCATCGGGGTCGGATCCGGCCAGACGTCGCGCGTCGACGCCGCGCGCCAGGCCGTCGACAAGGCCCGCGCGACCGCCGGCCCGGACAGTCTGGTGGGCGCCGCGTGCGCGTCGGACGCCTTCTACCCGTTTCCGGACGCAATCGAGGCGTGCCTCGAGGCCGGCGTGACGGCGTTCGCCCAGCCGGGCGGCTCGCGCAACGATGACGAGGCGGTCGGTGCCGTCGATGCGGCGGGCGCCACGATGCTCTTCACCGGCGTCCGCCACTTCCGTCACTGACGGTCGGCGGCGGTCGCGGTAGTTGGCGCCGTGGTCAGCCGGCTTCGGGCTCCAGCACCTCGAGGCGTCCAGCGGCGATCCGGCCGAGCCGCCGCCGGGCCGCCCGGGCAGGAGCCGCTGCTTCGGGCCCCGCCGACGTCACCTCGACGCGGTTTCGGCCACCCTCCTTGGCCCGGTACAGGGCGGCATCGGCCAGCGACACGAGCGATTTGTGGTCCTGGACGTTGGGTCCCGTGGTGGCCACCCCAAGTGAGGCCGTGACCCGCGCATAGCGTCCCGGTCCGAGCTCGACGACCATCTGCTCGATCGACGCCCGGAGCTTCTCCGCCATCGCCTGTGCCTCGTCGATCCCGGCGTGGCGGAGGGCCACGATGAACTCCTCGCCGCCGTAGCGCGCGGCCACGTCGGAGGCGCGGATGGTCGATCCGATGACACGGGCGAACGAACGGAGGGCCTCGTCGCCGGCGGGATGGCCGTAGGTGTCGTTGAACTTCTTGAAATGGTCGAGGTCGATCATGACGACGCTCATCGGCTGGTCGTCGCGGCGCGCGGACTCGAGCTCCTGTTCGAGGTACGGGTCGAAGAAGCGGGTGTTGCGCAGACCGGTCAATGGATCGGTCATCGCCTGACCTTCCATCGTGTTCATCAGCCGCGCGTTGGCCATCGCGAGCCCGACGTTCTCGGCAACCCGCGTGACCAGCCGGATCGTCTCGGGGTCGAAAGCCGCGACCGCGATGGACTCGAGGTGGATCACGCCGACCATCTTGCCGAGGGCCATCATCGGAATGCACACCGTCGTTCCGACGCTCGCGTGGCGAGCCGGGCAGCGGACGGCCATGTCGTCCGCCACGTTCGGCGCCACGAACGCGGACGATCGCCGGATCCCCGGGCAGCGATCGATCCGGTCGACGTTCACGAGCGCCCCCGGCTCGGCTGCTGTCTCGCCCCAGGCGATCCCGACGGTCAGGCGGTTCTGTGACGGGTTGGCCAGGAGGATGTCGCCGGCACTCGTCGCGACCAGGCGGCGGATCGCCCGGCTGGCGGCGACCACGAGGTCCGACTCGTCGCGGGCGAACGACGTGAGCTCGGCAAGCTGGTTGAAGGTCGCGGCGTGCTGGGCCTCCAGCCGAGCCAGCTGATAGCGGTCGCCCGCGTCGACCCGCAGCCGCTCCAGCACGTCCGCCAGGGCGCCGAGCTCGTCGTCGCGCTCGGCGGCGAAACGGACAGCCTCGCCGGCGACCAGAGCCTCGACGGTCGCGTTGAGGCGGCCGAGTGGTCCGCTGATCGAGCGGGTCAGCCACATTCCGAGCAGGGCGAGCAGGATCGTGAGGACGAGTCCGACGGGCAGGATCACCATCGCGAGCCGCGGGATCGAGGCATCGACCTCGGCGGCCGCAGAGCCGCGCTCCACGTCGAGGGCGCCGAGGAGGCTCGCCAGGGCATCTTCCGCCGGCTGGAACAGGATCTGGCTCTCGTCGGCCGCGCCCGCGGCGCCGGCCATGCGCGCGGCGTCGTCGGCGCGGAGGAACGGCTCCGCCCACTCCTCGCGCCAGGCAATCGAGGCATCGTGGGCGGCGGTTGCCGACGCCAGAATGTCGGACGAATTGACCGCGAGCGCCCGCAGATCGGCGAACGCGATCGCCTCGCTGGCGCTCGCGGCGTCGAACTCCTCGATCGCCTCGTTTCGACCGGACAGCGCGTAGTCGAAGGCGAACGTCTCCTGCGTGAAGAGCGCCGTCTGAAGCGCGTGGGCGGTCGCATTCATCGCGTCGATCCGGGCGGTGGTTTCCGCGAGCGTGCGGACCGTCATCGAGGCCACCGCGAAGACGATCGCAGTCATGACGATGCCGAGGGCCACCGTGGCCGCCATGCTGGCGAGCAGCCGGTTGCGGATGGCGTGGCGAGTCGGGCTCTGATTCACGATGGGGGCGTCGTTCACGGCGGTGGTCCATGGGAGCACGAGCAGAGCGGTGAGCCGCTTGGTCGAGTCAGTGTCGTCCTCGCGCCGACGCCCGCCCGCCTGCCGGTGGTCAGTCCGGCCCGCGACAAAGGTCTCGACTGGTCTGGTGCGGACGCATGAGACGCGCCGCGGCCAACCGTCGCAGACTTGACCGTTGATCGCCCGCTCGGCCATCATCGGGAGGTGGACCAGCGCCGGAGCCTGATGGCGATGCCGCGGCGGCCCCGCTCGCGGCAGGCCTGAGAAGCGCCTCCCGGAACGTCGGCCGCCGACCGCGCCGCGCGATCCCGCCCGGACTTCAGGTCCTGCTAGCCCCCCCGAGGATTCGATGCCCGCCGACCCGTTGCGCCCCCGCTTCTACCTGACGACCGCGATCGCCTATGCCAACAACCAGCCCGGCCTCCACACCCTGTACGAGGTGATCGCGGCGGACGTCATCGCGCGCTGGCACCGGATGCTCGGTGACGACACCCGCTTTCTGACCGGCACCGATGAGCACTCGGTCAACATCGCGATGAAGGCGGCCGAGGAAGGCCGCGCCCCGCGCGACTTCGTCGACGAGAAGGTCGCCCTGTTCAAGGCCGCCGAGGACGCCCTCTCGATCAGCCCGGACCGCTTCATCCGGACGACCGATCCGGACCACATCCGGGCGTCCCAGGAACTCGTCCGGCGGGCCTACGCAAACGGCGACATCTACATCGGGACGTACGAAGGCTGGTACTGCCCGAACGAGGGCTTCCGCAACGCGACCGACGTCCAGGAGACAGCGCGCGGCACGATCTGCCCGAACCACCCCGACGTCCCCCTCCAGTGGCTGACCGAGAAGAACTGGTTCTTCAAGCTGTCCGCATACCAGACGCGGCTCGAGCAGCACTTCCTCGACAACCCGACGTTCGTCCAGCCCGACTACCGCCGCAACGAGATGCTCGGCTTCATCCGCCAGGGACTCGAGGACTTTTCGATCAGCCGGGCCGGGGCGGGCTGGGGCATCCCGTTCCCGATCGCCGAGAACGGCGAGACGGCCCAGCGCGAGGACGGGTCGTGGGACCCGGAGGCCGGCACGATCTACGTCTGGTACGACGCGCTGATCAACTACGTGACCGGGGCGGGGTTCCCGGACGACCTGAAGTCGTTCGCCCGCTGGTGGCCGGCCGATCTGCACGTCATCGGCAAGGACATCCTGCGCTTCCATACGATCTTCTGGCCGGCGATGCTGTGGAGTGCCGGGCTCGAGGCCCCGCGCAAGGTCTGGGCCCACGGCTGGCTCCTCGCCGCCGGCGGCGAGCGGATGAGCAAGAGCCGCGGCAACTTCCTCGACCCGGGCGACTTCGTGGCTGCGTTCGGGAGCGACGGGGCGCGCTACGTCGTGCTCCGCGAGGTGCCGTTCGACAAGGACGCCGAGGTCAGCTGGGACGGATTCGTCCGGCGCTACAACGCCGATCTCGCCAACGACTTCGGGAACCTCGTGAACCGCACGGTCTCGATGGCCAACCGCTACCTCGGCGGGGAACGGCCCGACCCGTCGCCGGCCGCCGATGCGGACGCGACCTGGAGCTGGACGAGCCGCGTGCCGATGCTCCAGTCGAGCCTCGATGACTGTCTCCTCCACGAGGCGCTCGGCGTGATCTGGTCGGTCGTCGGAGATGCAAACCGGTTCGTCGATGCCGAGAAGCCGTGGGAGCTGGCCAAGGCGGCCAAGACCGGCGACGAGGCCGCCACGGCCCGACTCCAGGTCGTCCTCGGCGACCTGGTCGAGGTCTGCCGGCTGATCGGCCTGGCTGCCGCGCCATTTCTGCCCGAGACCGCGCCGCGCGTCCTCGCCCAGCTCGGCTACGCCTGGCCGTACGCTGCCGACGGCAACGGCGGGCCGCCGCTCCTCGACCAGCTGCGCTGGGGCGCACATTCCGGCGAAAAGGGAATGTTGACCCAGGCGGAACCGTTGTTCCCTCGCCTCGACACGGAAACCGCGCCAAACTAGACGGGAGATGCGGCCGCACCGCCCGGTATCGGCGGCGAAGATACGGAGAACGCCACATGGCTGCCCACGGCGAGTACAACCACATCGAGATCCCGTTCGACGACGCGGAGCGGGCGAAGCGTTTCTACGGCGGCGTCTTCGGCTGGCAGTTCAGCGAGACCCCCGGCTTCGAGGGCTACCCGCTCTACACGGCCGGCCCGGGCGGGCTCGGCGGGGGCCTCGGCAAACGCGGCGAGATGGCCGGTCAGACGGTCCGCAACTACATCTCGGTCGACGACATCGACGCGGCGATCGCGAAGGTGAAGGAGCTCGGCGGCACGATCACAGAAGGCAGGTCCGAGATCCCGGGGATGGGCTGGTTCGCGGTCGGAACCGACACGGAGGGCAACGTCCTCGCGCTCTACAAGGGCAACGAGGGCTGACGTTCGGTCCCTCCCGCACGGCCCGAGGCGCGTCGGCGACAATCGTCCGATGCGCCTCGTCGATTCTCACTGCCACCTCCAGGCGGATCGCTTCGAGGACGACGTCGACGCGGTGATCGCGGCGGCCGGGGCGGCGGGCGTTGAGCGGATCCTCGTCCCGGGCTGGAACGCGACCTCGTCGTCGGCCGCCCTCGAGCTCGTCGAGCGGGTGTCCTGGCTCGACGCGGCCGTCGGCGTTCACCCCCATGACGCGGCCAACGTCAGCGACGCCGCGTGGGCCGCAATCGCGGCCTCGGCCCGAAACCCACGTGTCGTCGCGATCGGCGAGACCGGGCTCGACTACGACCGCGTCTTCTCGCCGATCCCGGCTCAGCTCGGGAACCTCCGCCGAAACCTCGCCCTGGCAGTCGAGACGGGCAAACCGGCGATCCTGCATTGCCGCTCGCGGGCAGGAGAGCGCGACGCCCAGGACGCGCTCCTCGCCGAAGTCGGCGCGTTCGGCAGCGAGCCGCCGAGGGTCGTGATTCATTCGTTCAGCGGTCCGCTCGACTATGCCGAGTCGATGCTGAATCTGGGTGCGGCGATCAGCATCTCGGGCCTGGCGTTCCGGAAGGGCGAAGAGGCCACCGCCGACGTCGTCCGGATCGTCCCGGCGGACCGGCTCCTCGTCGAGACCGACTCGCCATATCTCTCGTCGCCCGGCGCGCCGCGCGGGCGCAACGCGCCGGAGTGGGTCGGGCTGACGGCGGCCTGGACTGCGGACGTCCGCGGCGATGATCGAGACGCCGCCGGCGAGGCCCTCGTCGCCGCGTACGACCGGGTTTTCGGCGCTCAGACAGGTTGACAGGCCAAACCGCAAACAGGTAGGATTAGCACTCTCACATCGAGAGTGCCAACGCGGTCCGTTCCAGGCCGGCAGGGGATCCGTCCAGCGTGACGATCGCCAGAGACACCGGTCCGCGACCTCGACAGCGGCACCTCACGAATCAACGCCGGGGACGCAAATCGGCCACGCCGATCCGGTCCCTCGCCCAACCAGCACGATGGCGATCCGTTCGCCGTCCCAGGAGGAATGCACGTTGGCCACCGCCACCGCTTCCGCGACGAAGCTTCGCCCGCTCGGCGACCGCGTCGTGATCCAGCCCACCGCGCGCGAGGAGATGACCAAGTCCGGCATCGTCCTCCCGGACACCGCCAAGGAAAAGCCCCAGAAGGGCACCGTCCTGGCGGTCGGCCCGGGCCGGACGCTCGATGACGGCAAGCGCGAGAGCATCGACGTGAAGAAGGGCGACACGGTTCTCTACGCCAAGTACGCCGGGACCGAGTTCAAGATCGACGAGGAGGAGCTCCTCATCGTCAGCCAGAAGGACATCCTCGCGATCGTCGAGGACTGAGAGCCTCTTGGCGATGCGCTCCGCGGGGCGCCAAGGATTGTCATTGACCCCAACACGAGTCTCCAGGAGGGACACGAACATTGTCTAAGCAGCTGATCTTCGACGAGACCGCTCGTCGCAGTCTCAAGCGTGGCATCGACAAGCTCGCCGACGCCGTCAAGGTCACGATCGGTCCGAAGGGCCGCAACGTCGTCCTCGACAAGAAGTTCGGTGCGCCGACGATCACCAACGACGGCGTGACGATCGCTCGCGACATCGAGCTCGACGATCCGTTCGAGAACATGGGCGCGCAGCTTCTCAAGGAAGTCGCGACCAAGACCGACGACGTCGCCGGCGACGGCACGACCACCGCGGTCGTCCTGGGCCAGGCGATGGTCGCCGAGGGCCTCCGTGTCGTCACGGCCGGGGCCAACCCGATGGTCGTCAAGCGCGGCATCGAGCAGGCTGTTCAGGCCGTCGTCGCCGAGCTCGAGAAGCACAAGGTCGACGTCTCGTCGCGTGAGCAGATCGCGGCCGTCGCCGCCATCTCCGCCGCCGATCCGGAAGTCGGCGAGATCATCGCCGAGGTGATGGACAAGGTCGGCAAGGACGGCGTCATCACCGTCGAGGAAGGCCAGTCGCTCGGCCTCGAGAAGGAATACACCGAGGGCATGCAGTTCGACCGGGGCTACCTCTCGGCCTACTTCGTGACCAACCCCGATCGAATGGAAGCGGTTCTCGAGAACCCGCTCATCCTGATCACCGACAAGAAGATCTCCAGCGTCCAGGACATGCTCCCGGCGCTCGAGAAGGCCGTCCAGCAGGGCAAGCCCACGCTGATCATCGCCGAGGACATCGATGGTGAGGCCCTCGCCACGCTCGTCGTGAACAAGCTCCGCGGCACCGTCTCGGTCCTGGCCGTCAAGGCCCCGGGCTTCGGCGATCGGCGCAAGGAGATGCTCCGCGACATCGCCACCCTGACCGGTGGCACCGTGATCAGCGAGGAAGTCGGCCGCAAGCTCGACTCCGTCACGTTCGAGGACTTCGGCTCGGCCCGTCGCGTCGTCGCGACCAAGGACGACACCACGGTCATCGACGGCGCCGGCTCGCCGGACCAGATCAAGGCCCGCATGGCCCAGATCAAGGCCCAGATCGAGGACACGACCTCCGACTACGACAAGGAGAAGCTCCAGGAGCGTCTCGCCAAGCTGTCGGGTGGCGTTGCCGTGATCAAGGTCGGCGCGGCCACCGAGGTCGAGCTCAAGGAGAAGAAGCACCGCATCGAGGATGCGCTCTCGACGACCCGAGCGGCCGTCGAAGAGGGCCTCGTCGCCGGCGGCGGCACCGCGCTCCTGCAGGCCATCCCGGCCCTTGACGCCCTCAAGCTCGAAGGCGACGCCCAGGTCGGCGTCGACATCGTTCGCAAGGCGCTCGAGGCCCCGGCCCGCCAGATCGCCGACAACGCCGGGCAGTCCGGCGAGGTCGTGATCAACCAGGTCCGGAATGCCAAGATCGGCCACGGCTACGACGCGCTCCGCAACGAGTACGGCGACATGTTCAAGAAGGGGATCGTCGACGCCCGCAAGGTGACTCGATCCGCTCTCCAGAACGCCGCCTCGATCGCCGCGATGGTCCTGACGACGGAGACGTTGATCACCGACCTTCCGGAGAAGCAGACCGCGGCCGCCGGCGGCCACGGCCACGGCGGCGGCGGCGGAGACATGGACTTCTAGAGCGTCCGATAGCGTCCGTGGACGTCCGCGAGGGACAGTTCCACGCACGAAACAGACTGAGAGCCGGGTCATCCGTCCGCGGATGCCCGGCTCTTATGCTGCCCAGATTGCTACACAGCCCGCCGTGGCCGCTCAACAAGGTGAGTGGGAACGACACCTAGCCTCGAGATCCGTCCTAGCAACGGAATGCTCTTCGTCTGTCGCGGTTGGCGCGAAGACGTAGCGTTTGGCCGGGCTGCAGCCAGCAGCGTGTAGCGACGCCGGACGAGGATGATCGGGAACGACCCTTCCCTCGAGAGCTTGATGATCGACCAAACAGAAACCGCCCTCGAGGCCCTTCGCAAGGCTCTGCGGCCGTCCGGGCTTCAAGTTCGCAGCCGGCGACTCCCCAGAGGCCGGGTGTTCAGCGTGCGGGACAAGGCGTCGGGCGAGGTCTTGACCTCTGGGCTCACAGACCTCAACGAGGTCCGCACTCGCGTGTGGTGGCTACTTCGAACGCGCCGACTCGGTTCCGGGGGAACGCAGGCGGCCGGCGAGCCGGCACAGGCCAGCTGCGAGGACTGTGGGAGGGCACGCGTCGGGTCCTTCCGCTTCTGCCTGTCCTGCGGCTTCGACTTCGAACCCGTCAAGGTCAATCGCGAGGAACCGGGTACGGGGGCTGCGATCGGAGACGGGACACTCCCAACAATCACGCCCGAGGCCACCCCGACAAGTGTCGGTCCCGGGGCGACTGGCGGCGAGCCGCCGGCAGTCGAGGCGGCGACCGCGCTGCCGGTGTTCGATGACGTCACACGAGAAGCGCCCACCGTCGTATGGGAGGATGTCAGGCGGCAGCTGCTGCTGGCAGCGCTCGGTGGCATCGCGGGCGTCATCGCGGGCGCCATCGCGGGCGCCATCGCGGCTGCCCTTCGGGGCGTCGTCGGCACCTGATCGGGTGACTCGTTCCCTCCGATATCCCACCCTCGCGGCTCCTTGGTGCCTGTCGCGGCTCTTGGCCGCCGATGGCGGATCCTGCGTAGACAACGGAGCTGTCAATGTGCCGGCCGCCCACGGTCGCCGGGTACCGGTCGAGGACCTCCCCCGAATGGAGGTCCTCCATGTCCCCCCATCCGTCGCCTGATTGCATCCGCATCGCACATCGCGCAGCCACACTGGAACGCCTTGAGAGTCTGAGGCCCTTCGTCTGTCCGACACGGGATCGTCACCCCGCCACGAACGGTACTTCCGGGCGTTTGACGCCGCGCGGATCGAACGGCACCCTGTGGACCGATCATCCGTTCAATTAGGGGACCCACGTGTTTCGACGCCTCGCTCTCTTGCCGATCGCCCTCGTGGCGGTCCTGTCCCTCGTCCTGGCGGCCTGCGCCGCGACCCCACCGGCGGCTCCGGTCCTGACCGATCCGAAGGAGATCGTCGCGAAGGGCGTGACGTCTCTGACCGACGTGAAGACCTTCGAGTTCACCGGTTCGTTCACCGGCTCCGTCAAGGTCCCCCAGATGGGCGACTTCGACCTGTCGACGGTCAAGATGGTCGGTGCCATCGACATCGCCAACAAGAACCTGAAGTTCAGCCTGGACGCTCCGACCCTGCTCGGCACAAAGATCGAGGCGCTCGTGGTGGGCAACGCCGCCTACTACAAGGTCTCGGGCGCGCTCGCGGCGATGCTCGGCGGCACGGCCGACAAGTACACCAAGGCCGACGTTCCAACCGCGTCCGGCGATCCGATGGCCGCGGTGACGGACGTGACCAAAGCCGTCGCGGAGATCCAGGCGGCGCTCGCAAAGTTGCCCACCCCGCCGGTCAAGGCGGCCGACGAGCGGTGCGGCGATCAGGACTGCTACCACGTCACGATGAAGCTGACGGCGGCCGACCTGCAGGCCCTCGACCCGAAAGCATCGGCGCCGGCCGGCGACCTCAGCTTCGACATCTGGACGCGCAAGAACGACAACCGTCCGGCGAAGCTGTCGCTGTCGGCCACGTCGGCCGACATGGGCACGTTCGGGCTCGTGCTCGACATCAAGTACGACGTCCCGGTCTCGGTCGCTGCCCCGCCGGCGGACCAGATCGCGCCGTAGTCGTCCACCGTTCCGCAACGCAGCCGAGACCCGGGTCCCACGCCCCGGGTCTCGTCTTTTCCGGGTCGCAGCGGGTCATCCGGAGGCTCGCCCTTCGCGTCCAAGGCTCTCGCGACGGGTCCTGGTGAGGCTCGGAGAAGTGCCTCGACCTACAATGGACGAGTGACCTCCCCGACCCGACGAGCCCGTGCGGCGCGCTTCCTCGACGACCCGAAGAGCGAGGAGGGAACGCTCTTCGCGGACGCCGCCGAGGTGCTCCCGGAGGCCGCCCCGACCGAGCCCGACTGGCTTGGTGATGCGCCCTCGGCCGCTGACGCGCCTCACGAGATGAGCGCCGACGAGCGCCGCGAACGGGAAGCGGCGGCAGGGACCGCCCGCAAGGCGAAGACGGCAGCCCGGGCCCAGGAGATCGTCGGGCGCTTGAACCCAGAACAGGCTCGCGCGGTCACGACCACCGACGGACCACTCCTGATCCTCGCCGGCGCGGGCTCCGGCAAGACTCGCGTCCTCGCCCATCGGATCGCCTACCTCGTCGGCGTCAAGGAGGTCCGGCCATGGTCGATTCTGGCGGTGACCTTCACGAACCGGGCCGCAGGCGAGCTGCGCGAGCGGATCATCAGCCTGGTCGGCGAACCCGGCCGCGACGTCCAGGCCGGGACGTTCCACTCGCTCTGTGCCCGCGTCCTCCGTCGCGACGGGGAGGCGATCGGAATCGACCGGCGCTTCGTCGTCTACGACACCGAGGACCAGCAGAGCGTCATGAAGCAGCTCCTGCGCGAGGAGGATCTGCCGCTGACCGGCGAGTTCCGGCCGAGCGCGGTCCTCGGCGCGATCAGCCGGGCGAAGAACGAGATGCTCGACGCGACGTTCCTGGCCGAGAACGCGGTCAACCACCGCGAGCGGACGATCGCCAAGCTCGCGGTCCGCTACGAGCAGCGCCTCCGCAAGGTCGGCGCCCTCGACTTCGACGATCTTCTCCTGAAGGCCGTCGTCCTGTTCGACGAGGCGCCCGACGTCCTCGCCCGCTACCAGGAGCGCTGGCGCTACCTTCATGTCGACGAGTACCAGGACACCAATCGGCCGCAGTACCTCTGGATCCGGGCCCTCGCCGCGAAGCACCGCAACCTGGCGGTCGTGGGAGACGACGACCAGTCGATCTACCGCTGGCGCGGGGCAGACCTCCGCAACATCCTCGACTTCGAGCGCGACTACCCCGACGCCGCCGTCGTCAAGCTCGAGCAGAACTACCGCTCGACCCAGCTGATCCTGGATGCCGCTCATGCCGTCGTCTCGCGCAACACCGAGCGGACCGACAAGAAGCTCTGGACGGACAAGGCCGGCGGGGCCAAGATCCAGCGCTTCGAGGCCTACAACGAGGAAGAGGAGGCCGAGTGGATCGCCCGCCAGGTCGAGGGCCTGGTCGGCGGCCGCGGCTCCGTGCTGACCCGCCGCGCCGACGATGACGACGCGGGCTCGCTCCGTGCGCGGGACATCGCGGTCATGTACCGGATGAATGCCCAGAGCCGCGCGATCGAAGAGTCGTTCCTGCGCTACGGGATCCGCTACCAGCTGGTCGGCGGGACCCGGTTCTACAGCCGGCGGGAGGTCAAGGACGCCCTCGCCTACCTCCGCGTCCTCCGATCCGACACGGACAGCGTCAGCTTCGAGCGGATCGTCAACATTCCGGCCCGGGCAATCGGCGACAAGACGATCCAGGTGATCCGCGACGCCTCAGTCCGGGGCGAGATCTCGACCTGGGATGCGATCGAGCAGGCCGGACGCGGCGAGCTGGACGGGTTGGTGCCGCGGGCGCGGGCGGCCCTTGCCGACTTTGCCGCCCTGATCACCCGCCTTCGCTCCAAGGTTGGCGTCCTGAACCTGCCCGAGCTGCTCGACGAGACCCTCGAGGCATCCGGCTACCGGGCGATGCTCGCCGACGGCTCGGAGGACGGCGAGGACCGCTGGGCGAACCTCCTCGAGCTGCGCTCGGTCACGACGCGCTACGACGATCTCGAGCCGGAGGACGCCCTCGATCGGCTGCTCGAGGAGACGGCCCTCGTCGCCGACCAGGATTCGTACGAGGGCGACGCCGACGCGGTCACGATGATCACGCTCCACGCGGCAAAGGGCCTCGAGTTCCCGGTCGTCTTCATCGGCGGCCTCGAGGAGGGCGTCTTCCCCCACAGCCGGGCGCTGGACGACGAGAAGGAGCTCGAGGAGGAGCGCCGCCTCGCGTACGTCGGGATGACCCGCGCGATGCGCCGCCTGTTCCTGTCCCATGCCTGGCGGCGAGCGACGTGGGGGATGGGCCAGCCATCCGTTCCGTCACGGTTCCTGCTCGAGATCCCGGCCGAGCTCATGGTCGGGCCGGATCTCGCGTCAGGGAGCGCGGGGCTGGACGTGGACCTGGACCTGGCGTTCGGCGCGCGCGGGACGACGCGGTTCGGGCGTCCGATCCGGAACGGCCTCGGCGGCGGCGCGGCGTATCGCCAGGGGAGCGGCACGCCCGGCGCGCCGCAGTCCGGACAGCCCTTCCGCCCGAGCCGCGACCTCAACGCCAAGCGCGAGGCGTACGTCGACGGGGCGCCATCGGGTTCGCTCGGCCGTCCCGGCGGGATGGGCGGGGCCGCCGGACAGAGCGCGGTCCGCCCGCCGCGGCCCATCATCCCTGGCGAACGCCAGTACCGCGACGGCGATCGGGTCCGCCACGGGCGCTGGGGCGACGGAATCGTCGTCACCTCGAAGCTGACCCGGAGCGACGAGGAGATCACGGTCGCGTTCAAGGATGCGACGATCGGCCGGAAGACGATGCTGGCGAGCCTCGCGAACCTCGACCTCATCGGCTAGGCTCGCGGCGATGACCGCCGTGGATCCGGAGCGCGACCGCTCCCCGATCGTCAGCCTTGCCCAGTTCGAACCGCTCGCCCGGGCGGTGATGGACCCCGCCGCGTTCGACTACATCGCGGGCGGTGCCTGGGACGAGCAGTCGCTGGCCGAGGCCGAAGAGGCATGGCGCCGTCGACGCCTCCGGCCACGCGTCCTCGTCGATGTCTCCCATGTCGACCCGGCGACGACGATGAACGGCCAGGCCGTGACGATGCCGGTCGCGATCGCGCCGATGGCCGCCCACGGCCTGGCCCACCCGTCGGCCGAGATCGCCAGCGCCGGCGCGGCCGCGGCGGCGGGCGTCCCGTTCACCCTGTCGACGTTGTCGACCGAGTCGATCGAGGACGTGGCGGCGGCTGTTCCCGACGGCATCCGCTGGTTCCAGCTCTACACCCAGGCCGACCCCCGCCGCAGCCGACGTCTCGTGGAACGCGCTGAGGCGGCCGGCTACGCCGCGGTCATCGTCACCGTTGACCTGCCGATCCTCGGCTACCGCGAGCGGGATCTCCGGTCCGGCTGGGATCTCGCCGTCAAGCATGGCAACTTCCCCGACGGCAGGCCGGACCACGCATCGCACCGCGCCGAGGAGAGCGGCTACGACCTCCTGCAGGACGAGCTGGATCGCGCGCTGACGTGGGCGGATCTCGCAACGCTCCGGAGCTGGTCGGCGCTGCCGCTCATCCTCAAGGGAATCCTGACCGGCGAGGACGCCCGGATGGCGATCGAGCACGGCCTCGACGGGATCGTCGTGTCGAACCATGGCGCCCGCCAGCTTGATCGGGCGATCGCGACGGCGGATGCGCTCGAGGAGGTTGTCGCAGCCGTCGACGGTCGCGCCGAGATCTGGGTGGACGGCGGGATTCGGCGCGGCCTGGACGTCGTGACAGCGCTCGCGCTCGGCGCGCGCGGCGTGCTCGTCGGCCGGCCCATCCTGTGGGCGCTGGCGGGGGGCGGCCAGAGCGGCGTCGAGCGGGCGCTCGAGATCCTGCGCCACGAGACGGTCCTGGCGATGACGTTGCTCGGCGCTCGACGACCCGACGAGCTGACGCGGAGCCACGTCGCCGGTTGAGTCCCGCCACCGGGTGCTCGTCGCGTCAGGGCGCCCGCAGCTGGGCGAGATGCTCATCGACGTGCTCGTCGCCGTTCCCGCGGAACCACTCCGCCAGCGGGTCGCCTTCGGTCCAGCCGAAGTGCCCGCCGTCGAAGAGCTCCTCATCGCTGGCGCCCTCGATGGCCGTGATCATCGCGCCATACGCGTCGCGCTCGCCCGCCCGCACGTCGTCGAGCGAGCGATCCCGGCTCGCCGCGTGGAACCCGGCGTTCATCGCGTCGGTGTCCCCGCGATCGGTTGGCGGATGCCCGGAGCGGAGGGCCGCCAGGAGGTCGACGACGCGCCGTTCCCACGCCTCGAGATGAGCCACGACGTCCTTCCGGGTCCAGTCACCGTCGACGCGCTCGAGCATCTGCTCCGCGGAGAGCGCGGCGAGCGCCTGCTCGAGTCGGGCGCGCCCGTCGGCGAGCGCGGCAAGGAGCGAGGACCGGTTCATGACCACCACGTTCGTGAGGATACCGGTCAGAACCGGTCAGGTTTGCGGCGGCCGGCGTTCCTCAAAGACGCAGCGTCATCGCCCGATCCGGCCGGAGCAGGAACGGCGGCAGGTAGGCCGGCAGGTTCGAGAACGGCAGCACGTCGGGATGGAGGTCGATCCCGAGAGTCTCGGCCATGAACGCGCGACGCGCCTCGATCCGGCGCCACATCCCGGGGTACCGGCTCGCGATCGTCGCCCGCAATTCCTCGTCGGCGAGGGCGATCCCGTCCTCGATGTTCGTCGTGAACCATGGGCTGCCGGTGGCCGGGATGATGTCCACCTGGAACGCCATCCCGGACCGGAGGACGATTGGCGAGTCGGCCCAGATCGGCGAGTTCACCCATTCGTCGAGGTGGATCTGGTGGCCCGCGTTCAGGAAGATCCCGAAGAAAGGGTCACCCAGCCGGCGGGCGATGACCCCGTGGAGCCGGCCGCCCGTGACGCCGACCCGGATCGTCCGGTACCACTCCGCCACCGCCTCGAAATACGGGCCCACGAGACGCGGCACGTAGTCCCGGATCGGCTCCGGAAGCTCCGCGGCATCTTCGACCACGAACCCGGCCCGGCAGTTCAACGCGCCCCAGATCCCGAACGCGACGGTGAACGGGTCGCCGCGCTCGATTGGCCGGTCGCCAGGGCTGAGCAGGCCGAGCCGTGCGCGCGGCCCGGCGGACAGCATCAGGTGGCACGAAAGCGGCGTGCCGTTCCAGTCGAGGAGGCGCACTGCCTCGCGCTCGGTCATCCCGGGCCGCAGCCCGTCCAGCAGCCGGCGGATGCCACCGGACGTCTGGGTCGCCGCCCACTCGAACAGCGCGAGCTGGTCGGCGTCGTTGATGACCCGCAGCCCGTCGGCCGGGTCGATCAGCAGGTCCGCCGCGTTCTCCACGACGCCCGACGGGCCGACCAGAGTGCGCAGCGCGTCCACGAGGAAGGACGGCGCCTCGAGGATCCCCCGATCGGCATACGTCTTCCAGCCGACGACCCCGACCCGGGCGCCGGGACGGACGCCCTCCTCGAGCAGGATCTCGGCGAGCGGTCGGGAGCGATCTCGTGGCTGGCTCGGCAGGCTCAGGTCCTGGAGGAGGTGTCGGCGCATCGGCAGCGGTGCCGCGCCGGCCATCCCGAAGCACTCGTTGCCGACGAGGATCGCGGGCTCGCCGTCGGGCCCGATCAGAAGGATCGCCTCCTCGAACCGCGGGTCGAAGCCGCTCAGGAACGACATCCCGGCGCTGTGCTCGCGATCGGCCCAGACGATCGCGATATCGAGGTGCCGTGCCGCCATCCGCTCCCGCAGCTGCTCGATCCGCTCCGCGTGGAGCTCCGGCGGCAGCTCCGGCCGGACGTCGGGCATCTCGAATGTCGGGAGACCGATATTGGCTAATCGAGCGCTGCTCACGCTGCTCTCTCCTTCGTCATCGTTTCGGCGTCCAGGAACGCGGTTCGGCGCCGCGGGCGATCTCGACCCAGCCGTCGGCGGCAACCCGCTGCCACGGCCCCATCGTGCCGTCCGGCCACTGGACGCGCACCTCGGCCGTCGTTGCGGACCCCAGCCCGACGTGGGTCCAGCCGAGCTCGCCGCTCGCGTGCCCGCCACCGACCGTCAGCTCGCGCCGCGCGACGATATCCCCGATCCGCGTCTCGATCCACGCCCCGATCGCGTCACGGTTCGGGCCGGGCTGGACCAGCCGGATCCCGAGCCAGTGGCCCATCGGCCGCGGCGTCGCGGCATCGCCCGCGCCGACGTTGCGCCAGAGCCGGACTGGCGAGCCGAGGTTGACCTCGATCAGGTCCAGCATGCCGTCGAGGTTCAGGTCGGCAAGGGCCGCGCCCCGGCCGAGATCGAAGCTCAGGATCCCCGCCCGGTCGGCCGCCTCCACGAAGGTTCCGTCGGCCTGCCCGAGGAGGAGGTTGCTCGGATCGCGCAACGCGAAGTCCTCCTGTTGGCGGACGTTGCCCTTGGAGACGAACAGGTCGATGAACCCGTCGTTGTTGACGTCGTCGAACTCGGGATGCCAGGCGGTCGAGGGCAGCTCGTCCTCGCCGGTGAACGGGCGATCGGCAAGCACGCCGCGGCGCAGCCCGATGTCCCGGTACGTCGGGCGGTCCGGCCCGGCGGTCAGGGTCTGGAGCCGGTTCTCGCCCTGGCTCGTGAGGTACACGTCGGGATATCCGTCGCCGGTGACGTCATAACTGCCGATGCCCATCCCCTCAACGTTCACCCGGACCCAACCGTCGTCGCCGGTGTAGGGCACAGGTGGTGCCCCGGGATCCATCCGCCAGAGCTGCTCCTCGCCGTCGACGTAGTAATGCTGGTCATTGCTGACCCGGAGGTCTCGCCGGCCGGAGCGGTCCCAGTCGCTGAAGAGCAGCGACAGGGCGCAGAAGCCGGGCGCGAGCTCCGTGGGTGGCGCGTAGGTCGACCCGCCGGCCACCGGCCGGACGAGCGTGTTCGCGTGGCACGGGTGGGTCGGATCGGCCGGCTCGGGATCGACGTACTGCCCAAACGCCAGCGTCGGGAGCGTCGCGGCGCCCTCCCAGGTCGCGGCGAATGCCATCGTCGGCTCGTTGCCGCCGTCGAGGGCCCAGCGCTCGTTCGCGCGTTCGAAGCGACAATCGCCGAGCCCACGCAGCACGACGTTCTCGCCGATCCGGAGGACGGCCAGGTCGACGTGCGCGTCGCCGTCGACGTCGAGCGGATACGCCCCGGTGACGTCCAGGAGGTCCGTCGCCGGGTCGGGGGCACGGCGGAACCGCACGGCACCACCCACGGCGCTCTCGTTGCGGAACAGGGCCGCCTCGGCAGTCCCGCCGGCCACGTACGCATCGAGCAGCCCGTCTCCGTCGCAATCGAGGGTGGCGAGCCCGCCGCCCGTGAAATACGCCAGCGGCCCGTCGTACGTCTGGTCGAGACCGGCCGTCGAAGTCTCCTCCGCGAACGTCGCTGGACCGAGCGGCGTGATCGGGGTCGAGCGTCCGGCGCCGAACAGGAACCAGCCGATCCCGGCCATGGCGACCAGGCCGCTGACGGCGAGCACGCCGACCACGACGAGGACGCGGTTCGGACGACGGCGGTCCGGCGGCCTGACCTCGGCGACGGACGACACCCGGTGCTCGATCCCCTCAGGACCCGGTGGGCGCCGGTGCCGCGGCGCGCGCCGAGCCCGCGTAATAGCGCTGGGCGAGCACCCAGGCGTCCTTCCCGCACTGGGCACCGATCACCCGTCCGGTGAAGTCGTCGGCCTCGACATGGATCCCGCCGTAGATCCGCGATTGGCCGGCCTGATCTGCGGCGTCGTAATAGGTCGCCCACTCGAGCCGGACGTCGCCGGTCGGGCCCTTCTCGTTCTTCAGCGAGCCTGCCTCGATCGTGTAGCCGCTCACCCCGCCCGGGAAATACTCCGAACCGGTGAACGCGACCATCACCTCGGCGGCGGCCCGGCTGAACGTGCTGTGGCCCGACGCGTAGCCCTGGAAGGCAGGCGTGACGAACGTGGGCAGCTGGTACGGGATCCAGTCGCCGGCGAGCATCCAGACCGCGCCGCTCGTCTGGGTCTTCGGGTCGGCCGGGACGCCGGCCCAGGCCTTGATCGCGATCTTGCCGATCCCGGCCGCGAGTGCGGCATGGCGCTGGCCGGGTGCGCTCGACTCCTTGGTCACGACCTCGATCAGGCCGGGCTCGAGCGGCAGCCCATCGCGATGGTAGGACGGCGCGCCGGGTTCGCTCGACTGGCCGAGCCCGCCCAGGTACCGGATCATCGAGATCGGCCGGACCGAGTCGTAATGGCCCTTCAGGCCCCAGGCAGCGATCGCCGCGTCGTGGACCGCCCCGTTGAGAGCCAGGTACAGCTTCACGTCCCACTGGAGCCGGTCGAGGGTGGGTCCAGAAGCGCCGATCCGGAGGTCCGGGGCGAGCTCGTCGGAGACGTGGTTGGCGAGGACGTTCCAGTGGCCGGGCGGTGTCTCGGACTTCGGTCCGTCGGCCCAGAACTCGGTCACGACCCGGTAGAAGTCGCCGGAGTTGACCTGAATCGGCGCGTACGCCTGGCGCGTCGCCGGGTTCACGGCGTGACCGCGGCCATCGTTCGTCCCGAGCGGATTGGCGCCGCGGGCGCCGGGCGAGACGTCGATGAGGGTGCCGGTTGCGGAGTCGAGCTGGCTCGAGGCCCTGATCACCTCGACCGCCTGCTCCTTGTAGGCGCGCGACAACTCCGGATCGCCGCCGAGACGGGGCGGGCCGCCCGGATCGATCGGAGTCCCGGCGTCACCGCCCGGTGCCAGGGCGAAGCCCGTCACGTGACCCCAGTGCGGCCCGACCGCCTGTTGGACGCCGTTCGTGATCGGAATCCCGTTCTGGCTGATCATGTGCTCGATCTGGAGCGGTTGCCAGCGGTTCGGGTCCGTCATCGTCACGCCCGTCTCGTCGACGACGAGTGGCGGGTTCACCGGTTTGTAGTCGGGCGCGGCATACCCGTTCGCCTCGTTCGAGCCGTCCTCTCGGCCCGCCGCGAGGACCGTGGCGGCGATCCGGTTGCCGATTGCCGCCGGCGTGTCGCCCGCGGTCGAGGTCGTCGTGAGCGGGTAGCACAAGCCGTCCATGACGTCATCGAACGCGGACAGCGACTCGCTGGCGCCGACGGCCTTGATGAACCGGGCCGACAGGATCCGGTATGCCGCGTAGCTGATCGTCTCGTTGCGAGCGGCGGCAAGGTCGGGCGCGGTGTGCTTCTCGCTGAACAGGTTGCCCGACCCGACCGGGTCGTACGTCGCCCAGGCATCCCACATTGCGACGGACAAGTGGAACAGGTTGCGGGCGTGGACCGGCGGGTTCGGGAGGGCACGCCGGATCGCCCCGAGGAGCGCCTCGTCCCAGCGCCGCGCCACGGACCACTCCGCGTCGGCGACAGGCGGACAAGCCGTCGACGGAGCTGTCAGGCGGGTGACGACAAGGCCACCGGAAGCGAGCACGACGGCCAACGCGACCACGACGATGGCCGGGCGCTTCGAACGACCCCTCACGAGCCTCTTCCTCCGACGGAACCCCTCAGGTCAGTCACAGGTTCGTCCGGGCGCCGGCCGGACCGGTCGCCGCTGACGTCCGAGCGGCCCGATCGAGTGCGACGAGCGAGGCGATGCTACCGCGACTGAACGATAGATCCACGCGGGGTGGCGTTCCGTCGAGGATCGCGGCCTGCAGGTCGTCGACCTCGGCACGGTACGAGTCAACGGACGGGATGGGGACTTCCTCGACGGCGCCGTCGCGTCGAATCGACACCCGCGGCGGCGGGCCGTCCGGTTCCGGCAGGAACGGACTATCAAGGACCAGGGTCGCGTCGCTGCCCACGATCTCGACGCGCTCCCGATCGGCCGCCGCGAAGCCGGACTCGAAGTGGGCGAGCAAGCCGCTCGGGAAGCGGAGCTGCCCGACGAACGTCCGATCCACGCCGCGCTCGTCCAGCCGGGCGAGGGCCGCCACAGCCTCCGGCTCCTCACCGGCCAGCCGGCGCGAGATGCTGACGGGATAGCAGCCAACGTCCCACAGCGAGCCACCGCCCAGGGTCGGGTCAATTCGCGGGTCCTCGGGATGGTCGAGGAGGAACGAGAACGCCGAGCTCACCACCTGGAGAGGACCCAGGGCGCCGGAGTGCGCGATCTCGACGGCCCGGATCGTCTGAGGGTGGTGGAGGTACATGAACGCCTCGACGGCGATCCGGCGGTTTCGAGCGGCGGCGGCGGCGATCGCGTCGACCTCGTCGACGGTCAGCGCGAGGGGCTTCTCGCACAGGACGTGCTTGCCGGCCTCGAGGGCCCGGATCGTCCACTCCGCGTGGAGTCCGTTCGGCAGGGCGACGTAGACCACATCAATGCGGGGATCGGCCAGGAGGGCTTCGTAACTGCCGTAGGCCGCGACCGGTTCGTCCCCGCCATGGGCGTCCGCGAACGCGCGCGCCCGATCGGCATGCCGGCTCGCGACTGCGTGCAGCAATCCGCGAGGACTGTCGCGAAGCCCACGCACGATCCGGGGCGCGATCCGACCCGGACCGAGGATTCCCCAGTGCAGGCGGCCGGCCTGCCGATCGGCGGCGGATGACACGAAGCGGCGATCTCCTGAGGTCGGTCCCGGGTGACGGCGGGAGCCCGTCGGCAATCTATCACCCGTCAGCGCCACCTGACCCGCTCCAAGGACAGGTCTGCATACGTTGCCAATGGTCGCGAAATCCCTGTTCCAGCCGTGCCGCACGGTGGTACAGTCCCGGCTGACGACGGGTTCCCGTCACTGAGGAGGATTCGAGTTCATGTACGTCCGAAGGCTGGCAGCGCTCGCTGCTTGCGCCATGTTCATCGTGAGTGCCTGCAACACCGGCACCCCGGCCGCGAGTGGCGGCACCGCGTCCGGCGGCACCGGAGCCGGTTGCACCGTCGGCGTCTCGTGGAACAACTACTCGCAGGAGCGTTGGAAGAAGGCCGATGAGCCGGCGATGCAGAAGGCAATCGCGGCAAAGGGCGGCAAGTACATCCGCGCCGACGCGAACGACAAGGCCGAGCAGCAGACCACGGACATCGCCAACCTGATCAACCAGGGCGCGAAGGTCCTCATCGTCCTCGCAAAGGACTCCGAGGCCATCAAGCCGGCGATCGCGGATGCAACGGCCAAGGGCATCAAGGTCATCGCCTACGACCGCCTGATCGAGGATGCCAACACGTTCTACATCACCTTCGACAACAAGAAGGTCGGGACGCTGATGGCCGAGACCCTGATCAAGCTCGTCCCGAAGGGCAACTACGCCGTCATCCTCGGTGCCGAGACCGACCCGAACTCCGCGTTCCTGCGCTCCGGCATGACCGAAGCGGGCATCCCGAAGCTCAACGAGATGAACGCAGCCGGGATCAAGGTCGTGTTCGAGAAGAACACCGACAACTGGGATACGACGAACGCCAAGAACAACATGGAGCAGGCGCTCAACGCGAACGCCAACAAGATCGACGCCGTTCTCTCCGAGAACGACAGCATGGCGACGGGCGTCGTCCAGGCGCTCAGCGCGGTCGGTCTGAAGATCCCGGTCTCCGGCCAGGACGGCGACACTGCCGCGCTGAACCGGGTCGCCAAGGGTGAGCAGGCCGTGTCGGTCTGGAAGAACGCGTTCGCACTTGGTCAGACGGCCGGTGACGTCGCAATGCAGCTCTGCGGCGGCACGGCGCTGAACGCCGTGAAGGCCCCGGGCGACCTGCCGGCCGCAGCGGCGCCTGCGTCCCTGAACGCCGCTGAGTTCGAGACGCCGGGCAAGAACAAGGTCCAGTCGATCATCCTGACTCCGACGGCCATCACAAAGGAAAACCTGAAGGACACGATTGACGCCGGCTGGATCACGAAGGACGCAGCGTGCGCGGGAGCGGCCGCTGGGTCGACCCCTGCCTGCGGCTGACCTGAACCACGAGTTATCGATTGCGACCTGTCCCGTACCGCGGGGCAGGTCGCTTTCATTCAGGCCTCTTCGGGAGTTGACCAGCCAGGAGTGACGTCATGACAGACGTGGCCGGGACGACAGACGTGGCCGGGACCACAGACGTGGCCGGGACCACAGACGGTGCCGGGAAGCTCCCCGCACCGGAAGGTCGCCCGTCGATTGGCGACCTGATCCGGGCGACGGAGATCGACCTTCGTCTGTTCGGCATGGTCCTGGCCTTGGTCGTCATCTGGGTCGGTCTGGGCTGGGCGAATCCGGTCATCCTCCAGCCCGTCAACTTCCTCACGTTCTCGGTCCAGGCCGCATCGACCGCGGTCCTCGCGACGGGCATGGTCCTCGTCATCGTCTCGCGCAACATCGACCTGTCGGTCGGGTCGGTGGTCGGCCTCATCGGCATGGGCTACGCCGTGTTCATGGCCGACATCGTCCCGACGACCATCGGTCTCAGCAATCCCGTTGGCTGGATCATTGCTCTCGCCCTCGGGGTCCTGTTCGGGGCCCTCATCGGCGCCTTCCAGGGCTTCTTGATCGCGTACGCCGAGATTCCGTCGTTCGTCGTGACGCTCGGCGGGCTACTCGGTTTTCGCGGCCTCATCTGGCAGTTCAGCGGCGGCACGACGGTCGCCCCGAATCTGCCGACGTTCAACCTCCTCGGTGGCGGACCGGAAGGCTCGCTCGGTGGCATCTGGGCCTGGCTCCTCGGTGCGCTCCTCAGCGCCGCCGCGGTCCTGCTCCTGATCAATGCCCGACGAACCCGGCGCAAGTACGGCTTCCCGCTTCGGCCGATGTGGGCCGAGGCGGCGATCGCGGCCGTCTCGGTCGGCACCATCCTCGCTGGCGTCTTCGTCTCCAATTCGTACCACTGGCCGCCCGGCCTGGCCACGCAATATGCGGTCGCGCACGGGATCACCGAGCCGCCCGGGGGTCTGCAGATCGAGGCGGGGATCCCGATTCCGCTTTTGATCGTCATCGCCGTCACCATCGCCA
Source organism: Chloroflexota bacterium (assembly GCA_013698095.1). Classification (GTDB taxonomy): domain Bacteria; phylum Chloroflexota; class Limnocylindria; order Limnocylindrales; family CSP1-4; genus CF-46. The sequence goes on from JACCVQ010000253.1 coordinate 33,072, forward strand.
TGACCTTCCTCACGACCCGGCGACGGTTCGGGCGGAATGTCTTCGCGTACGGCGGCAACCCGGTTGCCGCCGAGCTCGCCGGCATCAACACCCGCTGGGTCGTGATGCGGACGTTCATCCTCATGGGGATCCTGTGCGCGATCAGCGCCGCGATCGCGTCGGCCCGCCTGAACGGCGGCACGCTCGACCTGGGTCAGGGCTACGAGCTGTATGTGATCGCGGCGGCCGTGATCGGAGGGACGTCCTTCGCGGGCGGGATCGGCACGATCCCGGGCGCCATCCTCGGCGCCCTCGTGATGCAGTCGCTCCAGTACGGGCTCGGCTTCCTCGGGTTCAACTCTCCCCAGGTCAACATGGTCGCCGCGGTCGTCCTCGTGGCGGTCGTCGGTATCGACCAGTGGAACCGGCGGCGGTCGCGATGACAGCGGAGGCAGGCTCAATGACGGACGGTGCAGCGAACCCGGCGACCTCCGCGACCGCGCGCACGGCGGGCACGACGCCGCTCGTCGAGATGCGCAAGATCAACGTGGCGTTCGGCGGCGTCCACGCTGTCCGGAACGTGTCGCTCGACCTGCACGCCGGCGAGGTCGTCGGGCTCGTCGGTGGCAACGGGGCAGGAAAGTCGACGCTCACGAAAGTGCTCTCGGGCGCCCAGCGGTCGGATTCGGGCCAGATCCTGATCAATGGCACGGCTGTCGACATCGGCAACCCGCGGGATGCCAAGGCCCAGGGGATCGAATGTATCTACCAGACGCTGGCCCTGGCCGACAACCTGGACGCGCCGGCGAACCTGTTCCTCGGCCGCGAGCTCACGACCCGGATCGGCAACCTGGACGACGACCAGATGGAGGATGCGACCCGCAAGGTCATGGGTCGGCTGAACCCGAACTTCAAGCGGTTCACGACACCGGTGGTGTCGCTCTCCGGCGGCCAGCGCCAGGCGGTGGCGATCGCCCGCGCTGTCTACTTCAATGCCAAGATCCTGATCATGGACGAGCCGACCGCGGCGCTCGGACCGGCCGAGACGGCCCAGGTCCGTAACCTCGTCCGCCAGCTGAAGGAAGACGGCATCGGGATCCTGCTGATCAGCCATGACATCCACGACGTGTACGACCTCGCCGATCGGGTCAGCGTCATGTACCACGGCGAGATCGTCGACACCGTGAACAAGCACGATGTGTCGACCGATGACATCCTCGGGATGATCATCCTCGGCAAGAAGCCCGGCGAGGTCACGGCCAAGGACCGCGAGGAGCTCGAGCTCCGGGCCTGAGGCGTTGTTCGCGGTCGTGATCCGGGTCGATGAGGCTCGTCTTCACTGGTCCATGGATGGTGCGACGTGGCGGCTCGACGTGGCCAACGCCATCGCGCTTCGGCCGGGTCGTGACGGCGGCCGGGTCGTCGTCGGGATGGGCGACCAGGCCGACGAGTCGCTGAGGGACGACGCCGTGGTCGTGCTCGAGGCGTTCTCCGCTGAGGCGTTCGATCCGGATGTGTCGGCAGCGGCGACTCGCTTCTGGTTCGCTCGCGCCACGCACGAGGGATATCGCGGCTCCGTCATCCAACGATGGATGTCCCGCCCGTCCGTTGATCTCGAGTGGTCAGCCTGGTCGGACCTGGCCCTGGACGCGCGACGGCAGTATCTCGAGCAGGTCGTTGCATTCGCGAACGTGGCCGTGAATGGCAGACCGGTGGCAGCGTCGACGCCATGGCGGCACCTGTTGGGCCGGCCAGCGGCGATCGCGGATCCGTAGGTGACGCCCGGTTGGTCGCGGCCCCGTCAGCCTCCGTGGAAGGTCGGCGACAGGGCGGGGTAGAGCGCGCGGTACGCGGCGTGCCGGTCGCGGTATGCGGCGGCGGCATCGCCCGGTGACGCGCTGACCTCGGTCGAGACCCACGCCGTCGTTGCGGCGGCGACGTGGGGCATCCAGCCCGCCCCGATGGCGGCCAGGACGGCCGCCCCATAGGCGGCGCCCTCGGTCGTGGCGACCGTCGCGATCTCCGCATCGAGGACGTCCGCGAGGATCTGGCGCCAGACCGGGCTCGCGGTGCCGCCGCCCGACGCGCGGATCGTGGTCGGCGCCGGCATGCCCGCGGCAACCATCAAGTCGAGGCCGTCGCGGAGACCGAAGGCGACGCCCTCGAGGACCGCCCGCGCCAGGTGCGCCCGTTCGTGGCCGAGCGTCAGCCCGACGAAGGCCCCGCGGGCGAGAGGATCGGAATGCGGGCTCCGCTCGCCGGACAGGTACGGCAGGAACAGAAGCCCGTCACTGCCCGGCGCGATCCGGCCCGCCTCCTCTGACAGCTCCGCGAACGCCATACCGGGTGCCAGCGCATCCCGGAACCAGCGCAGGCTGCCTGCGGCCGACAGCATCACCGACATCATGTGCCACCGACCGGGGACGGCATGGCAGAACGCGTGGACCCGGCCGTCCGGCTCGACGATCGGGCTGTCCGTGGCGGCGAAGATCACGCCGGACGTGCCAAGGGACAACGCGACCGTGCCCGGATCCACAACGCCGACGCCCACGCCGTTCGCTGCCTGGTCGCCGCCGCCGGCCACGACCGGCGTCCCGGCGGCGAGGCCCGTTGCGGACGCCGCCGAGGCGGTGACGGTGCCCGTCACTGCCGGACCTTCGTGGGTCGGCGGCAGCCAGGCCGGATCGATCCCGAGGGCATCCAGCATCTCAGGCGACCAATCGCGCGTGGCAAGGTCGAACAACTGGGTGCCAGAGCCGTCGGCCTTGTCGAGCGCATGCTCGCCGGTCAGGCGCAGCCGGACGAAATCCTTGGGCAGCAGGACGTGGCGGACCCGCTCCCAGATCGCCGGCTCGTGGTTCCGGACCCAGGCAAGCTTTGGCGCGGTCAGGCCCGTGACCGCGTCGTTGCCGGTGAGCCCGATGAGCCGCTCCCGCCCGACAGCCGCCCGGATCTCGTCGCACTCGGCCGCCGTCCGCTGGTCGTTCCACAGGATCGCCGGCCGCAGGACCGCGTCAGCGGCGTCGAGCAAGACGAGCCCGTGCATTTGCCCTGTCAGCCCGATCCCGACGATGTCGGACGGCGCGACTCCCGTCGAGCTCAGCACCGACCCGATCGCCGCGATCGCGCCCTGCCACCACGCCTCGGGATCCTGCTCGCTCCAGAGCGGGCGCGGGGCATCGGCAGGGTACTCGGCGGTGCCGATCCCGCGAACTCGGCCTCCCTCGTTCACCAGGACGGCCTTCGTCGCCGTCGTCGAGACGTCGATCCCGAGCACGTGGGCCATCAGCGAGGCGAGCCTCAGCCGGCGCGCGCGCCCGCGACCGACGCGGTCTCGGCGTCGACCGACCAGATTGCCTTGTTCACCAGGTTCTCGATCCGCTCCTGCCGACCGGAGACCGGACGCGGGTCGATGTCGCCGCCGAGCACCCGCTCCGCGATCGCGTCGAGATCCGTCTCGCCAAGCAGCGTCCGGCCCAGCTCGCCGTTCCAGCCGGCGTAGCGCTCGTTGCGAAGCCGCTTCAGCTCGCCGTCCTCGATCAGGCGGGCGGCAACGAGAAGCGACCGGGCAACCGTGTCGATCCCGCCGATGTGAGCGTGGAACAGGTCCGTCCGGTCCATGCTCTGGCGGCGCAGCTTCGTGTCGAAGTTGAAGCCGCCGCTCGTGAACCCGCCGGCCTGGACGATCTCGTACACGGCCAGGCTCAACTCCTCCACGGAGCCCGGAAACTGGTCCGTGTCCCAGCCGTTCTGCGGGTCGCCGCGGTTGGCATCGACGCTGCCGAAGATCCCGCCCGCGATCGCCGTGGCGATCTCGTGGTGGAAGCTGTGGCCGGCCAGGGTCGCGTGATTGACCTCGAGGTTGACGCGGTACTCGCCGGCCAGATCGTGCCGCTGGAGGAAGCCGAGGACCGTCGCGGCGTCGTAGTCGTACTGGTGCTTCGTCGGCTCCTGGGGCTTCGGTTCGAGCAGGAGCATCCCGTCGAAGCCGATCCTGTGCTTGTGCTCGGCAACGAGGGCCAGGAAGCGGGCCAGCTGCTGCTCCTCGCGGGCGAGGTCCGTGTTCAGCAGCGACTCATAGCCCTCGCGGCCGCCCCAGAGGACGTAGTTCTCGCCGCCCAGCCGCTGGGTGGCCTCGAGCATCGACTTCACCTGGGCCGCCGCGACCGCGAAGATCTCCGGATCAGGGTTCGTGGCTGCGCCCGCGGCGTAGCGCGGGTGGCTGAACAGGTTGGCCGTGCCCCACAGCAGCTTGACGCCCGTGTCGCTCATCCGGCGGCCGATGTCGTCGATGATCTCGTCGAGGATCCGCTGCGTCTCGCGCCAGCTGTTCCCCTCGGGCGCGACGTCCCGGTCGTGGAAGCAGAAGTAGGGCATCCCGAGCTTCTGGAGGAACTCGAACGCGGCATCGAGCTTGGCCCGTGCCGCGGCCATCGGCTCGGCCGCGGGATTCAGCCACGGCCGGTCGAACGTGCCCACCCCGAACACGTCGGAGCCGGGCCAGTTGAACGAGTGCCAGAGGCAGACCGCGATCCGGAGGTGGTCCTCCATCCGCTTGCCGAGGACCACGCGATCCGGTTCGTACACACGGAAGGCGAGCGGATCGGCTCCGTGGAGGCCACCGAACGGGACGCGATCCGTCACGTCGGGGAAGAACGCGTCGACCACCGGATGGGTCCTCCTTGGGGATGGGGGATCGGGCATGGATCCCGGTCCCCGCCGGCGCTCGGCCGACGTCGCGACGAGTGTAGAGGACGCGTCGCGCGGACGGTGCTCGGGCGGTGGAGTTCGTATCCTGTGGCGATGACCGACGAGAGCGCCTTGGGCACGGACGGGCTGCCGATCGATCCCGCCCTGATCGCCGAGGCGGCTGCGCTGGAGGAGGCGACCGCCACGGAACGCCACGCCGCGCTCTCCGTGGAGATCGAAGCCGCCAACACCGCCTACTACGAAGCCGACGCGCCGATCCTGACCGACGCCGAGTGGGACCAGCGCTTCCGCCGGCTCGTCGCCCTCGAGGCGGCCTGGCCGACCCTGATCACCCCATCCTCGCCGACCCAGCGAGTCGGGGCCCAGCTCGCCGGCACGTTCGACGAGGTTCGCCACCGCCGGCCGATGCTGTCGCTCTCGAACGCGTTCAGCCACGACGAGCTGCGGGCGTTCGACACACGCGTCCGGCGCGGACTCGGTCTGCCGCAGGCCCCGGAACCGGCTCCGGACCTGACCTACGTCGCTGAGCTGAAGATCGACGGCCTCGCGATCACTTTGCGCTACGAGCGCGGCCGGTTTTTCCAGGGCGCGACCCGCGGCGACGGCGCGACCGGCGAGGACGTCACCGCCAACCTCCGGACGATCGCGAGCGTGCCCGCCCGCCTCACGGAGCCCGCGACCGTCGACGCCCGCGGCGAGGTGTACATGCCCAAGACCGAGTTCGCCCGGATCAACGCCGAGCGCGAGGAGGCCGGGCTCGCGCTCTACGCCAACCCGCGCAACTCGGGCGCCGGCTCGCTGCGCCAGAAGGATCCCGCGATCACCGCCGGCCGCAGGCTGAGCACCTGGGCCTACCAGCTGATCGAGGACGATGCGGCGCCGACGCTCCAGCTGGCCGGGACAGCCGCGGTCGACTCGGCGGCGCCAGGCGTCGCCAGCCAGTCGGCCGCCCTCGACCGTCTCGAGGCGCTCGGCTTCGCCGTGAACCCGAACCGTCAAGCCGGACTCGACATCGAGGCCGTCATCGTCTTCACCGAGACCTGGCGCGACGAGCGCCATCACCTGCCGTACGAGACCGACGGCGTCGTCGTCAAGGTCGACCGGTTCGACCAGCAGGCCCGGCTGGGGATGGTCAGCCGTGCCCCGCGCTGGGCGATCGCCTACAAGTTCCCGCCGGAGCAGGTCGAGACCGTTCTCGAGGACATCGTCCCGTACGTCGGGCGGACCGGGACGCTGACGCCGGTTGCGCATCTGACCGCCGTGAAGGTCGCGGGCTCGACCGTGACCCGGGCGACCCTCCACAACCTCGACGAGATCGGCCGCAAAGGCCTCCTGATCGGCGATCACGTGATCCTCCAGAAGGCCGGCGACGTGATCCCCGAGGTCGTCGGGCCGATCGTGGCCAAGCGGACCGGCTCGGAGCGGCCGTTCGCGATGCCAGCCGCCTGCCCGGTCTGCGGCACCGCCATCGTCCAGGACGAGGGGGCGGTCCGCCAGTACTGCCCAAACTTGTCCTGTCCTGCCCGGGTGTCGCAGGAGTTCCAGCACTTCGTCGGACGGGGCGGGATGGACATCGAGGGCGCCGGCTGGAAGGTCCTGGAGCAGCTTGTCGCGACGGGCCTGATCAAGACGCGCGGCGACTTCTACCGGCTGTCGGTCGAGGATCTCGAGGGGCTCGACCGCTTCGCCCGGAAGAGCGCCGAGAATCTCCACGCCTCGATCCAGATATCGCGGCGGCGACCGCTCGAGCGGATCATCGCCGGGCTCGGCATCCCGCAGGTCGGGTTCACGACCGCGATCGAGCTGGCGGCCTGGCTTGCCGTCGAAGTCCCGGCCGGCGATGACTGGTTGCGCCGGGCGGCGGCGCTTCTCGAGCGGGTCGCGACCGAGGAGCCGGAGCGTTTCGCCGAGGTTGCCGGCATCGGCCCGACCGTCTCCACCGCGCTGGCGGCCTGGTTTGTGGCCGACGGTCCCGGCCGCGGCGTGCTCCAGGACCTCGCCGATGCCGGCGTGGAGCCGGAGGTGCCGTCCCCGCGCCCGGCCGGGGGCGGTGAGTCGGCGGCAACGGGGCCGCTGGCCGGCAAGACGGTCGTCGTCAGCGGTACGATCGAGGGCTATAGTCGCGAGGATGCCGAGCAGGCCGTCCGGGACGCGGGCGGCAAGGCGTCCGGATCGGTGTCGACGAAGACCGACTACCTCGTGGCCGGCCCCGGCGCCGGCTCGAAGCTCGCGAAGGCGGAGACGCTTGGCGTCGCGGTTCTGGACGCGGCAGCGTTCCGGAAGCTGCTGGAGGGCGACGACGCATGAAAGATGCGGAGCAGCGGTTCGCGGAGCGGCTCGCGGAGGATCTCGCCCAGGTCCTCGGGGCCGGGATCGCGGTTGACGACATCGAGATCAGCGCCGGGGACGGGGTCTCCAGCGTCCGGGCGATACTCCTCGTCGAGGGCCGGGTCGAGGCGATCGAGGTGTCCGGCCCGGATGTCGTGTCGCTCTACCGTCCCCTGGTCGAGCGAGCCGCCGAGGTGCGTCTCGGGGCGGCCTTCTGGCGGATGATCGGGCCCGCCTGACCCACGGTTGCGCCCAGGAGGACAATGGAGTCGGAGGTGGACGAATGACCGTCCCCATGACCGGCGATCCCGACTGCGCCTGCACCCACCCGCTCGAGTGCAACCACGGCTGTCACGGTCGCCACTGCGATCCGACCGAACACGTCTGCTCGCGCGAGTTCCTGCCGGATGACGGCGGTTTGACGCCGTGGGGCTGTGCCGACTGCACCCCCGGTGAAGGGCTTTCGCATCTCGCCGGATGCACGGTCACCACGCCGATGACGCGGGCGCCGGCGCCCGGCATCGAGCCCTGGCCGCTCCTCCGAACCTGAGGCGTTCTGCCGCCGGTTGGGTCACCCCACGCCCGACACAGCGTCCGGCGACCCGTTTCCCCGCCGGTTCGGTCACCCCACGCCCGAAACAGGGGTCCCGCGATCGGTCAGCCGAGGGCCCCGTTGAGCTGACCCCAGATCGCCTCAGGCTGCCAGTCGAGCGGCTCGCCGCGGATCATCCGGACGCCGCCATGCTCCTCGAGCCAGCCCGACGCCCGCAGGCGTGCGCGCCCGACGAGGTTGCGCCCGACCAGCCCGGCGCCGGCCTTGCCACTCACGCCGGTGTGCCGCCGCCGCTCCTCCAGCAGACGAAGCGCGTCGTCCGGATGCGGTGCGATCAGCGCGCCGCCGCGCCACGGCGCTCGCGTCAGGAAGCCGCGCACCTCGCCGGCGTCATCGAGCACGACGATCGTCGAGAGTGGGCCGACGAGATCGGCCAGGACGGCCGATCGATCCTCACCCGTCGCAGCGCGATCGAGGGCGACGACGGCGGGCAGGTCGCCCGGCGCGAACGGCCGCAGGCGAGGATCTGACAGGCCGTCGGCGGGCAGGCCATCGATCGAGAACCGGACCTGCTCGTCCAGGACCGTGAAGCCCGCCCGCTCGTAGACGGGCCGGCCCATCGACGTCGCGATCAGGACGAGCGTCCGGCAGCCGCGTGCCTCCAGCTCGTCAGTGACCGCCCGGGTCAGCGCCCGACCGAGACCCGTTCGCCGCTGCTCGGACGCGACGAAGATCGTCCCGACCCAGCCCACTGCGCCGTGCGCAGACCCGACGCCCGTCCCCACGATCGACCCGTCGTCCAGGACCGCGACGAGCGGCGCAACCGTTGGGTGGCGGACGGCCCAGTCGAAGAAGATCAGGCGCTCGCCCCAATCGCCGCGGCGGATCATCTCGGCGGCGCGGACGGTGTCGGCGGCGGTCATCGGACGGATCCGGGCGAACGGCGTGGTCATGCCGGGCGAGGGTAGCAAGCCCCGGCTCGGACGAGTCGGTCGGATATCATCGCGACCATGTCCGGCCTGTCCCGCACCGACGTCGAGCATGTCGCGCACCTTGCCCGTCTCGGCCTGACCGACGCCGAGCTGAGCCTGCTGGAGGGCCAGCTGAATCACATCCTCGAGCAGTACATGAAGCTTGCGGAGCTGGACACCGACGCGATCGAGCCGACGGCCCAGACGATCGAGCTCGAGAACATCCTGCGCGAGGACGTCGTGGTGGCGTCGTTTCCCGTGGAGGAGGTCCTCCGCAACGCCCCGGCCACGGCCGGCGGCTACGTCGTCTCGCCGCCCCTGCTCGGCGAGGACTCCGGCAGGTGACCGACCTCACCCGGCTGTTCGCCCACGAGATGACCGCGGGTCTGCGGGCTGGCGAGGTGTCATCGCGCGAGCTGACAGCGGCCCATCTCGATGCCGCCGAGGCCGGCAATCACGCCCTCAACGCATGGCTCACCATCGATCGAGAATCGGCGCTCGCCCAGGCCGACGCGGCCGACGCCCGGCTTGCGGCGCCCGCGGGCGAGGCGGACGATCACCCCCTCCTCGGCGTCCCGGTCGCACTCAAGGACCTCGTCTCGGTCAAGGGCGGCCAGTGCACCGCCGGATCGCGGATCCTTGAGGGCTACATCGCGCCGTATGACGCCCACATCACCGAGCGACTGCGCGCTGTCGGGGCGGTGATCCTCGGCAAGACGAACATGGACGAGTTCGCGATGGGCTCGTCGAACGAGCACAGCGCGTACGGACCGGTTGCCAACCCGTGGGACCTCGAGACGGTGCCCGGCGGGTCGTCGGGGGGTTCTGCGGTGGCAGTCGCCGCCTACCACGCTCCGCTCTCGATCGGGACCGACACCGGCGGCTCGATCCGCCAGCCGGCGGCCCTGACCGGGATCGTCGGGATCAAGCCGACGTACGGCCGGGTGTCGCGCTACGGGATCGTGGCGTTCGCGAGCAGCCTCGACCAGATCGGGCCGTTCGCCCGCGACGTCCGCGATGCCGCGGCCCTCCTCCACGCGGTCTCGGGCCGCGACGAGCGCGACTCCACGTCGACGCCGGTTCCCGTGCCAGCCGAGCTGCTCAGCCTGCCGGCGAGCGACGACGAGGCCGCGACCGGGCTGCGTGGCAAGCGTCTCGGCCTTCCCAAGGAGTACTTCGTCGCCGGCATGGACCCCGACTCGCGGCGCCGGATCGAGGAGTCCGTCGCGGCCCTCGAGGGCGCCGGCGCGACCGTCGACGAAGTCAGCCTGCCCCACACCGACTACGGCCTCGCGACGTACTACATCGTCGCCCCGGCCGAGGCTTCGGCCAACCTGGCCCGCTACGATGGCGTCCGGTTCGGGCCGCGGCTCGGCGACAGCGATGTCCTCGGCAACTACCTCGCGACGCGCGGGCGTGGCTTCGGGCCGGAGGTCAAGCGCCGGATCATGCTCGGGACATACGCCCTGTCGAGCGGCTATTACGACGCCTACTACATCAAGGCCCAGAAGGTCCGGACGCTGATCAAACGCGACTTCGACACCCTGTTCGAGCAGGGCTTCGATGCCCTCGTCGCGCCGACGTCGCCGACGACGGCATTCACCTTTGGCGCCAAGATGGCCGACCCTGTCGCGATGTACCTGTCGGACGCCTGCACGTTGCCGGTCAACATGGCCGGCCTGCCCGGGATCTCGATCCCGTGCGGCCTGTCGGAGGGGATGCCTGTCGGACTCCAGCTGATCGGTCCGGCCTGGTCGGAGCTCGAGCTGTTCCGGCTGTCGCGCGGCTTCGAGGCGCTGACCGCGGGGGCTTCATGGCGCGGCCGGGAGCCGGCCCAGATCGCGCTCACGACGGATCCCGAGCAGCCCACGCCCGCCGAGCGTGCCCGCAGCCTTGCGCTGGCCCGATGACGTCGACACCCGCCGCTCGAGCGCCGCTCTCGGATCGCGCTCTCGCCGAGCGCGTCCGGGCTGTGCCGCCGTCCGGGATCCGGCGCTTCTTCGACATCCTCGCCACGATGGACGACGTGATCAGCCTCGGGGTGGGGGAGCCGGACTTCGATACGCCGGAACGGATCGTCGCTGCCGGCGTGCGCTCGCTCCACACCGGCCGGACCCACTACACGAGCAACTACGGGACGATCGAGCTCCGGCGGGCGCTCGCGGAGCACCTCGAACGTCGCTACGACGTCGCCTACGACCCGGCGACCGAGCTTCTCATCACCGTCGGAGCGTCCGAGGCCGTTGACCTCGCCCTGCGCGCGACCTGCGACCCCGGCGACGAGGTGATCCTCCACGAGCCCTCGTATGTCGCCTACGAGCCGGCGGTGGTCTTTGCCGGCGGGACGGTCGTCCACGTCGCGACCCGCCTCGAGGACGACTTCGCCCTCGATCCCGCCGCGGTGGAGGCCGCGATCACATCCCGGACGAAGGCACTCTTCCTGGGCTACCCCTGCAATCCGACGGGCGCCGTGCTGCCCGACGACGTCCAGGACCAGCTGGCGGCCATCGCCGAGCGCCACGACTTGCTCGTCTACAGCGACGAGATCTATGACCGCCTCGCATACGGCACGTACCGCCACCGGGCGTTCAGCGCGCTGCCCGGAATGAAGGACCGGACGATCCTCATGGGCGGCTTCTCCAAGGCCTACGCGATGACCGGCTGGCGCGTTGGCTACCTGGCGGCGCCGGCGGCGATCCTCGAGGGCATCGTCAAGGTCCACCAGTACGGGATCATGTCGGCGCCGACGACGGCCCAGGACGCGGCGCTCGAGGCGATCGTCGGCGGCGAGGCAGACGTCGAGCGGATGCGGGCCGAGTACGACCGGCGACGACGGCTCGTCGTGGACGCCTTCAACGCGATGGGCCTCCGGACGTTCGAGCCGCGCGGGGCGTTCTACGCCTTCCCCGAGGTCACCTCTGCGACCGGCCTGAGCTCAGATGCGTTTGCCCAGGGCCTGCTCGAGGAGGAGCGGGTCGCGGTCATCCCGGGCTCGGCGTTCGGGCCGAGCGGCGAGGGCCATGTCCGGGCCTGCTACGCGACCTCGTACGAGCAGCTCGAGGACGCACTGGGCCGGATCTCACGTTACGTCGATCGCCATCGCGCCTGACGTGGCAGCCCCGCACGAACCTTCGCTCGCGCGGACCGGAGCGGCCGTCGCGCGGGCCGACGCCCGGCTCTCGACCTTCCTGCTGACCGACATTGCAGGCAGCACCAGGCTGTGGGAGGAGCATGCCGAAGCGATGGGCGCCGCGCTCGCCGTTCACGACCAGCTGCTCCGGTCCGCGATCACGTCGAGCGGCGGGCTCGTCGTCAAGTCGATGGGCGACGGGATGCTCGCGGTTTTTGACCGGCCCGTGGACGCGCTCGACGCCGCGATCTTCGCCCAGCGCTCCCTGCGCGACGCCAGCTGGGGCGAGACCGGCCCGCTCCACGTCCGGATGGCCCTCCACACCGGCACCGCCGAGTCGCGCGAGGGCGACTTCTTCGGCCAGGCGCTGAACCGGGACGCGCGAATCCTCGCGATCGGCCATGGCGGCCAGATCCTCCTGTCGGCGATGGCCGCCATGCTCGCCCGCGAGGGTCGTCCGGCCGGCGTCGAGCTGCTCGATCTCGGTTCGCACCGGCTGCGCGACCTCGACCGGCCCGAGCAGATCTTCCAGGTTGCGGTCGCCGATCTCCGGGGTGACTTCCCGCCGCTCCGGTCGCTGAGCTCCCGGCGCTCCAACCTGCCCGTCCCGCTGACCTCGTTCGTCGGACGCGAGCGCGAGCTCGTCGAGGTCGACCGACTGCTCGCGCGAGCCCGGCTCGTGACGCTGATCGGGACCGGCGGAACGGGCAAGACACGGCTGATGATCGAGGTGGCCGGTCGGGCCGCCTCGCGCTTCGACGACGGGGTCTGGCTGGCGGAGCTCGCCTCGCTCGGTGACCCGGGCGAGATCGGGCCCGAGATCGCCCGGGCCCTCGGCGTCGGCGAGCTGCCGGGCCGGCCCACCCTGGATATCGTCGCCGACTTCCTCGCGACCAAGGATCTCCTGCTCGTGCTCGACAACGCCGAGCACCTGATCGATGGCGTCGCCCGAGTGGCAGAGCGGCTCCTGGGCGCAGCCCCCGGCCTGCGCATCCTGACGACGAGCCGGGAGGCGCTCGCGGTGTCGGGCGAGGCGGTCGTCCAGATCCCCTCGCTGAGTTGTCCGGCCGGGGCGCCGCACGCGGAGCGCACCGGCTCCGCACCCGTGGACCTCGCAGAGGCCGAGGCCACCGAGGCGGTCCAGCTATTCGCCGAGCGGGCCGGCGCCGTCCTGCCCTCGTTTTCGATCACAACCGCCAACGTCGCTGCCGTCGCGGACATCTGCCGCCGGCTCGACGGCATCCCGCTCGCGATCGAGCTCGCCGCCGGCCGCGTGTCGGCCATGTCGCCGGAGGAGATCGCGAGCGGTCTCGGCGATCGGTTCCGGCTCCTGACCGGCGGTCGCCGAACTTCCGTTCCGCGGCAGCAGACGCTCCACGCCCTGATCGACTGGAGCTGGGACCTCCTGACCGACGACGATCGGCGGCTCCTCCGGCGTCTGTCGATCTTCGTGGGCGGCTGGACGGTGCCCGCCGCCGCTCGGGTGGCGGGCGACCCCCAGCTGTCGGACGGCGTCATGGAGGCGCTCGATGGGCTGACTCGCCTGGTCGACCGCTCGCTGGTCATCGTCGAGCGCGGCGCGACGACGACCCGCTACCGGATGCTCGAAACGATCCGCCAGTACGCGCGGGAGCAGTTGATCCGGAGCGGCGAGGTCGCCGACGTCTCGAGCCGTCACCTGCGGTTCTTCGCGGCGTTGGCCGACGCGGCTGCCTCCGAGCTCCGCGGCCCCGCGATGGTCGACTGGCTCGATCGCCTCGACGGCGAGATCGAGAATCTCGGGGCCGGCCTTGAGTGGGCGCTCGAAACGGAGCCCGAGACGGCGATCCGGATGGGTGTCGCGCTGCTCGACTACTGGGTTGCCCGCGTGCCGTCGCCGGACAACCAGGCGCGGGTGTTCGCGGCGGTGGCGGCGGCCCGGACGCTCCTCGCCGGTCCACCCGAACCAACGCGGGATCAGCGCATCCTCGCCGTTCGGCTTCTCGGCACGGCTGCGACGCGCTGGGCCCTGTCCGGTCGCGCCGATGTCGCCATTGGCTGGGCGGAGCAGGCGGTGACGATCGCTCAGGAGCTCGGCGACCCGCGAGCCCACATCGACGCCTTGCTCGGCCACACGACCTCGCGGATCTTCACCGGCGCCCGAGGCGACATTCGCGGCTGGTTCGACGAGGTCGTCCGCCAGGCGAGCGAAATCGGCGACTGGTTCTCGATCGCCTTTGCCGCATCGGGCGTCGCGGTCGGCCTTGGCTCGTTCGAACCGCTCGAGGTCGAGAAGCTTCTCGCGAGCGGAGCAGAGGCCGCGCGTCGCAGCGGCAACCCGCACGTCATCGCCTTGACGGCCATGGGCCAGGGCAACCTTCTCGCACGGAGCGGCCGCTTCGACGAGGCGCGAGCCCGACTCCAGGAGGGCATCGACCGGTTCGCGGAGATCGGCGACGAGCGCCTCGCGGATGCCTGCCGCAGCGAGATGGCCCATGTCGTCCGGCGTGCCGGCGACATCGAAGAGGCGCTCGCGCTGTACCGCGTCTCGATCCAGCGCTGGGTCCGGACCGGCCACCGCGGGGCGGTCGCGCACCAGCTCGAGAGCATCGCTTTCGCGTTCATCGTCCGCGCCGACCCGGATCGCGCAGCACGCTTGCTCGGAGCGGCGGCGGCGCTCCGCGAGGATGCCCGTAGCCCGATGACCCAGGCCGAGCAGATCGAGCACGACGACTGGCTCCGCCGGCTCCGCATGTCGCCCGATGGGTCGACCGTGGCCGGAGCGATCGCCGCCGGGCGCTCGCTTCCGATGGCCGACGCCGTGGCGCTCGCGCTAGCCGATCGCTGAAGGTCAGGCCGGCACGGGCTGGCCCAGATCGTGCGACGCGCGAAGGATCGCCACCAGGCCGCCGACGGCCACAATCGCCGCCCCGCTGATCAACAAGGCCGTTCGAGGGCCGGCCGCGTCCGTGATGGCACCGAGGACGACCATGCCGACCGGCGCCGCCACGAGGACACCACCCAGGACGGCGCCGAACACGCGGCCGCGCGTCGCCGCCGGCACGCGCTCCTGCATGACGGTGAACGCGATCGGATTGATCAGCCCGCTCGCCAGCCCTGCTCCGCCGAGCGCCACGAGCAGCACGGGAAGGGGCAGCCCGAGCGAGGCCACGATCAGCCCTGCGCCGGTCCCGACGAACCCGAGGACCAGGGCCGCCCGCCGGTTGACGCGATCGCCGAGCAGGCCGAGTCCGAGAGACCCGCCGATCATCCCGGCGCCGAGAACGGCGAGCATCGCCCCGAGCGAAGCAGCGCTCTCGCCCGACCTGGCCGCGAGGGCCGGAAGGACGACGATGAAGAGCGGTGTGAACACCAGGTTGCCGATCGCGGCGATGACCATCAGGACCCGCAGCACCGGGTCCGCCGCGAGCGCCCGAAGCCCGGCTCCCAGGTCGGCCGCTTCGTCGCCGTCGGCCGGCCGGACGTCCGGGACGAGCACCCGGATGACCACCGCCGAGACGAGGAACGTCGCCGCATCCAGCCACAGCGCTCCGAGCGGCCCGATCGCGACGATGATCAGGCCGGCGATCGCCGGCCCGATGAGCAGCGATGCGTTCTCGACCGTCTGGAACACGGCGTTGGCTCGCTCGAGCCCGACGCCCGCCGGCGCGGCCAGATCGGGCAGGATCACCTGGCGGGCGGTCTGGCCGGGGGCATCGAGCAACGCTCCGACGAATGCGAGGCCGACGAGGAGGGGTATCCCGAGCCCGACCGTGCTCGCCGCGATCGGGATGGCAGCCACGGCGAGCCCGCTCAGGACGTCGGCGACGACGCTCGTCCGGCGCGGCCCGATCCGATCGATGATGACCCCGCCGGCGAACGCACCGAAGACCGCCGGCAGGACGATCGCGGCTCCGACGATCCCGGCATCGATCGGCGTGCCGAGAGTCGTGAGGACCAGCCACGGCAGGGCCAGGGTCGTGACCTGGTTGCCGACGAGCGAGATCGCGGTCGCGGCCCAGAGTGCGGACAGCGGTCCGCGGCGCCGGCCCGTGTCAGTCGCCGTCGCGGTCCCCTCTCGGAACGCGGCCCGACACGAGGACCATCAAGGCAATCCCGCAATGGGTGCCCGTTGCGCGGCGCTCCTCGACCGCCGCAATGGCGGCTTCCGACCGGCCGGGATCGAGGGTTCCCTGGGCGGCCAGTTCGCGAGCAATCCTGGCGTACTCATCCGCCTCGTCCTGGTCCAGCTCGGTCTCGAAGTACCCAACCACCTCACCGTCGACATCGACGAAGCCGGCCTTGATCATCAGGCGCCGAAGCTGGATGCCCATCTGTCCGTTGCGGATGCCCGAGACGAGGGAGCGTTCGATCTGCCGGTTCGTGTCCGGATCCGGCGTCTCCATCGTGGCCCCGGCGGCGAAGATTTCTGCGACGACCGCTCGACCACCCTGCCGAAGCACGCGGCGCAACTCCCCGATGGCTGCCGCTGGATCCTCGACGTGCATGAGGACGCGCTCGCAGTGGACCGCGTCGAAGGACGCGTCGTCGATCGGCAGTCGATGGACGTCGCCCTCGACGAGATCCACCGCTTCGGATAGATCCGCTGCCGCCAGGCGGTTGCGGGCCTCCGCGAGGAACGCCGGGGCGTGGTCGAGCCCGACGACCCGCCCTGATCGACCCACGAGTGCGGCGAGGCCCGGCAGGAACACGCCGGTCCCGCAGCCGACTTCAAGGACCGACTCGCCCGGCTGAAGGGCCAGCCGGGCGAGGCTCTTCCCCGAAACCTCCCGGATGAACGGGTGGAGGGCTTGCGCCTCGAGCCAGCCCGCGGTCGCCTGGGCGGCCTCGCCATCGGTCGTCGGCACGTACGCAGCGGACGTGAAGGTTGCGTATTCAGGTGACGGCTCGACGGAGTCGCCTGATCCGTGGCGCGGCTCCAATCCCACGCGAAGATCCTCCCTGTGTCCGGTCATCTGATGGCGACGCGGCGTCCCGCTCGAACTGCGGTCGAGTGTGCGCGCTTTCACGGCTCGGCATCCGGCGTGTCGGACCGTCAGGCCGGCCCAGATCTCCGTCGTCGGAGCGCTTCCTCGATCGCCCAGATCGCGAGCGGCCGGAGATAGAGGCACGCCCGGAAGTTGCCGCGCCGGTCATACGCCTCGGGCGTGCGGAACCAGAGGCCGCGCTCGTACGTGACGGCGGCGGCTCCACGGGCCGTCTCCCAGCCCTCGTCCACCAAGCCACGGCCGATCATGAACGCGGCCAGGGCGTACGTGGTCCCGACCCAGACCTCGGCCGACTGCTCCGAGCTCTCGTCGACCGTTCCGTCGAGACGCATCCCGTTGACGGCCCCCACCAAACCGTCGCCATACGCGACGACATTGAGTTCGTGGATGGTCCGCAGGGCGGCAGCGGTCCGTTCCGGCCGGACCAGGTCGCCGAGCCCGGTCACGTCCGCATACCACTGGCCGGCGAGCTGGTCGGCCATGACGCTGTCACTGCTGGCGCCACCGCCGTCGTCGTACGCATAGTGGCTGCCGCGCCACAGGCGGCGCTCGAAGGCCTCGGCCGAGCGGGCTCGGCAGGCCGCGATCTCGTCGGCTCGCGCGACATTGCCCGTCCGGCGATGCATGGCCTCGAGCGCCGCGAGCGCCCCGAGATAGAGGCTCCCACCGTAGGCACTGGGGCCGGCCATCGGCCAGGTGTCGTAGGTCTGGTCCGGGATCCCGCCGTGGTCGGGCAGCCCATCGCCATCGAGATCGCTTCCCGCGAGGTCAGCCATCACGCGCTCGAGCGTCGGCAGGGCTGCGCCGATGAGGTCGTCGTCGCCGAGGGCGACCACGTCGCGCCAGACCTGGAGCACGAGCTTCGGGCCGAGGTCCTTCCACGCGTTCACATCCTGGTAGCGGTACCAGTTGGGCCGATGGAAGGGGTCGTCGTCCGGCCCGCCGACGTCGTGAGGCACGGCCCACGGCGCCTTGCGCACCGCCTCGAGGCCCGAGGCCTCGATCCGGACGATCGTCGCGTCACCGCCAGGCACGACGGCGAGCAGGTCGCGGATGCCGCGCGCCTCGAGTTCGGGGAACGTCTCGAGGATCGCGAACGAGGCGTAGAAGTCCACGTCAACCGTGTCGTAGAACGGATAATCGATGCACTCGATGAGCGCGAACCGGCCGATGTCATCTGGTCCCGGCTGCGGCTCGCCGACCTCGCCCGCCTCCCAGAACGTCCCGCCGTCGACGAGGAAGTACAGCTCGTTGAAGAGCGCTGCCTTGTACCAGTCCGGTCGGTCAGGGTCGTCGAGGACGGGCGCCTGCCAGGCCTCGATCGCGGTCCGCCAGACACCTGCCTTGGACAACGCGCATGCCGCGAGATCCACCGCCCGGTCCCCGGTCCGGCCCCAGTCGCGGGTGTAACGCTTCCACCACCGCCGGCCGGCCCCGAACTCGACCACCGGCAGGTCCCAGGCGATCGCGAACCGGATGGACCGCCGCTCGCCCGCGGCGAGCTGGACGGTCGCCGCGATCGCAGCCCCGGACGGAATATCGGCTGGCGAGGACTCCGGACCCGGCTCGAGTCGGCCGTCGGCGGCGAAATCGGCCCACAGGTCGCGGTCCGCCTCCGGGTCGAACGACGCCCGGACCGTGACGTCGACGCCGTCGGCCTCGAGCGCCGCGATCGCGAACGTCCCGCGCAGCCCCGTCGGTCCCGCCGCCAGGTCGCCGAGCTCGACCGCGAGCATGCCCTCGCCGCGCACGACGCGATGCGGCCGGGCCGGGGCAGGTCCCGCGCCGGGCAGGGGATCGGCCCAGGTGAAGAGGAGCCCGACCGTCAGCGGGTCGGGCCCCGGGTTCTCGAGCCACCATTCGAACACCCCGACAGGCAGCGCGCTCGCCGCGAGGTCGCCGCCGATCACCGGGGAGAGCTGCTCGCCGACGAGTCGAACGCCGCCGGTGGCGTCGGGCTCGAAGGTCTGCCACGCCCTGGGGAACAGCGCGTGGTATGTCCCGGCGCCGGTGGGCAGCGTCCACCCCCAGTCGGGCAACGCAGCCGGGCGGAGCGCGGACAACGGGGTCGTCGTGGACCTGGCCGATCCGCCGACGAACACGGCGAACCCGTCGGCCGCAACCGGCTCGAACCGGTGTCGCCCGACCTCGAGGTGCCAGCGCGCGGCGTCACCCCGGAACGTCCGCCCGATGCTCCCCGTGCCGAGCCCACCGATCGGGACGCCCGCCCACTCGCCGTCATCGACCATCGGGGTCGAAACCCGCGGGTGCCCGACCTTCTCGCACGGGACGCCGATCCCGCGCCGCCACGCCTGGTGGGGGATGACCGGCCAGGCGGCGTGTACCGACCCGGGGCTCTCGACCGACCCGGCGCTCTCGACCGACCCGGCGCTCTCAACCCACCCGGCCGGCGATTCGACTCCCGTCACTTCTCGACGCCGGTGACGACGACCCCGCGCATGAACGCTCGCTGGGCGAGGAGGAAGACGATGACCGGAACGGCCATGGCCATGAGCGCCGACGCCTGGATGAGCGTGGGCTGGGTCGCGTAGAGCGCGTTGTACTGCTGGATCGCGATCGCCAGCGGCTGGAGCTCCGGCTTCGACGCCAGGTAGAGCAGCGGGACGAAGAAGTCGTTCCAGGCGAAGAAGAAGTGGAACAGCGCCACCGCCGTGATGGCGGCGATGGACTGCGGGACGATGATCCGGCGCAGGATCTGGAACGGGCCCGCACCGTCGATCATCGCCGCCTCGTCGAGCTCGCGCGGGATCGACAGGAAGTACTGGCGCAGCAGGAAGACGTTGTACGCGTTCGCGAAGCAGTGCGGGATGATGAGCGGCAGCCACGTCCCGTTCCATCCGAGCCAGGTGAACATCACGTATTGCGGCAGCAGGGTGACCTGGAACGGCAGGATGATCGTCGCGATGAGGACCACGAACAGGGCGTTCTTGCCCCGGAACCGGAACCGCGCGAAGCCATAGGCAACGAGGATCGATGACGTCACCGCCCCGATCGTGGAGAGCAGGGCGATCAGGAACGTATTCCGGAGCAGCCGCGGAAAGTTCAGCTGGTCCCAGGCGGTCGTGAAGTTGTCGATGAGCGGTGCGAAGGTCCACGCCTGCTCGAGCGTCCGCCACCGACCCTGCCACTCGATCCGCGCCTGCGTCGCGTCCTGCGGGTCGATGAACACGCTCGACTCGCGACCGGGCTCCACGAGGACGAGCTGGCGCGTCGTGCCGTCGGGCATCGGGACGGCGAAGACCGGAAACTTCCCACCCTCGTACTCGGCGGTCTGCGCGGCAGCCGGCCAGACCGGGGCCCCCGGCGTCGTCGACTGCCCCGGCTGCTGCAGCGACGTCGTCACCATATAGAGCAGCGGCAGCAGATAGGCACTGATGACGATCAGCGCGAGCATCAGGATCGAGGAGCGGCCGAGGAACTTGCGGTAGGAGCGCGCGACCGGGGAGCGGTCGCTCAGGAAACGACCCTCGGGACGTGCCACTGCGGTCATCGCTCGCCGCCTGCGTAGTAGACGCGGCGCCGGGCAAACCCGAACAGCAGGAGCGTGAGCACCAGCACGACCACGAACAGCAGCCACGCGATCGCCGACGCGTAGCCCATGTGGTTGAAGATGAAGCCCTCGCGATACAGCACCAGGTTCATGAACAACGTGGCGTTGTTGGGGTCACCGCGGCCGTTCGTGATCACGAAGGCCTGGGTGAAGTACTGGAAGGTGCCGATGAGGATGATCACGAGGTTGTAGAGAAGCACCGGCGACATCAGCGGGATCGTGATCCGGCGGAACTGCGTCCAGGCCCCGGCACCGTCCATCCGCGCGGCTTCGTACAGCTCGGTGGGAACGGACTGGAGGCCGGCGATGTTGATGAGCATGAAATTCCCGATGCCCCACAGGCCGATCAGCGACAGCGCCGGGTAGACCCAGGTCTCGCTGTTGATCCAGTCGGGCTGGGGCAAGCCGAGCGAACCGAGCATGGCGTTCAGCCAGCCGGTCTCGGTGTTGAGGAAGCCGAGCCACACCAGCGTCGAGGCGACGAGCGGGATCATGACCGGCATGTAGACGAGGGCGCGAAGCGGGCCCTTGAACGCGAGCTTCGGGTGGTTGAGGAGCAGCGCGAAGCCGAGGCTCGCGGCCATGGTCAGCGGGATCGCCAGGAGCGCGAACTTGAAGGTGGCGATCAACGACTGCGCGATCGTCGGATCGCTCACCAGGCGGGCGTAGTTGTCGAGGCCGACGAACCTCGTTGCCTCGGGCCTGACGAGGTTGAAGTCGGTGAGGGACATCACCAGCGAGGCGATCATCGGGCCGGCTGTGAACAGCAGGAGCCCCACCACCCACGGTCCGATGAACACGAGGCCCCAGAGCGCCTCGCGGACCGATGGGCGGAGGGCCAACGCCCGGGCGGGCGGCCTCGTCGGCTCGAGCTCCTCGATCGTCGCTGTCATCGGTGGGCCGTGGCTCCCTGGGCGGGATGGAGGGTCGATGGTGAGGGAACGGAGTCCCTCCCGGGCGGCTGGGGGGTTCCGCCCGGGAGGTGCCGTGGAGGAGGAGACGCTAGGGGTTCTTGTCCGGTGCCGCGTCGAAGATTCCCTGGAGGGTCGTCTTCAACGTGTCCAGGTCCTTGTCGATGTCAGCGCTCTGGTTCGTGCGATAGCCGACGCCGAACGCCTGCCACGCGGCCTTGCTCTTCGCGTAGTCCGGGACCCAGGCCTGGTGGTTGGGGATGTCCGGATTGGCGAGCATCTGCGTCGGGACCGACCAGTCGAGCTTGGCGCCCGGGTAGGCCTTGTTGACGGAGTCGATGAATGGCTGCTGCTGGGTCTCGTCGGCCGGCATGGCGCCGTAGATCGTCGCCAGCGGGCCCGAAGCGGCCAGGGCCGACAGGACCTTGAACGCCGCGTCGGCGTGCTTGGTGGTCTTGAGCATGCTGAAGGTGTCAGCGTGCAGCTTTGCGGTGGTCTTTCCGTTGTAAGCCGGTGCGACCGCCCAGCCGATGGCGTCGCCGACGATCGGCTTGGCCGGGGGAGCCGGGTTCACGCAGCACGAATACCAGGTGTGGATCTCGACCATGGCCAGGTTGCCCGACGAGAACGGGTTGCCCTTCGCCAGCAAGTCGCTGTTGACCTGGTTCTGGGTGGGGATGAAGTGATCCTTCCAGACGCCATCGTTGAACCACTTGATGCCGGTGCGCAGGGCGTCGGGGATCTCGGCCGTCTTGCCATCAGCCGCAAGGAACGAGCTCGCACCGAACAGGGCCGTCTCGGCGGTCGGGCTGTTGTCGGCCCACTGCGAGTCGAAGCCCCACTGGACGATGTTGGCGGCATCGAAGCTGGCATTGGTGGCGTCGTTGCCATTCTTGTCGACCGTGAGCTTCATGCCGATCTCGCGAACGGCGGCCACGTCCCATGGCTTGCCCTGATACTGGTCACCGACCTTGGTCGGCGGGTAGGGGAGCTTGGCCTCGTCGAACAGCTTCTTGTTGTACCAGAGGAAGGACGGGTAGGTCCCGAAGGGCACGCCGATCGTGGCCCCGCCCTTGCCGATCTTGAAGAAGTTGCGCATGGCCTCGGGGTACTTGCTCATGTCGTACCCGGTTGAGTCGATGTGGGGCTGGAGGTCAGCGACCTGGTCGATGAACAGGTTGAGCCCCTCGACGCCGACCGGCCCGATGATGTCCGGCGCGTTGCTGGCCGCGATCTGGGTCTTGAGGATGTTGGCCGCCACCTTGTTGTCGTAGATCTCGAGCGAGATGTAGACGTCCTTCTGGGAGTTGTTGTAGTCGGTGACGAACTGGGTCTGGGTGGCGATCTGCTGCGGTTGGCCGCCCGCGCCGAGTCCGACGAACCAGCGGACGACGACGCCGCCGTTGGGACCGGGCACGCTGGTGTCGATCGGGGCCGCGGTGACCAGCGGGGTCGGGTCCGGAGTGGCGGCCTGCGAGGCTGCCACGGTCGAGGGCGATGCCGAGCTGGGGGCGGGTGACGCCGTCGCGCCACATGCCGCGGTGAGGATCGCAATGGTCGCCGTCAAGGCGAGCAACACGCGGGGTCCGGATCGAGTGCCGTGCATCGTGGGTCTCCTCCTCTGTGTCCTTCGATCGCTGTCTGGTTCGACTCCTGGGTCTGGTCCACTCCTTGTCGTGACGGATCTGGGCGTCGCCGATCGTGGTGACGTCCTGCCGGTCGCCGGCCGGCTCAGGGCACGCGCCTCCCGGCGCTCGAGGCGCGTCGAACGAGCTCGGTGGCGAGGATCACCCGCCGCTGGACGGGGTCGCTGCCGTCGACCGCGGCGAGGAGCAGGCGGGCCATCTCCTGGCCCATCTCCTCGATCGGTTGACGGACGCTGGTGAGGCGCGGGCGTGTGGTGGATGCGACGGGCGAGTCGTCGTAGCCGACGATCGCGACGTCCTGCGGGATGCGCCGGCCGGCTGCCTCGAGGACGGCTATGGCGCCGGCGGCCATCAGGTCCGACGCGGCGAAGACCGCATCGATGTCGGGGCGAGCGGCGAGGAGCTGCTCCATCGCCGCGGCGCCGCCGCCCTGGGTGAAGTCGCCGGCGATCTCGAGGCTCGGGTCGGCCGTCAGGCCCGCGTCGGCGAGGGCGTCGCGATAGCCGGCGAGGCGATCGACGCCGGCCCCCATGTCGCCTGGTCCGCCGATCGTCGCGATCGTCGTCCGGCCGGCCGCCAGGAGATGCTCGACAGCACTCCGTGCGCCGCCCCGGTTGTCGACGTCGACGAAGCTCGCGGCATGTCCGCGGAGCGGCCGG
Organism: Chloroflexota bacterium; assembly: GCA_013698095.1. Lineage (GTDB taxonomy): Bacteria > Chloroflexota > Limnocylindria > Limnocylindrales > CSP1-4 > CF-46. The sequence continues at coordinate 56,518 of JACCVQ010000253.1, forward strand.
CCGCCGACGACGAACGGGATCCCTGCCCGGGCGATGCGGTCGGGCAGGGGATCGTCTCCGTGGAGGCTGACGAGGAGGATCCCGTCGACGTGGCCGGCGGCCAGGTACGTCGCTGTTCGCTCCGTGTCGGCCGGGCTCTCGGGCATGAGCAGGATGAGCTGCTGGTCGCGCGCGCTCAGCCCGCCGCTGATGCCGCGGAGCAGGCGCGGGAAGAACGGATCGCTGAACAGGCGGCCGGTCGGCTCGGTGATGACGACGGCAATCGACCCGCTCCGGCGGGTCACGAGGCTACGCGCCGCACGGTTCGGTACATAGCCGAGCTGGGTCACCGCGGTCTCGACCGAACGGCGCACCTCGCCGCTCACGCGGGGCGAGCCGTTGACGACGCGGGAGACGGTCGCCCGCGAGACGCCGGCCACCTTGGCCACCTCCTCGAGGGTCGCGCCGCGCGGTCGGGCCTGGGGATCGGCGATGGTCACTCGGTCCTCCGTGAGAGCGCTCTCACGCTCATTGGGGACCATATCATCCCGTGTCAAGAGAGCGCTCTCATTTGCCGATCGACAGGCTGCCGGGAATTGGCAACGTCGCGCCGCCCACTTCGCACCCGGCGGAGTGCGCCCGCGCTGGCGTCGGGTTGCTATGCGAAACTTGGCCCGATGCAGCACCTCGGCCGGTCGTGACCCAGAGCCAGACGCCGTCCTCGCTCGATGCCGTCTTGAAGCGCTACGAGCCGGTGATCGGAATCGAGGTCCACTGCCAGCTGAAGACGGCCTCCAAGATGTTCTGCGGCTGCTCGACCTCGTATGCCGACGCCGCACCGAACACCCACTGCTGCCCCGTCTGCCTCGGACTCCCGGGGGCCCTCCCAACCATCAACAAGCGGGCGGTCGAGCATGTCCTCGCGACCGGCGCGGCGATCCACGCCGAGACCCCGCCGGCCACCCGCTGGGACCGCAAGAACTACTTCTACCCGGACCTCCCGAAGGGCTACCAGATCAGCCAGTACGACCTGCCCCTCGCCGCCCATGGCCGGCTCAGCTTCCAGACATCCGAGGGCGAGGTCACGATCGGGATCACCCGGGCCCATCTCGAGGAGGACACGGCCAAGCTGGTTCACTCGACGAACGACGCCGGCCGGCGAGTCAGCCTGATCGACTTCAACCGCTCCGGCGCGCCGTTGATGGAGATCGTGACCGACCCGGACGTCCGCTCGGCCGAGCAGGCCCGGCGCTACGCCGAGGAGCTCCAGGCGCTGCTCCGGGCGATCGGCGCGAGCGACGCCGACATGGAACGTGGCCAGATGCGGGTCGAGGCCAACGTCTCGCTCCGGCCGCGCGGAACGGAGCCGTTCGGAACGAGGGTCGAGGTCAAGAACATGAACTCGTTCCGCTCTGTGGAGCGGGCGATCGCCTACGAGATCGAGCGCCAGGCCGCAGCGCTCGACGCCGGCGAGACGCTGACCCAGGACACCCGCGGCTGGAACGAGGACCGCGGCACCACCTACGTGATGCGGTCCAAGGAAGACAGCCACGACTACCGCTACTTCCCGGAGCCGGACCTGCCGCCGCTCCGCGTTGACGCCGCCTGGCTGGCGACGATCGGCGCCGCCCTGCCCGAGCTGCCCGCCGCCCGCCGCGCTCGTTACGAGGCGGATCTCGGGTTGTCCGGCTATGACGCCGCGGTGATCGTCGGCGACGGACGCGCGACCGAGCTGTTCGAGGGCGCTCGAGCGGCTGCCCCGGACGCCGACCCGAAGACGCTCGCCAACTGGGTGACCGGCGCGTACCTCGGCATCCTGAAGACCAAGCCCGCCGCCGCCGCCCGGGTCGACGCCGGCCAGCTGGCCGATCTCGTCCGGCGGGTCGGGGCAGGGGAGCTGTCGGGCACGAACGCCAAAGAGGTCTTCGCCGCCCATGCCGCCGATGGCGCGTCCGTCGCCTCGATCGTCGATCGACGTGGCTTCCGCCAGATCTCGGACACCTCGACCCTGGGGCCGGTCATCGACGAGGTGATCGCGGCCAACCCGAAGGCGGTCGACGACTACCGGGCGGGCAAGCCGGTCCTCGGGTTCTTCGTCGGCCAGGTGATGAAGGCGACGCGCGGCCAGGCCAACGCCGCGCTGGTCCAGGCGGCCGTCAAGGAACGGCTCGACGGAGGATCTGGATCGTGACCCTCGTCAATGTCGTCCTGTGGATCGCCGGAATCGCACTGATCGCGATCGGCTACCAGCGGGCGAAAGCGCCTTGGGCCCGCTACCAGGCGATGAAAGAGCAGGACGCGAACGCGTCGCGCTACAACGCCTGGCGCGGCGGCGTCCGCGACGACGCGTCCACCTCCGGAGCGTCGGTCGCGATGGCGATCCTCCGCCGCCAGGCGCAGGTCGGCGGGGCGATCGCGATCGCCGGCTTCGTCCTGGTGCTTCTCGGCTTCCTGATCAAGTAACTGGGGCGCGTCAGCCGCTCGCCGCCGGCGACCCCGGCGACGTCAGCGAGGCGGCGGGCGATGGTGGCTCCGTTCCCGGCACCGGATCGATCCGACAGTGGCCATTGGCGAGAATCTGGAACGTGGCCTCGACCGGCGTCGCCTCCGCGACGACGACCGGCAGGTCGCAGGTCAGCCCCGTGCCGATCGTCGGCTGGAGACATGTCTGGCCCGGCGCCCCGTTGGTGTTGTCGGTGCAGACGAGCGTGTCGGACATGTACACGGCGAACGCTGACAGGGTGTAGCTCCCGACCGGCACCTCGATGGCCGTCGCGGAGCCGATCGACAACCCCCACTCCACCGGCGCGGGACCGTTCGTCGTCCAGAGGCGAGCCCGGGGACGGGCCTCGAAGAGCTGGTTGTCATCGGCGGCCCGGGTGGCGGCGACCCGGACGGTCCCGAGGACGGGCGGCACTGACGGGCTCCGCGACGCCAGTCCGCAGCCCGCCAGGACGAGAGAGGCGGCGATTGCCGCGGCGACCCGCACGCGCGGCGGCACGGCTCCACGCGACGTCGGCCGGCGCTCGATAGAATCCGACGAGCAGGTCGCAGCCGCGTGAGGGAGGATCGCTTGGGCGTCGTCGACAAGAACAGCATCGGGGTCGGGGGCCGCCAGTTCCACATCGGCGTGGCGCCGGGCGAGGTGAGCACGATCGCCCTGATGCCCGGGGACCCGTTCCGCGTCCCGCTGGTTGCCGGCTACCTCCAGGACGCCCGGGAGGTAGCCCATCAGCGCGAGCACCGGACGATGGTCGGCACGTACAAGGGCCGCGAGATCACCGTCACCTCGACCGGAATGGGCTGCCCGTCCACCGCGATCGCGGTCGAGGAGTTGGCCCGCGTCGGCGTAACGTCGTTCATCCGGGTCGGCAGCACGGCGGCCCTCCAGCCCGGGATCAACCCGGGTGATCTGATCGTGAGCCAGGGATCGTTCCGCAACGACGGCACGTCGGACATGTATGTTCCGAAAGGGTACCCGGCGGTTCCCGACCTCGAGATCAGCCTGACCCTCGAACGCTTCGCCCGCGAGGCCGGGCCGCGCCACGATCTCAACGTCCACGCCGGGATCAACGTGTCGGACGACGCCTTCTACGCCGAGTCACCCGCCTGGACCGAACAGATGTCGGCGATCGGCCTGCTCAACGTCGAGATGGAGTCGTCGGCGATGTTCATCGTCGCCCGTCAGCGCAAGCTCCGCGCCGCGATGATCTGCTCGGTCTCGAGCAATCTCGTCGCCGGCACGAGCGTCTACGACGACGAGGCCCACCGCCGCCTCGCGACGGGCTGGGGCGCGAGCATCGAGGCTGCCCTCGAGACCGCCGTCGCCCTGTCGCTGTAGTCCGGCCCCGACCGATGGGCCTGAACCTGCACTGCCATCTCGAGGGTTGCGTCCGGATCGCCACGGCGGCCGACATCGCGCGGGAGCATGGCATCGCCGAGCCGGCCGGCGGCTGGGAGGCGGCGCTCCGGATGCGCACCCCGGCCGACCTGACGGTCTTCCTCGCCCATGTCGCGGCTGCCTACCCCGTCATGGGCTTTGCCGACGCCCTCCGCCGAATCGCCCGTGAATCGGTCGAGGACGGCGCGGCGGCGGGAGAGGACTTCCTCGAGATCCGGTTCGGGCCGGCCACCCACCGCCGCCCGGATCTGCCGGTGGAGGCCGTGATCGGTGCGGTCCGTGACGGGCTGGCCGATGGCAGCCGGGCAACAGGCCTGCCAACGGGCCTCGTCGTCTGCCTGCTGCGCCACAGTGACCGTGAGACGAACCTCGCGGTGGCCCGGGCAGCGGCGGCGCTGGCTGGCGACGGGGTGACCGGCCTGGACGTCGCAGGCGACGAGCTTCGCTGGCCATCGAACGAGGCGTACGTCGAGCCGTACCGGATCGCGGCCGCCGCCGGGCTGGGCCTCACGGCACATGCTGCCGAGGCCAGCGGGGCCGGTGCGGCACGCGAGGCCGCCGAGTGGCTCGGCGCGACCCGAATCGGCCATGGCACGCACGTCGCCGACGATCCGACCATCCTCGCCTGGGCGGTCGACCACGGGCTGACCTTCGAGGTGTGTGCGACGTCCAACATCTACACCGGGGCTGCCCCCTCGCTCCGGGAGCACCCCGTCCACGCGTTCCTGGCGGCCGGTGCCAGTGTCGTCCTCGGCAACGACAACCCGATCACGATCGACCGGACGCTGGCCGACGAGGAGCGCGACCTCGTCGGTCAAGGCGGGCTGGCGTCCGACGATCTCGGCGCGATCCATCGCGGCTCGATCGAGGTCGCGTTCATGGACGAGAGCGTCCGGGCGCGGCTCCGCGAGCGGTTGGCTGCCTCGACCTGAGCCCATGGCCGGCCGACCATGCACCGAGCGGGTCAACCGCCGGCTGGGCCATCGCCCGGACGACGTCCGACGCATCGGGTTCATGGAGCGTCGGCTGGACGCGCGGATCGCGTCCGTCGCAGCCCGACGCCGGCCGTCCGGGCGTCCGTTCATGCAGTCTGTGCACCAAGCGCCGCCGATCAGCGGCCGCCGATCAGCGGCCGCCGATTCGGCCGAGCTCGATCGCGGTGCAGCGGTCCATCACCACCGCCAGGCCGGCGTCCGCGGCGATCCCGGCCGCCTCCCAGTTCGCGACACCGAGTTGGAGCCAGAGGCACGACGCGCCGGCCGCGACCGCCTCGCGGGCGTGCTGGACGCACAGCTCGGAGCGCCGGAACACGTCCACGACCTCGAACGGGCCGGTCGCGGCCATCGCGTCTGCGAGCGACGCGAACGCGGGCACGCCGTGGACAGCGGTCTCCTTGGGGTTGATCGGGACACAGTCGTAGCCGGCATCGAGCAGGGTCCTGAACACGCCGTGCGATGGCCGCCACGGGTTCGACGAGGCTCCGATCACGGCGATCCGCTTCGCCGACCGGAGGACTGCCGCGATCCCGGCATCGTCGAGGACCGCCAGGGGACCGCGGCCCTCGTGGTAATCGAGCAGCGCCCGGACGCGAGCTCGCTCGGCGGACTTCGCGGCGGCGTCCGCGGCGGGATCGGACTGGCTCAGGTCGCGCCTTCCTTGACGTACGGCCGGCCGACCGACGCCGGAGGGATGCTTCGCCCCACCACGCCGGCAAGGACGATCAGGGTCAGGAGGTACGGCAGCGCGCCGAAGAAGTTGTTGTAGAGGCTGGGATAGGTCGCCTGGATCCCGGACAGAAACACGCCCAGGTCGCCCGGCGGTGGATCCGACCTGATGGCGATGCCGAGGGCCTCCCAGACCATGAAGAGAAGGGCGCCACCGAACGCCCCCACAGGCGTCCAACGGCCGAAGATCACTGCCGCCAGGGCGATGAACCCGCGGTTTGCAGTCATGCCGTTCTGGAAGGATGCGTTGAATTCGAGGGTCAGCCACGCTCCGGCGAGGCCGGCGAAGACCCCGCCGAGGATCACGTTCCGGTAGCGAACCCGGATCACGTTGATCCCGACCGTGTCGGCTGCCCGGGGGTGCTCGCCGACGGCTCGCGTTCGGAGTCCCCAGCGCGATCGGAAGAGGAGGATCTGGAGGACGATGACGAAAATGATCACCGACGTCGTGATCGGACCCGAGGTGAAGAACATCTGGATCACCGGGCCGAGGACCGGCAGGTCCAGGAGGGCGGCCGGCGGCCGGATCGGATCGAGCGTGCCGGCGCTGCCGCTCGGCTGGATGAGCCGGTTCAGGTAGCCGGTCAGACCGAGGGCGATGATGTTGATGACGGTCCCGCTGATGATCTGGTCAGCCCGGACCGAGATCGACAGCCACGCGTGAAGCAGGGAGACGAGCATGCCCGCGCCGATCGCAGCGAGGACGCCGACGACGAGTGCCGGTGTGAAGCCGAAGATCCCGGCCTCCGCCGCGGGCATCGCGTCGCTGACGACGACGGCGGCCATGAAGCCGACAAACGCCGCCGTCAGCATCATCCCCTCGATTCCGATGTTGACGATCCCGCTCCGTTCATTCAGGACGCCGCACAGTGCGCCGAGCACGATCGGGGTCGCCAGCTGGAGGGTCTGCGCTGGCAGGTTCGTCGTGAAGATCGCGTCGACCAGATAGGCGAGGAACTGGAAGATGAAGCCGAGGATCGGAATGTCGAACAACACGTCCATCAGGTCGTCGAGTCCCCATACGATCGCGAGACCGTCCCGATCTCACCCGGCGTGACCCGCTCCGTGCGGCTCCGCAGCGCGTGGCGGATGACGGACTCGGCGGCGAGGAAGAGCAGAATCAGACCCTGGATGACGTCGATGATCTCGATCGGCACCTTGGCCGTGATCTGCATCGATGGGGCGCCGGCCTGCATCGCCCCGAGAAGGATTGCCGCCAGCAGGATCCCAACGGGATGGGCCCGGCCGAGGAGCGCGACCGTGATCCCGGAGAACCCGATGCTCGTCCCGAAGACGGCGGGGTAGTAGCCGAGGCTCAGGATCTCGAATGCGCCAGCGAGACCGGCGAACATGCCGCACAGGCTCATGGTCAGCACAACCAACCGTCGTGGGCTCATGCCGGCATAACGTGCGGCACTCGGGTTCGCGCCGACGGTCCGGATCTCGAAGCCGAGCGGCGTCCGGTAGATCAGGACGTAGACGAGAACCACGAGGATCAGGCTGATCAGGATTCCGAGGTTGCCGTTGCGGCCGAACAGGATCGGCATGGCCGCGTTGCCCACGTCGGCGGAGCGGGCGAAGCTCGGGCCCGTGATCTTGAAGATGTCGTTGACCAGGCCGACGATCACGAACGCGGCGAGCGAATTGAGCATGATCGTCGAGACCACTTCGTGGGCGCCGGTGAACGCCTTCAGGAAACCGGGGATGAAACCGTAGGCCGCGCCTCCCAGGGCGCCTGCCAGGATTGCCATCGTCACCGCGACCGGAGCAGGCTGGCCAGCGACCGTGCCTCCCACGAGGGCGGCAGCGAACCCGCCCACGAGCACCTGGCCCGTTCCGCCGATGTTGAACAGGCCGGCCTTGAAGCCGACCCCAACGGCCAGGCCGGTCAGGACCAGCGGGCTGGCCGCGGCGACCGTGCTTGTCAGAGCGCGGGCGGCCTGATCGGGCTTGATCGATGGGTTGAACGTGATCGCCCCGCCGGTCACGTCGATGAATGACAGGCCGGTTGCCCCCTGGAGCAGGCTCTCGTACGCGATCAGGGGCAGGAGCGGGTTGAGTGAGGGCGACGTGGCCAGGCTCGAGGCGCTGATCAAGAGCGAACCGACGAGCAGGGCAAGGAGGATCGAGACGACCGGGATCGCCGCCAGGGCCCAGATCCGGCGGAGCGACGTCATGAGAGCCCGGTCGCCGTCGGGCCGGGTTCGGCGACGGCATCAGACGCGACCGGCGGGATCGCCCGGCGCCCCGCGGCCATCAGGAGCCCCACGTCCTCGCGCTCGGCGGTCGGGCCGTCGACGACCGCGACGATCTCTCCGCGATACATGACCGCCACTCGGTCAGCCAGCTCCAGGACCTCGTCGAGCTCGGCCGAGACAAGAAGGATGGCCGCGCCCTCGTCGCGCTTGGCGACGACCTGGCGATGGATGAACTCGATGCTCCCGACGTCGAGTCCGCGGGTCGGCTGGTCGAGGATCAGGACCGTCAGCTCGCGGCTGAACTCGCGGGCGACGATCGCCTTCTGCTGGTTGCCACCCGAGAGCGTCGACGCATTCACGTTCGCCGACGGAGTCCGGATGTCGTACTCGGCGATTGCCCGCTTGGCCCACGCGGCGATGGCCTTCTCGTCCCGGAGCAGGCCCTTGACGTAGGGCGGCTCGTCGTACTGGGTCAGGACCAGGTTGTCGGCCAGGGAGAAGCCGAGGACCAGGCCGAATCGATGGCGGTCGCCCGGGACGAACGACATGCCCTGTTGTTGGAGAGCACGGGGCCCTGCGCCGGTCACGTCGCGGCCGCCCATGCTGACGGTTCCGCCTGTCGGCTTGCGCAAACCCGTCAGCGCCTCGACGAGCTCTTCCTGGCCGTTGCCCGCGACGCCCGCGACGCCGAGGATCTCCCCGGCTCGGACCTCGAAGCTGACGCCGTTCACCGACTCCTGGCCACGGTCGTCGGCGACCTTGAGGTCGGAGACGACGAGGGTGGCGCCCGCCGGATGCGATTCCCCGCGGTCGACCACGAGCTGGACGTTGCGGCCCACCATCAGCGCCGCGAGGTCGTCCTCGTTCGTCTCGGCCGGCGCCCTGGTCCCGACCACCTTGCCCCGCCGGATGACCGTGATCCGATCCGCGATCTCGAGGACCTCGTGGAGCTTGTGGCTGATGAAGATGATGCTGTGACCCTCGTCGGCAAGGCGGCGGAGGACGACGAAGATCTCCTTCGTCTCCTGCGGCGTCAGGACGGCGGTCGGCTCGTCGAGAACGAGGATTCGCGCCTGGCGGTAGAGCGCCTTGAGGATTTCGACCCGTTGTTGCCAACCGACCGACAGGCTTCCGACCGGCACGTCCGGGTCGATCTGGAACCCGAACCGCGTCCCGAGCTCGACGATCCGGCGATGCGCCTCCTTCCGATCGAGGAAGATCGGGTTGGCCATCGTCTCGGCACCGAGGAGGATGTTGTCGGCGACGCTCATCACCGGGACGAGCATGAAGTGCTGGTGGACCATGCTGATCCCACGGGCGATCGCGTCCGATGGCCCGCCGATCCGGACTTCAGCGCCGTCGAGCAGGATCTCGCCGCTGTCCGGGGTTGCCAGCCCGTACAGGATGTTCATCAGGGTCGACTTGCCCGCACCGTTCTCGCCGAGGAGGGCATGAATTTCGCCCGGTCGGACGTCAATGTCGATCGCGTCGTTGGCGACCACGCCGGGGTAGCGCTTGGTGATCGCGCGCATCTCCAGCGCCGGCGCGGTCACAGGTGGGGACGGGGACTCGGTCACGGCGGCCTCGACGGAGCGCGGGTCAGGGACGGTCAGTCGCGCGGACAACTGGCGCCATCATAGGGGCCGGAATCGACCGAGGGGTGGTCCGTTGACCACCCCTCGGATGTGGAGCGAAGGTGCGGACCCGTCGGGTCAGCTACCCGCCACCGTGCACTTGATCGGAGCGCACGGATCGAGTGAGCCGTCCTTCAGGGCGGCAAGGGCCGCGTCGAGCTTGGCCTGGATCTCGGGCGTAATCAGCGCCGCGTTGTCGTGGTAGGCCGACAGGCCGATGGCCTGCGGATCGGACGCCGCGTTGTACGGGACGGTGCCCGCCTTGAACGTGTCCGAGGCGACGCTGAGGACGACGGCCTTGACCGTGTCGACCAGCTTCTTCTCGGCGCTGGTGACGATGCACTTGGAGAGGGTCGGCAGGCTGACGGCCTGATCGACGTCGACGCCGATGCCGTACGCGCCGTCCTTGGCGCAGACCGCCTCGAGTGCGCCCTGCCCGGTGAGGCCGGCGATCTGGAAGATCACGTCGGCACCCTGGCTCAGGAACTGGTTGGCGATGGTCTTGCCCTTGCTCTGGTCGTTGAAGCCTTTGGACGGATCCGGATCCGTCTCCTGGTAGAGGACCTTGATGTCCGACTTGATCGACTTCGCGCCGTTTTCGTAGCCGCGCCAGTAGTTCACGACGGCCGGGACGTTCGTGCCGCCCACGGCGCCGATCGTGCCCGACTTGCTGATGCTGCCCGCAACGATGCCGGCGAGGTATCCGGGCTGGGCTTCGGCGAAGACGATGCCCTGATAGTTCGGGAGGAGCGTCGCGGCGTCACCCTTGCAGGCGAACGTGCCGTCCGGGGCGCCCGCCTCGTCGACGCACACGCCCTGGTCCACGCCGACGAACTTGACGTCCGGGTTGGCCTTGGCGGCCTTGGCCGTGTCGGTCCCGATCAGGAAGCCGACGGTCACGATCACGTCGAAGTCGGCGTCGATGAGGGTCTGGATGTTCGCTGCGTAGTCCGAGATCGCCTTGGTGACGATGACCTCATGCGATCCACCGGACTCGGTGGCCGCCGCCTTGGCACCCTCATTGGACGACTGGTTGAACGACTTGTCCTCGAGCTGACCGACGTCGGTCACGACGCCGACCTTGATCGGCTTCATGGCCGAGGTTGACGCCGACGGGGCCGCGTCCGAGCCTGATGCCGCCGGGGCCGAAGCCGAGGCGGCGGGCTGTGAGGCCGCCTGCGACGACGACGGGGTCGGGGTTGCGGCCGTGCCGCACGCCCCGACGATGATGGCCAGGCTGCCGACCAGCGACAGGCCAAGCGAGCGCTTGTGCATGTGTCCTCCTCCAGCATCGAGTCCGTCCGGCCACACTTGTGCTGCGGTCCGCCACGGTCTCGAAGAACGTTCGCCCGATCGGGCGACCATCGGCGCGCATCGTATCGAGCCGGGCTCGGCCGGGCAACTCCGGCGCAGCGCCGAAGGCAAGGTCCGTGGCTCCGATCGAAGGATCGCGTCCGGCCGCAAGGATAGGGCCTCGATGCTCGCATGTGCATATGCTTTCCGTCATGTTCGATGGTTCATCTCCCGGGCGGTCCGATCCAGAGGCCCCTGCACAAGCACCCGAACAAGCATCCGGCGGCGCCGCGCCGGGCGGCAGGACGGCGAGTGGGATTGCCTACGACGACGAGGGCTCCGGCGAGCCGGTGGTCCTGATCCATGCCGGCGTGGCCGATCGGCGGATGTGGTCCCACTTCGCCGCCGACCTCGCGACCGACCACCGGGTGATCCGGCACGACGTTCGGGGGGTCGGCGAGTCGCTGCCGCCATCGGGCTCGTGGTCTCATCACACTGACCTCCTCGATCTCCTCGATGAGCTCCTGCTCGAGCGGACCCACATCGTCGCCGCGTCGATGGGCGCGGGAATCGCGGTCGAGGTCGCGCTCGCCCGACCCGGGGCGGTTGCGTCGCTCGTCCTCGTCGGGCCCGGCGGGGCACTGTTCAGTGAGACCCCGGCCGAGCTCCGCCCGATCTGGAAGGCGGAAATCGATGCCCTCGACCGAGGAGACATCGACGCTGCGGTCGAGGTGAACCTCCGGGCCTGGGTCGACGGCCGGGGCCGGGCGCCGGACGCGGTCGATCCGGATGTCCGCGCCTTTGTCGGCCGGATGCAGCGGGAGGCCTTCGAGATCCCGGAGTGGGACGCCGAGCTCTACCCGGAGAACGAGCTGTCGCCGCCGGCCGCCGGCCGCATCGCGGAGCTGACGTGCCCCGTCCTCGTGCTCGTCGGCGACGCCGATCAGCCCTCGATCCGGGCGACGGCCGAGCGGGTCGCGGCGGAGGCGTCACGAGCCCGCCTCGTTGTCTGGCCGGACGCGGCCCACATGCTGAATCTCGAGCGCCCGGAGGCGTTCGCCGGGCTCGTTCGCGAGTATCTGGGAGCGGTCGGGGACGGACGGTTCGATGGCCGACCGACCGCTGCGCCCGAATCGTCGGGTACGCCCGTCGAACCGGCTCGGTGACGGGACGAGCGGCGCCGATGCTGCTTACCGTCATCGCCGTTGCTCTCGGCGCCGGTGTCACGGCGTGCGCGGCGCAGCGACCAGGGCCATCCGCCCGATCATCCGTTGAGACGCCCGTTGCGCTGCGCTACGTTGCGTTGGGCGACAGCTACACGATCGGGACGGCCACCCGAGCCCCGTCGGAGCGCTGGCCCGACCAGCTGGTCGCGGCGCTCGGCGATCGCGCGCCGACCCTCGACCTCGTCGCCAACCTCGGGGTCAACGGCTTCACCTCGAGCGACGTGATCGAGGTGGAACTGCCCCAGTTCGCCGATCTCGACCCGGAGTTCGCGACGCTCCTGATCGGGGTGAACGACGTCGTCCAGGGCGTGTCACCGGACACGTACCGCGCGAACGCCGGGCGAATCCTGGATGCGCTCCTCGAGCGATTGCCGGCCGAACGGATCGTCGCGGTCGCGACCCCCGACTACACGGTGACGCCGCAGGGCTCGAGCTACGGCGACCCGGTCGCCCAGGCGGCGGGGATCCGGGCCAACAACGAGATTCTTCGCAAACTCGCGGCGGATCGTGACATCGCCTGGGTCGACATCCACGACATCTCGCTGCGGGCCGCTGACGACCGCTCGCTCGTCGCCGACGACGGGCTGCATCCATCGGGCGCGCAGTACCGGCTGTGGGTGGAGCGGATCGCCCCGATCGTCGCGGGTCTCATCACGCCCTGACGCTCGGCTCCGGACAGAGCGACACCCCCGGCGTAGGCCGGGGGTGTCAGTTCGGGCGGATTGTCGGCCACGTCAGCCGGGTCGGTGTGGGCCTAGCGGCGGCGCCGCGCGGCCGGACCCGGGGTGATCACGAGGAGTGTCGCGATCAGGCCCGCGATCAGCAGAAGCAGCAGACGGGGGCCGTCTGACGACTGGCTGGTCGAGCGGATCGTGTCCGTCGGCGGCGGGGTGGTCCCGCTGGTGACGGTCGGCGTGCCGGTCTCGGCCTGGACCTCGCCACCCGTGTTGACGAACACGCAGTCGTAGTTGGTGTCGGCTTCGATATCGATCGTCAGGGTCGTACCGACGAGGTCACCGAATAGCTCGCCGAGCTGCTCGCCGATCTTCTCCGCACAATTGGCCCTGAGGATGTCAAAACCTTCCTGGCCCGCTTCGGCCATCGACACGGTGGTGATGTCGCCGGTCAGTGTGACGTCGAAGTCTGCCTCTCCGTTGCCATTGGTCGCGACCGAGTTCGTTGAGGCCGTGCCGCCATCGACGGTGATCGCGAAGGTCCAGCCCTGGCCCTCGATCAGATCATCGGTGGTGGCCGCGTTGCCATCCACGTCGAGGAACTTCGTGATGGAGATCGTGGCCTCGTTCGACGGAACCGACGGCTCAACGCTCGGCGGGACCGACGGCTCGACGCTCGGCGGGATGCTGGGCGGGATGCTGGGCGGAAGCGACGGCGGATCCGACGGTGGATCGCTCGGCGGCGCGTCGCCCACCTTGAAGTTGTCGTTCTTCTGGGAGACCGAGCAGTCCTTGACGAAGTTCAGCGTCGTGGACGCGCCTCCATCGAAGCCCGGGCAAAGAGCGACTTCGGCAGCCGGGGCCAGGTCGAGGCTGTACTCGCCACCGGGGTTCGGGGTGTCGTCGTACGGGAACAGCTGGACCGGGACGCTCCCGCAGTCGCCATTTTCGCCCTCATCGTGGGTGCCGGTCGGACCGACGCCGGCAATGACGCCGTCGACGACTTCGACCTGGCGGGCCGAGATCGCGTCCGACGACAACAGCGTCGCGCCGCTCGGATCGGTCACCTGGAAGTAGTACAGGCCGTCCGGCAGGCCGCCGTCGTTGCAGTTCTGGGGGCCGCCGTTGAGGTAGACGTCGGACTTGAGGTCGTAGCGGTTGGCGTTGACCGAGGATCCGTCGGCGAGCGACGTCCAGATCGCGCCTGTCAACGGTTCCGCTGCGGTCGCACCGCCAACAGTCGGACCTGCTACCGCGCCGAGCACCAGACCCGCGACGACGAGCCATCCCAGGGCTCGAGTTCTCATTCGATGTCGCATTTCTCCATCCCCTAGTTGAAGGCGCCGAATCGCTCCTTCCTGGCCCCGTGATCCCCGAAGCCTGCGAACCATGCGGCATCAGTCCTACCGGCGTCTAGTACGAAAGGTTCCCTATTGACGGTCCGTGTGCAATCGGTGTCGGCCTGGCCCCCACCGGACCGCGCCAGACCGCTCGCAACGGCGCACCGGCGTCCGACATGAAGCGTTGCCGGACGTCACCGACAGCTTCGTGCGCCGGTCAGTCATCGCTGGACTCGAGCACCCGCGTGAGATACGCCTCGAGCCGATCGAGCGCGGGATCGACGGTCGTCCCTGGCGGAGCGTCGCCCAGGAAGTCGAAGACCGTCCGAAGATCGTGATGGCGCCCACCGTGGGCGACGCCGCCGGCCGCGAGGAATGCCGCGCGAGCGTCATCGGCGGCATCGGGTCCGACTAAGACGACGAGGTTGACCCGGAGGTGGGCGAGGTCCGCCGCGGCGGGACCGAGCGACGCGGACGTCCAATCGACGACGCCACTGAGGCGGTCCCCGATCCAGAGGGTGTTGCCGGGATGGAAGTCACGGTGGAGGAACGTGGCGGGGCCGCGCGGCGGCCGCGCGGCCGCCGCGGTCCTCGCCGCCGTCCACAGCTTGGGTCGCCGGCTCAACGACGGGACTGTCGCCGACGCCAGGTCGCCGAAGGGCTCGTACTGCGGCAAGCTGTGCTGCGCGCCCGGACGTGCGTCGAATGCAGCCGCTCCGACCCGCTGAATCGCGGCCAGGGTTCGGCCGAGCGCATCGAGCACGGCCGGCCGGCTCACCTTCCTCGCCGTCGGCGGGCCGCCGTCAAGCCGGCTCGTCAACAGGCACGGAACGCCGGCCGCCGAGCCATCGGGATCAACCGCGACGAGTGACGGTACCGGGATCTCGTGCCCGGCGAGGAGTTCCAGGACGACCGCTTCCTTGGCCGGATCGAAGCCGACATCGTCCGTCTCCCAGCCCGGTCGAATCCAGCGCTGCAGGACCAACCGGTGGCGCCGGCCGGCGGCGCTGTCGACCGTCACAGCATCGGTTGCCTGGGCCACGCCGCCACGGAGCGAGGCGACGGACAGGACGCGCGCTCCGGGCCCGACAATAGCGCTCACCCAGGCAAGGTTCGCTCGTGTCGGCGGCGTACGCCAGGCCGGTCGGTCAGCCATGGGCGTGCCCTCGTCCGCCGCCGGCACGCGAGGCCTCGCCCGCCGCCCAGAGCTCGTGGAGCCGCGCGTCGTCGATGCCGAAGTGATGGGCGATCTCGTGGAGGAGCGTGGTCGCGATCGCCTCGCGGAGTCGCGCGGGCTCGCGGTTTGCCCGGGAGAGGGGCCCACGGAACAGGGTGATCTTGCTGGGCAGCGGGACGTTGTCGACGCCGAACCGGGTTCGCGGCACGCCCTGGTACAGCCCGAACAGGCCGGGCGCGTCGACGGACGCGAGCTGGTCCGGGCTGGCCTCGTCCTCAACGACGATCGCGACGGAGCCGAGCCGCTCGAGGAAGGCGGCCGGCAGCGTGTCCACGACGTCGTCGATGACCTCGTCGAAGTCGACGTCGGCGCCGGGATCGGGCGGAGACGGCAGGCGGAAGTCCATCGCGACCACGATAGACGAGGCAGCGCCAGGACCCAGGCGCCAGGTCTTGCCGAGCCAAGTATTGTCTGGCCCATGACGATGAACCTGGAGGCCCGCCAGCGACCCGTGCGGCCAGCCGGCAGGTCGAACCGCGCCGTCGGCGCGGCCCTCGGCGCCGCGGTTCTCGCGGCGATCCCCCTCGTCCTCTCTGGGCTAGACGGCGACGCCGACCTCGATCCGATCTTCGCTGCTCTGGTCGTCGTGGCCCTCGTGGTCGCGGCGATCGCCGAGCGGCCCGCGAGCCGACAGGTTCGCCTCGTTGGGCGACTCCTGGCGCTTTCCTGGATCGGAGTGGCGGTCTGGGCGGCATTCCTCCTGGTCTGGTATCAGACGGCCTGCGGCTGCTCCTCGCCCGACCCGGCAAGCCTCCCGCCACCTGCCACATACGCCGGCCTGCCCGCGACCGCATTCCACCTGCTCGCGACGTTTGGCGGCGGTCTCCTCGTCGCGTTCGCCGCGTTCGGTCCAGCCCCGCTCGCCGATGAGGCCGCGGCCCGCGCCTGACGCCCCCGGACAGCATGGCCCGACGGCACCGCCCAATCCCCGCCGGGACGCCAGCGGCTACCATGGGCGACCCGTGACGACCCTCGCCCCGAACGACTTCACGCATCTCCACGTCCACTCCGAATTCAGCCTCCTCGACGGGCTGGGACGGATCACGGACCTCGTCGATTCGGCCGCCGCGCAGGGCTTCGACAGCCTCGCAATCACCGATCACGGCGCGCTCTACGGGGCCGTCGCGTTCTACCAGGCGGCCAAGGCGAAGGGCATCAAGCCGATCATCGGGGTCGAGACCTACGTTGCCCGCCGGTCGATGACCGAGAAGGAGGGCAAAGCCGACGCCCAGCCGTTCCACCTGGTCCTCCTGGCCAAGGATCTCGTCGGCTACAAGAACCTCTGCCGGCTGGTCACCGACGCCCACGTCGACGGCTACTACTACAAGCCACGGATCGACCGCGAGCATCTCGCGAAGTACAGCGAGGGGCTCGTCGGGCTGAGCGCGTGTCTGGGTGGTGAGATCCCGCGGGCCCTCGAGATCGAGGACTGGGCCAGCGCCCGGACCCTGGCCGGCGAGTACCAGGACATCCTCGGCAAGGGCAACTTCTTCCTCGAGCTCCAGGACCACGGGATGCCTGAGCAGCGGGCGTTGAACGAGAAGCTCCTCCGCCTGGCCCCGGAGACGGGCGTTCCGCTCGTCGTCACGAACGACCTGCACTACGTCCACGAAGTCCAGAGCGACGCCCAGGATGTCCTGCTCTGCATCGGCACCGGCAACAACATCGACACGCCGGGCCGGATGAAGTTCGCCGGCAACGACTTCTGGCTGAAGCCGGCGACCCGGATGGCGGCGCTCTTCCCGGACCAGCGCGAGGCGATCCTGAACACCCGCCGGATCGCCGAGATGACCGACATCGAGCTGCCCCTCGGCCAGCTCCGGATCCCGCACTTCCCGGTCCCCGACGGCCACACCGCGGAGACCTGGCTCCGCGAGGAGTGCCAGCGCGGCCTGGAGGAGCGCTATGGGACGGTGACGCCGGTTCTCCAGGAGCGGCTCGACTATGAGCTCGGCGTCATCCTGTCGATGGGCTACGCCGGCTACTTCCTGATCGTCTCGGACTTCGTCCGGTTCGCCCGCAGCCAGCGGATCCAGACGACCTGCCGGGGCAGTGCCCCGGGCTCGATCGTGACCTACACCCTCGGCATCACGCCGGTCGATCCGATCGCCTACGGCCTGCCGTTCGAGCGCTTCCTCAACCCCGACCGGGTGACGATGCCCGACATCGACGTCGACTTCGAGGATGAGCGCCGCGACGAGGTCATCAACTACGTCAGCCGCAAGTACGGCTCGGACCACGTCGCCCAGATCATCACCTTCGGGACGATGCTCGCCCGGGCCGCGATCCGCGACGTCGGGCGGGTGCTCGGTCACAGTTACGGTGAGGTCGATCGGATCGCGAAGGCGATCCCGAACCAGCTCGGGATCAAGCTCGACGAGGCGCTTCAGATCTCGCCCGACCTCAAAGGCCAGGTCGACGCCGATCCGGCCGTGAAGCGGATCATCGACTTCGCCCGCCAGCTCGAGGGCGTCGCCCGCAACGCCTCGACCCACGCCGCCGGAGTCGTGATCAGCCGCGAGCCGCTGACCGAGCTCATGCCGCTCCAGAAGGCGACGAACTCCGACGCCCTGATGACCCAGTACGAGATGCACGCGATCGAGACGCTGGGCCTCCTGAAGTTCGACTTCCTGGGCCTGTCGAACCTGACGATCTTGCGCCACGCCGTCGATCTCGTGAAGCAGGAACGGGGGACCGAGATCGACCTCGACGACATCCCGCTCGACGACGCCGCGACCTTCGCGCTCCTCGCCTCGGGCGAGACGACCGGCATCTTCCAGCTCGAGTCGGCGGGCATGCGCCGCTACATCCGGGAGCTCAAGCCGACCTCGGTCTACGACCTCGCGGCCATGGTCGCGCTCTTCCGGCCGGGCCCGATGGACAACATCCCCGCCTACATCCGGCGCAAACACGGCCAGGAGAAGGTCACCTACCTCCACCCGCTCCTCGAGCCGTACCTGGAGAAGACCTACGGGATCTTCGTCTACCAGGAGGACATCATGTCCGCGGCCGTGGCCCTCGGCGGCTTCACCGGACCCGAGGCCGACACCCTCGGCTATGCGATCAGGAAGAAGAAATCGTCGGTCCTGCGCGCCCAGAAGGAGAAGTTCGTCACCCAGGCCGCCCAGCGCGGGGTCGAGCCCCACACGATCGACGCGGTGTTCAAGGCGTTCGAGCCGTTCGAGCGCTACGGGTTCAACAAGGCCCATGCCACCTGCTACGGCCTGATCGCCTACCAGACCGCGTACCTCAAGGCGAACTACACGGTCGAGTACATGACCGCGGTCCTCACGGCGTTTCGGTCGAACGAGGAGAAGGTTGCGGCGGCGATCGCCGAGTGCCGCCGGATGGGGATCGAGATCAAGCTCCCCGACGTTCACACGTCGGGCGTCGAGTTCACCGTGGAGGGACCGGCGATCCGGTTCGGGCTGCTGGCGGTCAAGAACGTCGGACAGAGCGCGATCGAGTCGATCGTCGCGGCGCGGACCGAGGGCGGCCCGTTCAAGTCGTTGACCGACCTGTGCTCGCGGATCGACCTCCGGCTCGTCAACCGCAAGGTCCTCGAGGCGCTCGCCAAGGTCGGCGCGCTCAACGAGATCGGGCATCCGGCCCAGGTCCTGCTCGGGCTCGACGACGCGATCAATGCCGGGCAGGCCGCGTCGCGCGATCGGATCAGCGGCCAGACATCACTGTTCGACCTCGGCGCCGACGACCCGACGGCCCTGGAACGGCCGCTCCCGTTCGCGACCGAGGTCCCGGTTCGGGAGCGCCTTCGCTGGGAGAAGGAGCTCCTCGGGCTCTACTTGTCCGAGCACCCGATGGGCGAGGTCGCGTCCCAGGTCGGCCAGTTCGTGACGGCCTTCAGTAGCGACCTGAAGGACGAGTCCCTCGACGGCCAGCGGGTCGTGATCGGCGGGATCGTGACCGGCTTCCGGCGGGTCGTGACGAAGGCGAACGCAACGATGGGTGTGGCGACTCTCGAGGACCTCCAGGGGACGATCGAGGTCGTCGTCTTCCCGAAGATGTACGAGCAGACAGCGGCGACGTGGACGGAGGGCACGATCCTCCTCGTGGCCGGCCGGATCGACCATCGCGGCGAGGACGTCTCGCTGCTCGCCGATCTGGCGGTCGACTGGGATGGGGCGCTCACCCGTGGGCCGGAGGCCTTCGGGCGCGAGGTCGCCGCCGGCGCAGGCCGCGGCGGGCGGCGTGGCGCCCCGAGCGG